>JANLYY010000100.1:0-2146 GCA_031365885.1 Polaromonas sp. | reverse complement strand
GCGTACTTTTCAGTCGGGTAGGGCTTCAGGTAGAACGCATCAATCTTTTTCAGCCACGCGTTTTTGTAAGGCGTGAAGACGCTGTAAGGCTTGCCTGCCAGGGTCAGCACCTCAGACCGTTCAAAAATCAGATGGTCCTTGAAGCTGTGAACGGCGACGCCTCCAGCCTGCATCTGCGCCTGGACCGCCGTGTCACGCGCTAACGACTGCGGTTCATCATCGTGGTTGAAGAAAACTGCATCAACGGCCAATTCCCTGGCAGCGGCTGAAAGGCAATCGCCAGCATGGCCGTGTCGCACGATCAGGCCGGCCCCGGCTACGCCGTGTTGCTTGGCTGCGTCCTCAAGCTGCTGGTCCAGGTCAACCAGCGACTCCCGAAGAAACTCCACTCTCCGGTCGGCGCGCGGCAGGGCATCCAGAATGCCCCCGTCAAAGACAAACAGGCAGAAGACCTGTGTACAAGATTGAAGTGCGTGGTGTAGCGCGGCGTTATCGTCAACGCGCAAATCCCGACGGAACCACATCAGGCCGATCTTGTATTTTTGGGGCATGGGTTTATCGTAGCAAGCCCCGCAGCCGCCCGTTTGCAAGCCGCTGAACCAGTTTGCCGCAGAGGTGCTTTCTTGCGACCCGCCAGGAGGTGACTGGGCGTAAAATCTGACCATGCCGACTGATTCAGCCTCGATCAATCTCACCCACCATTTCCTGATCGCCATGCCGGGGCTGGACGACGCCGCTTTCGCCAAAAGTGTGATTTACCTGTGCGAACACACCGAGCGCGGTGCGCTGGGTCTGATCATCAACAAGCCCAGCGACATCAATTTAAAGGGGCTGTTCGCCAAGGTCGAACTGCCCTTGCGGCGGGAAGATCTCAGCGATGCGCTGGTGTTTCACGGCGGCCCCGTGCAGACTGAGCGCGGATTCGTGCTTCACGAATCCATGATGCCTGGCCACGAGTCGGTTTACGCATCGACCATGTCGATTCCAGGCGGGCTCGAAATGACCACCTCCAAGGACGTTCTTGAAGCGCTGTCAACCGGCGCCGGTCCGCGCCGGGTGTTTGTTTCGCTGGGTTATGCGGCCTGGGGCGAAGGTCAGCTGGAGTCTGAAATTTCAGACAACAGCTGGCTCACGGTTCCGGCCGACATGGGCGTTATTTTCGATACGCCAGCCGGCGAGCGCTACGAAAAAGCCATGCTGCTGCTGGGTCTGCAAAGCTGGATGCTGTCGCCCGAGGCTGGGCACGCATGAGCCTGGCGACCGCGCCTTCCGTGTCAGCCGGTCTTAAAACTTTTTTGGCTTTCGATTTTGGCGTGAAACGCACGGGGGTTGCTTCCGGCAACTCGCTGACGCGAACCGCATCGCCGCAGGCCAGCATCGCAGCTGCCGGCGATGCGCGTTTAAAGGCCATTGCACTGAGAATTGAAGAGTGGCAGCCCGATGCGCTGGTCGTCGGCATTCCTTTTCATCCCGACGGCGCCAGCCACGAGAACACCGCGCGCGCGCAGAAGTTTGCCCGTCAGCTGCGCAGCCGCCATCGCCTTCAAGTCTTCGAAGTGGACGAACGCTACAGCACCACCGAAGCATTTGCCAGCGGCGCGCTGGATGCGGACGCGGCATCCGCCTGCATCATCCTCGAGCAATTTTTAAGAGGTCTTCCATGAGCAGTTTGATGCTTGACGCCGAGGCGCTGTATGGCGATTTGCGCGCCGCCATGCCCGCGCTATTGACGGCCTTTGCCGAGCCCACGCAGCTGGTCGGCGTGGCGTCCGGTGGCGCCTGGCTGGCCCAGCGTTTGCACAAAGACCTGGGGTTGGCTGGCGAAGCCGGTGTGCTGTCGTCGTCCATGCACCGCGACGATTTTTCCCAGCGCGGTCTGGCATCCAGCGCGCAGACGGTGTTGCCCTTTGATGTCAACGGCGCGCATCTGATCGTCGTCGATGACGTGCTCTACACCGGCCGCACCATTCGCGCCGTCATCAATGAGCTGTTCGACTATGGTCGGCCCGCCAGTGTCAGGCTGGTTGTGCTGGTCGACCGGGGTGGGCGCCAGTTGCCGGTGCAGACCGACAGGGCGATTGCAAGCGTTAGTCTGCCTGCGTCGCAGACGCTCGAGCTGGCCCATGCGCAAGATGGCAAATTCACG
>JANLYY010000016.1:0-2712 GCA_031365885.1 Polaromonas sp. | reverse complement strand
GTCCGGCGTGCAGTCGCGCACCGTGGCTTTCAGGGCGTCGAAATCATTCGTGTGCAAGCCGATATAGGCGGCATCAATCCAGCCTTCCCACAGCATGATGTGCAGCAGGCCGTTGAACAGCATCACGTCGGTGCCGGGCTGGATCGGCAGATACAGATCGGCAATCTCGGCCGTGTCGGTGCGGCGTGGGTCGCAGACAATTATTTTCAGATTTGGGTTGGCGGCGCTACCGGAGGGGCTTCCAAATTTAACGTCTTCAATGCGCCTGAACAAAATCGGGTGCGCGTAGGCCGTGTTGCTGCCGACGATGAAGATGCAGGTGGCATGGTTCACGTCCTCGTAGCAGGTCGGCGGCGCATCCGCGCCCAGGGTCTGCTTGTAGCCGGCCACCGCGCTGCTCATGCACAGGCGGGAGTTGGTGTCGAGGTTATTGGTGCCGATCAGCCCTTTGACCAGCTTGTTGAAGACGTAATAGTCTTCGGTCAGCAACTGGCCAGAAATATAAAAACCGACTGAGTCGGGGCCGTGTTCGCGGATAATTTGAGAAAAGCTTTCCGCAGCGAAATCAAGCGCGCCGTCCCACGAAATCCGCTTTGGCGCTTCACCCCGATGCTCGCGCTGCATTGGGTAGAGCAGGCGAGTTTGTTGGGTGATGGTGCTTGATGCGGTCAGCGCCAATGTCGAGCCTTTGGTACACAGCCTTCCAGAGTTGGCCGGATGATCCGGGTCGCCGCGCACACCGGTGATCTGGTCACTCTGCGATTCAATAATCACCCCACACCCCACCCCACAGTAAGGGCAGGTTGATTTGGTTTCGTGCGCCATCACGCCGTGTGCGGTGCCTGCACGTCAAACGATGCATCACCCACCGCACCGGTAGACGCACCTGGCCCCGCACGCGGACGCTGCAGATCGAGCGCCAGTGTCGCCAGCTCGTTCGCGTCCAGATGCACTTCACCTGCTTCAACCTTGCACGCAAACTTCGGCACACAACCCTCGTCGGGTGCGCGTGCGCAGCCGTCGGCCAGGCCGATAGTCCAGTTGTGCAGCGGGCAGGCGACGCTGGTGCCGAACACAATGCCCTGGCTCAGTGGCCCGCCCTTGTGCGGGCAACGGTCGAGCAGCGCGAACACCTCATCGTCTGCATTGCGGAACACGGCCACGTCCACGCCGCGCGCGCGGGTGACGCGGCGAGAGCCGAGCACCGGGATGTCCGAGACCAGACAGATTCTTTTCCATTGCGTCATATTTGTGTTGTCTGGTGTGCTATTTAATTAATAGCTGCTTACGCAGGTATTACGTGGGCTGCAGCCTTATTTTGTTACTAACTCAGGCTGGAATGGATTCAAACTGCCGCGCATCGACGGCCGCTTCCTTCAGCTCAAACCACGGATCCGGCTCGCCATCGAGCGCGAACTGCAGCTGCTCCCACAGTGCCTTGCGGCCGGCATGGTCTTCGAGGATTTTTTTCTTGACGTAATCAAGCCCGACGCGGTTCACGTAATGCACCGTGCGCTCCAGGTACCAGCCTTCCTGCCGGTACAGCTCGCAAAATGCGCCGGTGTATTCGAGCACTTCGGCCGCCGTCTTCAGCTTGGTGAAATAGTGCGCGACCTCGGTCTTGATGCCGCCGTTGCCGGCGATGTACATCTCCCAGCCGCTGTCCACGCCGATGATGCCGACGTCCTTGATGCCCGACTCGGCGCAATTGCGCGGGCAGCCGCTAACCGCGAACTTCACCTTGTGCGGCGCGTACATGCGCCACATCGCGCGCTCCAGGTCCTTGCCCATTTGCGTCGAATCCTGCGTGCCCATGCGGCACCATTCGCTGCCGACGCAGGTTTTCACCGTGCGCAGCGCCTTCGCATACGCGTGACCTGAAGGCATGCCGATGTCGTTCCACACCGCCTGCAGGTCTTCTTTCCTCACACCGAGCAAGTCGATGCGCTGCCCTCCGGTCACCTTCACCGTCGGGATTTTGTATTTGTCCACCGCGTCGGCAATGCGACGCAGTTCACTGGCCGATGTTTCACCTCCCCACATGCGCGGAATCACGCTGTAGGTACCGTCTTTTTGAATGTTGGCGTGGCTGCGCTCGTTGATGTAGCGGCTTTGCGGATCGTCCTTGGCTTCCTTCGGCCAGGTGCTGATCAGGTAGTAATTGACCGCCGGGCGGCAGCTGGCGCAGCCGTTCGGCGTTTTCCATTCCATGAATTTATAGACGTCGGCAATCTTCATCAGGCGGTTGCTGCGAATCGCGTCGCGCACCGCCTGCTGGCCGTGGTCGGTGCAGCTGCACATGGCCTTGAGTTTGGGCGTGGCCGAGTAGTCGCCGCCGGCGGTGAACATCAAAATCTGTTCGACCAGCCCGGTACACGAGCCGCAGCCGCCGCTGGCTTTGGTGTGCTTGCGAACTTCGTCGAGCGTGAACAAACCTTTTTCGCGAATCGCCTTGACGATGGTGCCCTTGCAGACGCCGTTGCAGCCGCACACCTCGGCGTCATCGGCCATCGTGGCGGCCTTGTTCTGGCCTTCATGGCCGGCGTCTCCCAAGTTCGATTCGCCAAACATCAGCCGGTCGCGGATGCCCGCCACGCTGCGGCCATCGCGCAGCAGCTTGAAGTAATAACTGCCGTCCACCGTGTCGCCGTACAGGCAGGCGCCGATCAGCTTGTCGTCTTTGAGCACCAGCTTTTTATAGACGCCGCCAAA
>JANLYY010000253.1:0-13762 GCA_031365885.1 Polaromonas sp. | reverse complement strand
GCCAGAAAAATGCTCAGGCCCATTTGTCGTGAACCCTTGAAGCGCAGCCGCTCAATGGCGTAGGCGGCCAGTACCGATGCAGCCAGGGATACGAAGGTCGAAACCACCGAGATGATGACGGTGTTCCAGAGCCACTCGGGGTAGGCCGTGTTAAACAGGAGCTTCTTGAAATGCGCCAGCGTCGGTGCGATGACGAAGAACGGATTGCCGTCGCGTGCCAGTAGTTCGTTGTCGGGTTTGAAGGCGGTGATCGTCATCCAGTAAAACGGAAACAGCAGAACAAATACGAAAATTCCCAGCGGGATGAACACTGTCACAACACGGCGCGGCAGCGTGTCCAGAAAACTCATGCCGGGGCTGTCGTCGTCTTTTTGGGCCATGAATACCTCAGTAAAAAAGTTTTTAAATCGGTGTTATTCCAGTTTCAGCTCAATCCGAGAGTAGGCGCGAAGCCGCGGGCAGTGCTGTAGCACGACAAGGGCAAGCAACGACCTATCGGGTTGATCTGGAATTGGAATTACTTGTCGCTGCCGCCCTGTTGCCATGCGCGGCGCTGCAGGCCGAAGTAGCTGAACAAAATCGAGGCCAGCAGGAAAGGCACCATGGCAATCGCAATCGCCGCGCCTTCGCCCAGGGCACCGCCGGAAATGGCGCGCTGAAATGACAGCGTGGCCATCAGGTGCGTTGCATTGAGCGGCCCGCCGCGCGTCAGCACGTAAATCAGCTGGAAGTCGGTGAAGGTGAACAGCACCGAAAATGTCATGACCACCGCAATGATGGGGGTCAGCAAGGGCAGGGTGATGAAGCGAAAACGCTGCCAGCCGCTGGCACCATCAATGGCTGCTGCTTCGTACAGCGAAGGCGAGATGGTCTGCAGGCCGGCCAGCAGGGTGATGGCCACAAACGGCACACCGCGCCAGACGTTGGCCGTGATGGTGGACAGCCGGGCATTCCACGGATTACCCAGAAAATCAATGTAGCGTTCGATCAAGCCCGCCTTGATCAAAACCCAGCTCACCACCGAAAACTGCGCGTCGTAAATCCACCAAAAGGCAATCGCCGACAGCGCGGTGGGCACGATGTAAGGCAGCAGGATGATGGTGCGGAAGAAGGTCTTGAAAGGCAGCTTCTCGTTGAGCAGAATGGCCAGCCACAGGCCCAGAACGAACTTCAGCACGCTGGCAACAAAGGTGTAGAACAGCGTGTTGAACAGGACCAACTGGGTGACGCTGTCGCCCAGCAAAAACTCGTAGTTCTCCAGCCCGATCCAGCCGCCGCCACGGCCGATTTTCGCGTCGGTAAAGCCAAGCCAGACGCCCAGCCCCAGCGGGTAGGTCAGGAACAGCAGCAACAGCACCGCAGCCGGCAGCATGAAAAGCAGGCCGAGCGCGTTGCGACTGTTCTGAAGCTTTTGAAGCATGGGGCGGACACCTTAAATCGGGCGACTCAGACCTTGTAGTAGCGTTCGGCCCGCTTCTGCGCCCGTTCGGCTGCTTCTTTCGGCGTCTTGGCCCCGCTTGCCGCCTCGGCCACCATGTTGACGACGATGAAATCGGCCCCAGCCCCGGCCGACGCGTAGCCAAGCTTGCCAGCGTAACCAGCAGGCCGCAGGTTCTTCACGCAATCGCGGTAGGGGGTGTGCTTCGGGTCTGAAGTCCAGACCGCCGACTTGGCGTATTCGGCCAATGGCGGTGCGATATAGCCGCCAGCCGCCGTGAGCCAGGGGTCGTATTGTTCCTGCTCCATCATGAAGCGCAGGAACTCCTTGGCAGCCTGCGGGTACTTGGTGTACTTCATGATCATCTGATTGAAGAAGATGTGCGACTCGGTCGGCACGCCCACCGGGCCCACCGGGTACTGCGCGTGGTAAATGTCTTCCCGCAAGTCCCTGATCTTCTGGTCGGCCGATGTTTTGGTGGCATAGTAGATCGAGATGCCGTTGTTGGTGACACTGATCTGGCCGTCGAGAAAGGCCTTGTTGTTGTTCGGGTCGAGCCAGGACAGCGTGCCCGGAACGAAGGTGCTGTACATCTCTTTGGCGTACTCAAGCGCCTTGATGGTCTCGGCGCTGTCGATCACAACCCTGTTGTTGGTATCGACCAGCTTGCCACCATGCGACCAGATCAACCAGTTGGTCCACAGGCCATCGCCGGTGGCGTTGCCCAGCGCAAAGCCGGCTGGCGTGCCCTTCGCATGCATTGCCTTGAGTAGCGCCAGAAAGCCGGTGGTGTCCTTTGGAAAGACGTCAAAGCCAGCGGCCTTCATGTGGCTCTGGCGATAGACGATCATCGCGCCGGCCGCGCCGAGGCCAAGGCCGATCCACTTCTTGCCGTCGGGGCGCAGATAGGCTTCGCAGGCCGGATACCAGCCACCGTATTTCTTGCCGAGGTAGGTGGCCAGGTCGGTCACGTCGAGCAGTTTGTCCGGGTACAGATTCGCATCGTCGTTGGTGGACAAAATAATGTCGGGGCCGGCTCCAGTGTTCCCAGCCACCGCTGCCTTGGGCCGCACGTCTTCCCAGCCTTCGTTGTCAACCCGCACCTCGATGCCGGTTTTTTCAGTGAACTTCTTGACGTTGATCATGTAGGCGTCAATGTCGCCCTGCACAAAGCGGCTCCAGCGCAGCACGCGCAATTTGGCGTCTTTCTCGGGCTTGAACGCAAGCGTCTGCGAATACCCCGTGGCAGGCCAGAGCAACGGTGCAGCGGCAACCCCCGCAGCGGCCGACGTTTTCTTGAGGAACTTGCGACGGTCGAAATCAGACATGGAACACTCCTTTTATGGATGGATCAAGCAACGAACACCAGGCAACAAATATCAATCAACAAAAAATCGAGTGGCGAAAATATGACGTCGCCCTGGCGTTGGCGGGCGTCAGCCTGTCAGGCGCATGCCGCTGGCAGCATCAAACAAATGGGCCCGCAGCGGGTCGGGTTTCAGGCGAATGGTTTCACCCGGCCTGAACGCGTGGCGCTCCCGAAATACGCTGGTCACTTCAACGCCAGCGATCTTGGTAAAGATCTGCGTGTCGGCCCCCGTCGGTTCGACCACTACCACCTCGGTCGCCACGCCTTCGCCCACGCCGGCCAGGTCAAGATGTTCTGGCCGCATGCCGTAGATCACCTGCTGGCCGTCCTGGCCGCCCGCATGCACAGGCGCGGGCAAGGACAGGCCGCCGCCAATTTCTACCGTCGCCACACCGCCGCTGCGCTTGAGAACGCCGGGCAAAAAGTTCATCGAAGGCGAGCCAATAAATCCGGCCACAAACTGGTTCGCCGGGTGGTCATACAGTTCGAGCGGCGAGCCGGTCTGCTCGACGATGCCGTCGCGCATCACGACAATCTTGTCGGCCATGGTCATGGCCTCGATCTGGTCATGCGTCACATAAACAGACGTGGTCTTGAGGCGCTGATGCAGCTCCTTGATTTCCGTACGCATCTGAACCCGCAGCTTGGCGTCGAGGTTAGACAGCGGCTCATCGAACAGGAACACCTGCGGGTCGCGCACGATGCACCGGCCCATGGCCACACGCTGGCGCTGACCGCCGGACAACTGGCGCGGGAAGCGGTCGAGCAAGTCGCCCAGACCCAGAATGTCAGCGGCCTTCATGACCCGGTCATCGACCATGGCGGCAGATTGTTTGGCCAGCTTCAGGCTGAAAGCCATGTTGTCGCGCACTGTCATGTGCGGGTAGAGCGCGTAGTTCTGGAACACCATGGCGATGTCCCGCTCTTTGGGCATCATCTTGTTGACGACTTTGCCGCCGATGAGGATGTCGCCGCTACCTATTTCCTCCAGGCCCGCAATCATGCGCAATAGCGTGGACTTACCGCAGCCCGAGGGTCCGACCAGCACGGTGAACTGTCCGTCTTCAATTTCAATATTCACGCCACGAATGACGTGGGTAGCACCAAAATATTTTTCAACGTTTCTGATTTCGACTGCGGCCATGGGCTCCCCGGAAGAGATGTTTTAAATCCTCGAATCACGTCCGTTGTAGCATGGAAAAATTGGAATGTCATCAGCGTCAACCAGCGATGAGGTTGTTGAAACGGCTGGGCACGCCCCGGTGCCATTGATGCACGGACTTGATGCGGCTTGAGAAATTGACGGCTCGCCAGGCAGTAGCGACGAGGCCCAGCCTTGCATTGCGGCGCTCTGTCAGGCGGCTGAACAATCGTGGCGAACGGTGTCGCGGAGCACGTGTCCGCGCAGGCGGGTGCAGTGTTCGATGAAGAAACAGATTGCTATTAAAGTAATAGCTGGTTACGCACGTATCTATTGGGCTTGGAGCGTAAACTACTAATAATTGCTAGCTGCGGGGCTTCAGCTATGCAGCTCAGACGACAGCATGACGCGTGTGCCGGAATGGGCTGCCTGTACCGCTTCAACCAGCGACTTTGCAACATCGTCAGCTTCGACGGGCCGGTAGTTGTCGGGCACTAAAGGATTAAATAGTTTGATTGCAAACAGCGAGATTTTTTCAACAACCCGCACCGGTTGCTTCAAGGCATGCCGGTCGCCTGCCAGCAGGGAGGGGCGCGCTATCACGACAGCGTCAAAGCCGAGGGCGGCCACCGCCGATTCCATCTCGCCCTTGACGCGGTTGTAAAAAACTTTCGATTGGCTGTCGGCACCCATGGCGCTGACGATACCTATGCGCGACGCACCGGCAGCGCGCGCGGCGCGGGCTACCGCGACGACCGCATCGAAATCGACCGCACGAAACGCTGACGTTCTGCCAGCGACTTTGATAGTGGTGCCCAGTGCAATAAAGACATCATCCACAGGAGGCAACTTGATGTCGCTGAACGAGTTCGTGATGAGCAGCACCAGCTTCGGGTTTTGCTGGTCAGGCGCGCGTCGCCCGACGGCGTGAACCGCTGAGTAGGAGTTATCAGCGAGTAAACGGGCCAGGACCGCCTGGCCGACGAGGCCCGTTGCTCCTGCCACCACCGCCACCCGCACCGCCGCCGGAGCGGGCGCCGCGGAAGTTGCCCCGGTTGCCGCCTGACGGTTGTCCGGAGGACGGGAAGCCCGAAGAGGCGTGGCTGGCGGGTTGCTGGTTGTCGAAGTCATTGCGGGGCTCGCCTCTGGATTCGGTGCGCGGACCGCGCGGGTCCTGGTGCTGTTGTTCGTCACGGTTACGTGGCGGCTGGGAATCATCGCGGTAACGTGGCGGCTGCGCCTGACGCGGTTGTCCGGAAGCCGGCGCGCCGTAGCCAGAGTTCTGTCGTGGCTGACCGGGGTTCGGCGTGCGGGGGCCGCGACCGAAATTGCCGCCACCATTGCTACCACTGTCGCCGCGCCCATTACCGCCACCGGCAGGTCTGCGACCGCGGCCGCTACCCCCATTGCCACCGCCGCTCGCGCCACGAGCCGGCTGCGAGCCTTTGGTGTCACGGATGCGTTGCATCATCTCCGTGCGGGCGGCCTTGGCGGCGGCCTGCATCACGTCGCGGCTTGGGGGTTTGCCCAAACCGCCCCAGATCGTCTGGCGACCCATGGCCAATGGCTCGGCTTTTTCGCCGGGCTCGGCTTCGAAGCCAGGCACCATGACGACTTCAATGTTCTGTTTGGTGAAGCGCTCGATGTCCTGCATAAAGCCTTCTTCGTCCAGACACACCAGACTCACCGCTTCGCCGCTGTTGCCCGCGCGGCCGGTGCGGCCGATGCGATGCACATAGTCTTCGCTGACGTTCGGGATCTCGTAATTCACGACGTGTGGCAGCTCGTCGATATCAATGCCGCGCGCAGCGATGTCGGTGGCGACCAGGGCGCGAATCGTGCCGTCTTTAAAACCCTGCAGTGCCTGCGTACGGGCCGTCTGGCTTTTGTTGCCGTGCAGTGCCAGTGCTTCAATCCCGTTTTTCGTCAGGTGTTCGGCGACATTGTTGGCACCAAACTTGGTGCGCGTGAATACCAGTACCTGGCTCCAGTTGTGCTCGTTGATGATGTGCGTCAGCAGCGCCTTCTTCTTGCTGCGGCTGACTGGGTGAATGGTCTGCGTGATGCGCTGCACCGTGGTGTTGCGCGGCGTGACCTGAATGTGCAGCGGGTCGCGCAGCAGGCCGTTGGCCAGTTCACGAATCTCGTCACTGAAAGTGGCTGAAAACAGCAGGGACTGCTTTTGTTTCGGTACCAGTGCCAGCACTTTTTTGATGTCGTGAATGAAGCCCATGTCCAGCATGCGGTCGGCTTCGTCGAGCACCAGAATCTGCACCTGGCCCAGATCCAGCGTGCCCTGGCCCGCGTGGTCGAGCAGGCGTCCAGGTGTGGCAACCAGGATGTCCACGCCACGGCGCAGTTTTTCGATTTGCGCGCCCATACCGACACCGCCGAACATGACCATTGAAGTCAGTTCAAGGTATTTGCCATAGACGCGAACACTTTCTTCAACCTGCGCGGCGAGCTCGCGTGTCGGCGTCATGATCAGGCAGCGCACCGCGTTGACGCCTCGGCGGTTGGTTACGCGTGCTTCGGTGCTCAGGCGTTGCAGCATCGGCAGCACGAAGGCGGCGGTTTTGCCGGTTCCGGTTTGGGCGCCACCCAGCAGGTCGCTGCCGGCCAGCACAGCCGGAATCGCCTGGGCTTGAATGGGGGTGGGAGTGTCGTAGCCCTGCTCAAGCACGGCTTTAAGAATGGCCGGAGCCAGGTTCAGATTTTCAAAAGTCATTGTTTTGCACCGTCTCGGTGCTTTTTGATCGGCCTGTAGGGTGCTTGTTTGTGGAAGCAACCCGCCAGTGATAGGCAGATGGGGTCAAAAAGTAGGGCCTACATCTCTATTTACATCGCAGGCGGCTACCGTGAGTAGACCTGAGGATGTGCCCAAGCGTCGCAGGTAACTGGAGCCTACAACATCTTCATTGTCTCACGGAACGATAATGGAGGGTTGGAAGCAACATTCAGGCAACATTTGGCTCGGAATGCAAACGCCAGTCGCGCACTGAGTGACTTTCTTTTGAGTCCTGCCTCACTTCCCTGTTTTTTTATTTTTATTAGAGATTGATCCTGATGGCCCAATACGTATTCACCATGAACAAGGTCGGCAAGATTGTGCCGCCCAAGCGTCACATTCTCAAAGACGTTTCACTCAGCTTTTTCCCTGGCGCCAAGATCGGCATGCTGGGCGTCAATGGTTCGGGCAAGTCCACTTTGCTAAAAATCATGGCCGGCATCGACAAGGAAATTGAAGGCGAAGCCACGCCGATGCCGGGCCTCAACATTGGTTACCTGCCGCAGGAACCGAGGCTGGACCCGGGCCACACCGTGCGCGAGAGCGTTGAGGCGGGTATGGGCGCTGTGTTTGCGGCCAAGGCGCAGCTGGATGCCGTCTACACGGCCTATGGCGAACCCGATGCCGACTTCGATGCGCTGGCCGCCGAGCAGGCGCGCCTGGAGGCGATCATCGCGACCTCGGGCACCGATTCCGAACACCAGCTGGAAATTGCCGCCGACGCGCTGCGACTGCCACCGTGGGACGCGCAAATCAGTATCTTGTCGGGCGGTGAAAAACGCCGCGTGGCCCTGTGCGCTCTGCTGCTGTCTAAACCCGACATGCTGCTGCTCGACGAGCCGACCAACCACCTGGACGCCGAATCGGTGGACTGGCTGGAGCAATTTTTGCAGCGGTATTCGGGCACCGTCGTCGCTATTACTCACGACCGCTATTTTCTCGACAACGCTGCCGAATGGATTCTGGAACTGGACCGCGGCCACGGTATTCCATGGAAGGGCAACTACAGCACCTGGCTGGAACAAAAAGGCGAACGCCTGGCGGTCGAGCAAAAGGGCGAAGAAGCCCGTGCCAAGGCGCTGAAGAAAGAGCTGGAATGGTCGCGTCAAAACCCGAAGGCGCGCCAGGCAAAAAGCAAATCACGCCTCGCGCGCTTTGAAGAGTTGAGCGATTTCGAATACCAGAAACGCGTCGAGACCAACGAGATTTTCATTCCCGTTGCCGAGCGCCTGGGCGCGCAGGTGATTGAATTCAAGAACGTCACCAAGTCGTTCGGCGACCGCGTATTGATTGACAACCTGAGCTTCACCGTGCCGGCAGGCGCCATCGTCGGCATCATCGGCCCGAACGGCGCCGGCAAGTCCACGCTGTTCAAACTGGTTGCCGGCAAGGAAAAGCCTGACAGCGGTGAGGTCATCAAGGGCTCAACCGTGCGTATGGCATTCGTCGACCAGAACCGCGATGACCTGGCGAATGAAAAAACCGTCTGGGAAGATATCTCGGGTGGCCTGGATATCTTGAACGTCGGCAAGTTTCAGATGCCAAGCCGTGCCTATGCCGGGCGCTTCAACTTCAACGGCGGCGACCAGCAAAAACGGGTCGGCACCCTGTCAGGCGGTGAGCGCGGTCGCCTGCACCTTGCCAAGACCCTGATTGCCGGCGGCAACGTGTTGATGCTTGACGAACCTTCGAATGACCTGGATGTGGAAACACTGCGCGCGCTGGAAGACGCGCTGCTCGAATTCGCCGGTTCAGTCATGGTCATTAGCCACGACCGCTGGTTCCTTGACCGTATCGCCACGCACATTCTGGCGGCCGAAGGCGATAGCCAGTGGACGTTCTTCGATGGCAACTATCAGGAATACGAAGCCGACAAGAAAAAACGCCTCGGCGAAGAGGGTGCGAAGCCCAAGCGCATGCGCTACAAGGCGTTGAAATAGTGCACCCACGTTTGCTCACTGCGTGTAGCGCTCTGCCCCCCGCGGGGGCCGCTGCGCCTGCGGTCTGGCAAAGCCAGTCCCGCGGCTCCTGCTTGCATTTCGGGTGCGCAGAAGGGGATTGCGTGTGGCAATGACCGACGAACAAGTTTTAGAGCAAACCCGTCACTGGCTCGAAAAAGCCGTCATCGGCCTTAATCTGTGTCCGTTCGCCAAAGCGGTTTACGTGAAGAACCAGGTGCGCATGGTCGTCAGCCATGCCCGCCATGCGGACGATTTGCTTGAAGAACTGGATCGTGAGCTGGATCTGCTCGTCGCCACGCCCGCAGCGGAGATTGATACGACGTTGCTGATTCACCCCAAGCTGTTTGAAGACTTCCTCGACTTCAATGATTTTCTGGAAGTTGCCGAAGGCGTGGTCGATGAGCATGTGCTCGAAGGCGTGGTGCAGCTAGCCAGCTTTCACCCGCGTTTTCAGTTCGATGGCACCGAGCATGACGACATCGGCAATTACACCAATCGCGCGCCATTCGCGATACTGCATTTGCTGCGCGAAGACAGCGTCGAAAGAGCAGTGGCCGCTTTTCCCGAAGCAGAATCAATTTTCGAGCAGAACATCGCGACGCTGGAAAAGCTCGGCCCTGAAGGCTGGAAGGCCCTCGGACTATAGGCAAAACGCAGAATCTGCGTTTAACTGGCGGTGATTGGTCCCTTAAGTTTTGCCTTGCGTGTCAGCGCCTTCGCCACGTCACGCTTGTCAAGCCCATACATCTCTGCAAACTCGTCGAGGGCTTTTCCGCTGGACTCAAAAGTCTTCAGCAGTGCATCCTGTCTGGCCTGCTTCTGATCGTGTTCCGCCAGCGCTTCTTCAAGCAGCGCGGTCGCGGCTTCGTCACCGGTCTGCACGCGCGCCTGGTAGTCTTGCCGCGACAGACCCGAGGCTTCGAAGGCCTGAATCAGCTGCGCCCTGAACTTCGGACGCAGGTCTTCGCGGGCGCGGGCGGCGCGTCGGCGAAACAGTTCCAGCATCGACAGGTAAACATGCTCAGGAGCTACGTCTTCTATAGCGTTGCCCTGCAGGTCATGGCGTTTTTTACCCGCCGCTACGCTTTGCAGGTAGCGGGTTGACCGTGTGTGCGTTCCCAATGCTGCCTTGAGGGCGGCGCGCTCGAATTGCTCTGGATGGCTGACCAGCAATTCCTGAAAGATGCCGAGCTTCAGCGGAAGAAATTCGGCGCCGAAGAGATGCGGATACAACTCGAACAGTTTTTCAAGCACCAACTGAATCGATTTCTGGCCGACCGCTTTGGCGGGGGAATCGTTGGTCGGCGATGGCTCGTTTGCTTCTGGGAGTGCGTCTGGTGGCGTGGATGTCATGAAATTGGGGAAAAAAGAGTCAGCCTGTGATTGTCATTCAATTGCCGAACTGTCCATTCAGCCTACGCAATTTGCATTCAGTAGTGCGGCGGCGGCTCGCCGCCGAGGCTGCGAAACTCGGTCGCCGCACCGCTGCTGGCGGACTGCTTAAGATCCGCGACCTCGCGGGTCAGCCTGTCGATCTGCTGCTGCTGGCGCACGATCACCGCGTCCAGGCGTTCAAGCAGGTCTTCCGTGAAGCTGGCCTTTATTTCCAGGTTCGTGGTGCGCTCGTCAACTTCAGCAGATGGGTTCATGGGAGACTTCGTATGGTGGTCATCTCAAGCGGTCGCTGATTCGGTGCGTAGCAATTTTTTGCGCACCAGGTGGATATTGCTGCGAAGGGCATAAAGCTCGTCGGTGTAAGACAGCGGTACGGTGATCTTTTCTGCGTGGCTTTCAAGCTGACCAAGCTCGCGCAACAGTTCGCGGTTGTCTTCCGTAGGTATCCGGACCTCGATATTTCGCAGCTGCCCGTACCAGCGGAAGATGCGCGAACGTACACGAAAAGCGTACAAAGGAGGAAGCACACGCGACAGCGGCAGCATGATCGCCAGAATGATACCCATCGCCAGCCACATGCGTTCAACCAGATTGGCAACCCAGAACGGCAGATAGCGCTGCAGTAACGGCGCATCATTTTTTATGGCGCGTTCGGCTTCTTTGGATATCGGCAGCTCACTGTTGTCACGGTTCGGATATTCACGTGCGCTTTTAAACCAGCCGGCCGTGCCGTGAATGGCGTTTCCCGCCTGCGCAAACAGCTGAAGTAACGCGGGGTGTGTTGAAGTGCGCCCGACGAGTGACGTTGTCGGCGCCACCAGCTGCACATCGTCGGGCGGTATGTTGCCGGCCAGATCAACCACGCCGCGTGGCAGGCGCGCGGTACTCAAAAATGCGAAGCGGCGCGAATAGGCTTCACTCTGCGCAAAATTCATCAGCTTGACGCCGGGCGTCTGCAGCAGCATCTGCACCATCAGCGACTCGGGCGCCGACGCAAAGACAATCGCGTCGAGCTGCCCGCCCAGGAAGGCCACAGTTGCTGGCGTCTGCTCGAGATTGGAGCGACTTAAGCTGGACGCATCGATCCGGTTGCTTTCCAGCAGCTTATTCATCAGGTCGGGCACACCGCTGCCTGCTGTGCCTACGTTGACACGCAGGCCCTGCAGCTGCGTGAGAGACGCCAGCACAGGCTCTTCGCCAGCCACAGCCGGCTTTTGTTTTTTCGCTACGTCTTCCCGATAGAACAGCCAAAGCGGCTCGACAAACAGGCTGCCCAGAGATGTCAGATTTTCTTCATCGACGTCGGTGTAGGTGCTGGTGCCGCCCTGCACAAAACCCAGGTCAACCTGGCCGTCACGCAGCAGTTGCAGGTTGGCTGCCGAGCCTTCGGAAGGTTGCACGATGACCTCAATACCTTGGGTGGCCAACGCTTTGGCGTAGCGCTTGCCGAATTCCTCATACGCGCTTTGCGCCGGGCCGGTGGCCAGCGTGACGCGCTTGGGCGGGTTCGGGTCCAACCACCAATAGGCCAGCACCAGAAGCGAAGTCGCCAGTAACAAAAAGGGACCAAACGAAATGAGGAGTTCGCGCAGAGAGACCAGGGTGTAGCGTATGGTTTTTGACATGAGCGCACCATAGCATGGACGGTTTTCCGCCTCTTCGGGTAGCTGCAATCAAGGTAAAATCGTGCTGTAGCCCCCGCGAAACGTGCGTAAGTAGCTATTAAAAATATAGTAAATAGATACCTGTTGAAGTTTATCTACGGCGCACTCGTCACCGTACAGGCCGTCACACCGGACTGATCTGCTTTCACTGCTGCCGAGCGAAAGATATGCGTGTGCGGATGCTGCGTTTTCGCGTCAAAACGCCTGCGGCAGGTCTGCGAAACGCCCGGCTCACCCGCATGCGGGTTGCGGTGCCGGGCCACGCGCAGGACGCTCAGGTCTTTGTCATCTTTCCGCCAATGAATTCGGAGAGCCAGCCAAAACTGGCTCCAAACAGGATAGACACGACGGTCGGCACGATAGCGTTCATCGGCGACATATCCTTGCCCAGCAGGATCAGGCCGGCAATGCTGGCAAAGCCGTAAACGCCTGACGGAATGGTTGAGAGCAACGGAATGTGCGCCGCCAGAACAATAGTCGCTGCGCCTATGCCCACAGCCACCGGCACCGCGAACGCGCCCAGCATGCCCAGTTGGCCAGCCAGCATCACCGACAGCATGCCGACCAGGGCGCCAAACGTCATGCAGATGACGGTCTTCTTGAATCCGTCTCCTTTGCCCCCGTTGTGGTAGTGGCTTGCCCAAGCTAAAAATGCCTGCCAAATTTGCAAATTAAACGCGGCCAACGGGCCGAAGAACAGCCAGGTAGCAACCACCGCAAGCAAACCTATGGATACCGCAAGTGCAATGAGAACGGACATAAAAATCTCCTTGTTTTTTTGAACCGAAACCGCAGCCCAGAATTGGAACGCAGCAGGTAATACCCACTTTTTTTAAATTTGCAGGCCCGGCATTGTTGGATCGAGGATTTTCAAGCGGTCTAGGGAGAACCCTCAACAATCTGCGCTGGCGTTTTATATTCTCAAAATGCGACAACAGAACGGAACTTTTTTCAGTGTATTTGTTTTGCCGTGAAATTTGATGAGTGACGCACGCCCCTCAGGTTCGCAGGTTCGCAGGTTCGCAGGTTCGCGAAATCGCCGTGATGGACGGACGGCAACTCGGCTCCTGTCTTGCGCACTGAGCCCGGAACAACTGCATCGACCCAGATTTTTTTAATCCAGTGCTCATCTTTTTGTCTTCCGTTGGCGCATCAGCCAGTACGCTGCGGGAATCACAAACATCGACAGCAGCGGCGCGGTAACCATACCGCCCACCATGGGCGCGGCAATGCGCTGCATCACCTCGCTGCCCGTGCCGCCGCCCCACAAAATTGGCAGCAGGCCAGACAGGATCACCGCCACCGTCATGGCTTTGGGCCGCACGCGCAGCACGGCTCCTTCGCGGATGGCGTCGAGCAGCGCGGGCGAAGTGTTGTCGCCGCGTGCCAGGCGATCGTCCCAGGCCTGCTTTAAATACAGCAGCATGATGACGCCGAACTCGGCCGTCACTCCCGCCAGTGCAATGAAGCCAATCGCGCTTGCAATCGACAGGTTGTGCCCCAGCAGATACAGCAGCCAGAAGCCGCCAATCAATGAAAACGGCATTGCCAGCATGATCAGCAGTGCCTCATCGAAACGCTTGAAGGTCAGGTACAGCAGCACGAAGATGATCAGCAGCGTGAATGGAACGACCACCTTGAGCTTGGCCGTGGCACGCTCCAGATATTCGAATTGTCCTGACCAGGACACCGAATAACCTGGGCTTAACTTGACTTGCGCAGCCACCGCCCGCTGCATGTCCTGCACGGCCGACTTCTGATCGCGGCCACGAATATCGACATAGACCCAGCCTGACAGCCGTGCGTTTTCGCTGCGCAGCATAGGCGGGCCGTCGGTGATGCGGATGTCAGCCACATCGCCCAGCGCCAGCCGCGCACCACGTTCGGTGACGAAGGGCAGGCGGCGCAGTTTTTCGAGCGAGTCGCGGGTCTCGCGCGGGTAGCGCACATTGATCGGAAAGCGTTGCAGGCCCTCGACCGTTTCGCCGACGTTCTCGCCGCCGATG
>JANLYY010000192.1:0-36281 GCA_031365885.1 Polaromonas sp. | reverse complement strand
GTTATAGGGCCGGGGCACGCGCACGCCGGCTGCGGCCAGGCGATACAGCGCATCGACTTCGGCACTTTGCCAGGCGGCTTCCTGCGCTTGCCGGCCGAATTTGGTTCCCTTGGCCATCGCGCGCGCCTGGCGGCTGTTTTTGACCTTGCGGTTTTCGGTGTAGTCCACGGCCTGACGAAAGCTGCGCTCGGTCGCCTCCTTATAGACCTTGGCGCAGCGCGTTTCGTCGCCGACGCGAACGACATAAACCATCGCCTCCTTGCCGCTCATCAACTGACGCACGACGGTGTCGATCAGGCCTTCTTCAATTAAAGGTTGCAATCGTTTCGGTGGTTTCATGGGCTCTATTGTGGGGCGGCGACTAGTGTCTCGTTTCAACGCGTGTTGGCAACACGGTGGCGCCTTAAAAAGTCCCGCTGAAAGCGCCTCCATCGGCCAGCACGTTTTGCCCGGTCATGTAGGCCGCCTGCTGGCTGCACAAAAACGCGCAGATGGCGCCAAACTCTTCGGCGTTGCCAAAGCGCTGGGCTGGAATGTTTTTGCGGCGCGCATCCATCACGGTCTCAATCGGTTGCCCAGATTTTTTGGCCGCGCCGGCCATGGTGCCGCGCAGGCGGTCGGTATCGAATGCGCCCGGCAGCAGGTTGTTCAGCGTCACGCCCTGGGCGGCCAGTTTGCTGCGCGCCACACCGGCAACAAAACCCGTCAGGCCACTGCGTGCGCCGTTGCTCAAACCCAGAATGTCGATGGGTGCTTTGACCGCACTGGAGGTGATGTTGATGATGCGGCCAAAGCCCCGCGCCGCCATGCCGTCTACCGTCGCCTTGATGAGTTCGATCGGCGTCAGCATGTTGGCGTCCACCGCCTTGATCCACGCGTCGCGGTCCCAGTCGCGGAAGTCGCCCGGCGGCGGACCACCCGCATTGGTGACGACGATGTCGAAGTCCTTGCGCACCGCGAACACCGCAGCGCGGCCTTCTACTGTGGTGATGTCGGCAGCAACAAATAGCACCTCAGCCCCCGAAGAACTTGCGTAAGCAGCTATTAATTTAGTAGCAGCTGCCTGCAGCGCGTCAGCGCCGCGCGCCACGATAAGCACGTGTACGCCTTCGCGCACCAGCGCCTCGGCACAGCCAAAACCCAGGCCCTTGCTGGCGCCGCAGACCAGCGCCCATTTACCGGCAATACCTAAATCCATGATGATTCCTTTTGCTTAGTTAAAGACGTTGGGTGGAATTGTGAACCACGCTACGGTACGCGACCCCAGCTTTGAAAGGATTTATTTGGAGCGCGTGAAGATATAAATCCCCGCCAGGACCAGCACACTCCCCGCAGCCACCCAGGCCGTGAAAGGCTCGCCCAGAATCAGCGCGCCCATCAAAATGGTGGACATCGGGCCGATCATGCCCGTCTGTGCGACCAGGCTGGGACCCAGGCGCTCAATCGCCATCATGATCAGCAGCACGGGAACGGCGGTGCAGATGGTTGCGTTCAATACCGACAGCCAGATCACTTCGGGCGCGACGAGCGCTGCGCTCAGCGGCCGGAGCATCAAAAACTGCAGCAGACAAAGCAGGCAAGCCACCGTGGTTGCCAGGCCCACCAGCCGCAAGGCGCCCAACCGCTTGACCAGCTCGCCGCTGTAAACCAGATACACCGCATAGCTGACGGCGCTCAACAACACCAGCAACGCGCCCCAGGCCGCATCGGCTCCCATCAACGTAATTTCATGGCCGAACACCAGCGCCACGCCGCTATAGCTGATTGCCATACCGATGACTTGCACCGCCTTCACCTGGCGCTGGTAAAGCACCAGACCGAGCACCATCACCAGTGTCGGGTTCAGGTAAAGAATCAACCGCTCCAGCGACGCGCTGATATACGCCAGTCCGGCAAAGTCGAGAAAGCTGGCCAGGTAATAGCCGCTGAAGCCAAGCCCGGCCACACCCACCCAGTCCTTGCGCGTGAGCGGCGGCTTGCCCCGGCTGGCCCACCAGGCCATGGCGGCAAAAATCGGCAGCGCGAACAGCATGCGAAGCATGATGAGCGTGACCGCATCAACGCCGTGGCGGTACGCCAGCTTGACGATGATCGCCTTGCCGCTGAAGGCGATGGAACCGGCAGCGGCCAGCAGCAATCCTGGCGCTATGCTTTTAATAGCTGCTTGCGCAGGTATTACTTGGGCTAGAGGCCGATTTGATATCAAACTACGGCGCAGACATCGGTTTAGAAGCCCGAAGCCTGCCCGTCGCGCCGCGAATCGCTGGCGGCCACGTAGCCTTCGACGTTCGGGTTGCCGGCGCGCCAGATGAATTGGCCCGAGCCAAAGTCCTGGTAGGAATCGTTGATCACTTCCGTGCGGTGACCGCGTTCGGCC
Source organism: Polaromonas sp. (assembly GCA_031365885.1). GTDB lineage: Bacteria > Pseudomonadota > Gammaproteobacteria > Burkholderiales > Burkholderiaceae_C > Polaromonas. Next base: position 33,904 of record JANLYY010000192.1, on the reverse strand, counting down.
AGGCCTTGAACAGTCGCATGGTTCATCGCGGCTTCGACATTGATCTTGAACCCCGCGTTGTAGCGCCAGCGTGGCGCGTCACACGCCGCTTGCGGGCTCTGCCCGTAGTCCAGCATGCGAACCAGCGTCTGCATGTGACCCTGCGGCTGCATGTTGGCACCCATCACGCCGTAGCTCATCACCGGCTGCCCGTCTTGGGTGACAAAGGCTGGAATGATGGTATGAAATGGACGCTTGCCCGGCGCGACCTGATTGATGCCTGCATTCACGCTGAAACCGTGACCCCGGTTTTGCAGGCTGATGCCAAATTCGGGCTCGACGCAACCCGAGCCAAAACCCATGTAGTTACTCTGGATGAAGCTCACCATCATGCCGTTTTCATCGGCTGTGGTCAGGTAGATCGTGCCGCCTTTGACGGGATTGCCGGCGCGGAAATCCTGTGCCTTTTTCATGTCGATGAGTCTGGCGCGGGAAGCCAGGTAGGCGTCGTCCAGCATCTGCTCGACGGTGACTTCCATCGCCGTCGGCTCGGCCACATACTTGTACACATCGGCAAACGCCAGCTTCATCGCCTCGATTTGCAGGTGCTGTGAATCGACGCCATCAACGGCCAGACCCGCCACATCGAACTTATCCAGAATGCCAAGTGCAATCAACGCTGCAATGCCCTGGCCGTTGGGAGGGATCTCATGCAGCGTGTAGCCGCGGTAGTTCTTGGCAATCGGTTTGACCCACTCGGGCTGGAAGTTCTCAAAATCTTTGGCCGTCAGGCTACCGCCGTTTTTGGCGGAGAATTTTTCCAGCGCGCGCGCGATCTCGCCGCCGTAAAAAGCCGCACCTTGGGTCTGCGCAATCGCCCGCAAGCCTTTTGCCGCAGCCTTGAACTGGAACAGCTCACCGACTTTCGGTGCCCGGCCCCAAGGCAGGAAAGCGCCAGAGAAGCCGGGCTGTGATTGCATTTCTTCGGTGGCAGCGGCCCACTTTTGCTGCACCACGGGCGGCAGCAGAAAACCGCGCTCGGCAATGTCGATAGCGGGCTCCATCAGGTCGGCAAACGGCAGCTTGCCGAAGCGCTCGCTCATCGTCACCCAGCTGCTGACCGCGCCGGGAACCGTGACCGAATCCAGCCCGCGTTTCGGCGGCGCCGTGGCACCGTCGCCATACTTGCGCTTGAAGTAATCAGGCGTCCAGCTTTGGGGGGCGCGGCCTGACGCGTTGAGCCCGTGCAGTTCCCCGCCGTCCCACAAAATGCAAAACGCGTCACTGCCCAGGCCGTTGCTGACCGGCTCCACAATCGTCATGGCCGCCGCCGCCGCGATGGCCGCGTCCACGGCATTGCCACCCTTGTGCATCATGCGCAGGCCAGCCTGCGTGGCCAGCGGGTGCGAGGTTGACACGACGTTACGGGCGAAGACCGGAATGCGGGTTGAGGTGTAGGGATTGTTGAAGTTGAAGTTCATAAAGTGCCTGAAGTGGCTGTCAAAAAAAACGCGGGAACGCCCGCCCCGGATACCAGGGATTGCGGATCCGGCAGGGCTGGGAAAAGTGGCGAGGTGCGTAGTCGGCGACGCCCACTTATTCCACTGAAATCTTTCGCTCGGCAATGATCTTCTTCCATTTCGCCGTGTCGGATTTCACCATGGTTGAAAAGGCTAGCGGCGTGCCGCCCGCAGGCTCGGCTCCCAGCCGGGCAAAACGCTCTTTCACGTCGGAATCTTGCAGCGCTGTGTTCACCGCCTGATTGATTTTGACGGTCAGCTCCGCCGGCATGGCCCTCGGGCCGTACAGTCCAAACCAGGTGATCGACTCAAAACCCGGAAGGCTTTCGGCCACGGTCGGCAACCCGGGAGCCAGCGCGGTGCGCTGCAAAGTCGTCACCGCCAGTGCGCGCAGTTTGCCGTCCTTCACGTGCGGCATGCCGGTGACCAGAGAATCGAACAGCACATCGAGCTTGCCGCTGATCAGATCCGGCATGGCCAGCGCGGTGCCACGGTACGGAATATGCAAAATGAACGTTTCCGACTGCGCCTTGAAGTATTCCGTCGTCAGATGCACGATGGTTCCGTTGCCGCTGGATGCATAGTTAAGGCGCCCAGGGTTCTTGCGGGCGTGGTCAACAAATTCGCGCATCGTCTTTGACGGTGACGAGTTGGGCACCAGCACGATGTTGGGCGATGAGGCCACGTAAGCAATTGGCGTGAAGTCGGTCTCGGCGTTGTAAGGAATGCGCGGATTGACCGCCGGCCCGATGCTGTGCGTGCTCGACGTGGCCAGCAGCAGCGTATAACCGTCTGCAGGAAACTTTGAAGCGGCGTCTGCACCAATGGTGCCGCCCGCGCCGGGCCGGTTGTCCACCACCACCGTTTGCCCGATTTTGTCGCCCAGTTTTTGCGACAGCGCCCGCGCCAGAATGTCTGTTGCGCCGCCGGCTGGAAACGGCACGATCATACGGATGGGCTTGTTGGGGTATCCCGACAAACCCGGTGCCTGGCCGATGGCAGCCCCCGAACTGCAGGCAATTACCGCCGCGATCAAGTTGACAAGTGAGAATTTCATTGCCTTATTGTGCAACGTTCGATGCGCGGACGGCTTGAAAGGAATTTCAGAGGCCAGCTTGATGCGAAGACATTGGAAGCATTAAAAAAAGCACCCGAAAGTGCTTTTTCTATCTGGGCGCGCATGGCGTCGGGTGTGCTTCACTCCTCGACGAAAGCCTCTTCCCGCTTGTGCTTCACCGAAGGCAACAGCACGATGACGAGCAGTAACAGACCTGCTGCCAGCAAACCGGCAGACAACGGGCGCGTGACAAACACGCTCCAGTCGCCGCGCGAAAGCAGCAGCGCGCGCCGCAGGTTTTCTTCCATCATCGGCCCGAGGATGAAGCCAAGCAACAGCGGCGCTGGCTCACAACCCAGCTTCACAAACAGGTAACCGATGACCCCGAAGGCCCCTACGGTCCAGATGTCGAAAGTGTTGTTATTGGTCGAGTAAACGCCGATGGCGCAGAACAGCACGATGGCCGGGAACAAGTAGCGGTAGGGCACTGTCAGCAGTTTGATCCACATGCCGATCAGGGGCAGATTCAAAATAATCAGCATCGCATTGCCGATCCACATGGAGGCGATCAGACCCCAGAACAGCTCGGGGTTGCTGGTCATGACCTGTGGGCCCGGCTGGATGTTGTGAATCGTCATCGCACCGACCATCAGCGCCATCACGGCATTGGGCGGAATGCCGAGTGTGAGCAGCGGAATGAAAGATGTTTGCGCGCCGGCGTTGTTGGCCGATTCTGGGGACGCCACACCGCGGATGTTGCCCTTGCCGAACGGCACCTCGCCCGGTTTCATCCTGATTTTCTTTTCCAGCGCGTAGGCGGCAAAAGCAGCCAGCAAGGCGCCGCCGCCGGGCAGGATGCCCAGCGCCGAGCCGAGGAAGGTACCGCGCAGAACCGCCGGTGCCATGTCCTTGAAGTCTTGCTTGGTAGGCCACAAACCCGTTACCTTGGCAGTAAACACTTCGCGATCGTCTTCGGGCTGAGCCAGGTTGCTGATGATCTCGCCGTAGCCGAACACACCCATTGCAATCACGACAAAACCGATGCCGTCGGTCAATTCAGGGATGTCAAAGCTGAAACGCGCCACGCCCGAGTTCACGTCGGTGCCGACCAGGCCAAGCAGCAGGCCCAGAACAATCATCGCGATGGCCTTGAGCAGTGATCCGGATGCCAGCACCACGGCGCCGATCAGGCCCAAAATCATCAGCGCGAAGTACTCGGCAGGGCCGAATTTGAAGGCCAGTTCAGTCAGCGGCGGCGCGAACGCAGCCAGGATCAAGGTACCGACGCAGCCGGCAAAAAACGAGCCCAAACCAGCGGCAGCCAGCGCCGGCCCCGCTCGCCCTCGTCGGGCCATCTGGTAGCCGTCAATACAAGTGACAACAGACGAGGATTCTCCCGGCAGGTTCACCAAAATGGCGGTTGTTGAGCCACCGTATTGCGCACCGTAATAAATGCCGGCCAGCATGATGAGCGCCGATACTGGTGGCAGCGCGTAGGTGGCTGGCAGCAGCATCGCAATGGTTGCAACCGGGCCGATGCCGGGCAGCACGCCGATCAGCGTGCCAAGCAGACAACCGACAAACGCATAGAGCAGATTGATCGGCGTGAACGCGACGCCGAAGCCGAGCGACAGGTTTGAAATCAGTTCCATGATGTTGCCTTAGCCGGTGATGAAAGCAGGCCACACCGGGACCTGCAGCTTGAGAACCAGAACGAACGCGACGTAGCTGCCGGCAGCCAGAACGGTGGCAAGCACGAAGGTGTTTTTGACCTTCCAGCCTGCCTCGGCCATGCTGGAAATAAAGGTCAATGCATAGATGGCGACGATCATGCCGAAGGCAGGAAACTTGATACTCGGCAACCCGGCCAGCAGCAGGCCAAAGGTCAAGTTGGCCAGAATAATGAACAGCAGCGGCTTCCAGGCCCACTTGCCAATCTTGTCACCGCCCTCCGCCTCAACGACCATCGAATTGAAGGTAATGGCCGCGCCGAGGATGGCCATCAGCACTCCCAGCATGAGCGGAAAATACCCTGGGCCCATGCGGGCGCCAGAACCGACGTTGTAAGTCGTCGCGCCCCACGCGAACGCGGCTCCGACGCCCATGAACATGAGCCCGGAAAAGAAGTCTTTTTGACTTTTGATATTCACGAATTGCCTCCTCGATAGAGAGATTTGGTCGCTGGATTGTGCATTTAATCGTCCCTGCCGCGCATGTGGCTTTCACCTATCGCGCCAGTGAGGGTTAGCACGCAGGCTCTGAAGGAAAAACGCGTCAGGAACGCTCAGGACAAAGGCGGCGTGGCCGCGAGAATTTCTTCGATGGTGGTCAGGCCCTCAGCGACCTTCAGCGCGCCAGCCAGCCGCATCGGGCGCATGCCGTCCCTGACAGACTGGCGGCGCAGCGAATCAATATTCGGCTCTTTGGAAACTTTTTCCTTGAAGCCTTCAGTCACCGTCAACAACTCATACAGCCCCATGCGACCCCGAAACCCCGTCATGCGGCAATCAACGCAGCCGACCGGTTTATAAGGCCGGTAGCCACCGCTCAATTGCCACGGTTTGACCAGGTCGGCCAGCGTTTCACGCAAGGCAGTTTCATCCGGCTCGCGGCAGCTGCTGCACAGGGTGCGCACCAGCCGCTGCGCCAGCACGCCAAGAAGCGTGGCGTTGATGAGGTAAGACGGCACGCCAAGCTCCATCAAACGCGACACCGCCGACGGCGCGTCGTTGGTGTGCAGCGTGCTGAAGACCAGGTGCCCGGTGAGCGCGGCCTGCACCGCCATTTCGGCGGTCGGCAAATCGCGAATCTCGCCAACCATGATGATGTCGGGGTCCTGCCGCATCAGGGCGCGCAGGCCTTCGGAAAAATCAAAGTCAAGATGCGTCTGCACCTGAGTCTGATTGAAGGCGGGCTCGATCATCTCGATCGGGTCTTCAATCGTGCTGACATTGACTGCCTCGGTGGCCAGCCGGCGCAGGGTTGAATACAAAGTTGTCGTTTTTCCTGAACCGGTTGGCCCTGTCACCAGCACGATGCCGTAGGGGCGCTTGACGAGCTGCTCCCAGCGCTCGGCGTCATGCTGGGAAAAACCGAGCCCGTCGAGATCCTTGACCGTCGTGTCCGGATCAAAAATACGCATCACCATCTTTTCACCGAAGGCGGTGGGCAAGGTTGACAGGCGCATTTCAATTTCGTCGCCGCGCGGGTTGCGCGTTTTGATGCGGCCGTCTTGCGGCCTGCGTTTTTCAACCACGTCCATGCGGCCCAGCAGCTTGATGCGCGCCGTCATGGCGTTGTGTACGCCCATCGGCATCTGGTACACCGGGTGCAGTACGCCGTCGATGCGAAAGCGAATCACGCCCTGCTCGCGCCGGGGCTCCAGGTGAATGTCGCTGGCGCGCTGGTCAAACGCGTATTGCCATAGCCAGTCCACCACCTGCACCACGCCTTGGTCGTTGGCATCGAGCTGCTTGTTGGTTTTGTTCAGTTCGACCAACTGCTCGAAGCTGGCCGAACCCGAACCGCTACCTGACTTCATCGCGTTCTTGACGGATTTGGCCAGCGCAAAAAACTCGGCGGTGTACTTGCTGATTTCCAGCGGATTCGCCACCACCAGACGCACACTGCGACGCGCCTGGCGCTCCACTTCCTGCACCCAGTCGGTGACGAATGGCTCTGACGTTGCCACCACCACCTCGGTCGGGGTGACCTGCACCGGCAATACCTTGTGGCGCTCGGCATACACCGCCGACATCGTGTCGGCCACCTTGCCCACATCGACCTTTAGCGGGTCAATGCGCAGGTAATTGAGGTTCGCGCGGCCAGCCAGCCACTGCGCAATGGTTTCGATGTCGAGCGGCTTGCCGTCGGCCACCCGCGTCATGCTGACGCTCGCCAGCCGCACCAGCGGGTGCTGCGCGCTTTGCACTTGCGAACAACGTGCAATCGTGCGCTGCGCCTCGTGCGCACTAATGACACCATCCGCACTGAGCCATTCAACCAGCTGGCGCCAGTCGAGCGGGCCTGTGAACTGCTTTTTACCGGGTGATTCCAGGTTCGGCGCGGGGCGCTGCGGGGGCTTGACTGCACTCATGGAAGGCACTGTACCCGATGAAGGCGTCTCATCAAGGGCTCTCTTTCAGAGCACCGGCTTGAAAAGTCGCAACCACTTTTTGGCCGGCAGACTCCAGCGTGACTCGATCACGCCAGCGCGCTTCAAGAACACTTCGCGGTCAGGCCGACTGGGCTCCCGCTGAGCTAGCACCACCGTGTTGCCTTCACGCGTGGGCGTGAATGCCCAGACCGCCTGCGGGCCAAACGCGCTGGCGATTTTCACCAGCGACTGGCGGTAGCTGGAATTGCGACCGAACAGGTTCACCGTCATCACCCCGTCATCGGTCAGCAGCTTATGGCAATGCGCGTAAAACGCGTCGCTGTCCAGCACCGGGCCAGCGGCTTCGTGGTCGTACAAGTCCACCTGCAGTAGGTCTACCTTGCCCTGGTGTTCCGGTTTTTGTATTTCAGCAGCTGCATCGGCCTCGATCACGCTCAGCCGCGCATCATTGCGCGGCAGCTTGAACCACAACTGGCAGGCAGCGATGACCTGTGGGTTCAGCTCGACTGCCGTGGTTTTCATGCGCAGTTTTTTGTAGCAGAACTTTGTCAGCGCCGCAGAGCCGAGCCCTAACTGCATGGCGTGCTTTTTAGCCACGCCGCTCGCCTCCATGAACAACAGGCCGGCCATCATGCGTTGCACGTATTCCAGCTCAATGTCGAACGGCGCATCAACCAGCATCGAGCCTTGCACCCATTCGGTTCCCAGATGCAGAAAACGAATACCGTCGAACTCGGAAAAATTGACCTCGGGCAGCACTTCGCTGCTTTTTGCCGCTGTTTTTAAAACCATCAAATCAGTCCATGTTGCTCGAATACTTTTCGCCAGGCCGCGAGTTTGCGCTCAAAACTCCAGGACGCGTTGGCCGGGCTGCTGGAGGGCAGCCGATAAACCGGCAAACCGAGTTGCTGCGTGTGCCGCGCGTGCCTGAAACTTTCGCCACCATTGTGGGCAATCGCCGCCAGCTCGGGGCAGAGTTTTCTCAAGCCAGCCAAGTCATTGAGCAGCGGGCTGCGAATACGGCTGTCCAGGCTGCCTTCACGCTCGCAAGCCGCGTAGACATCCCACAAACCCAGGCCTTTGTCGAGCAGCCAATCGCTACGTATTTGATAGCTGCTTACGCACGTATCTATTGGGCTAGAGGGCCAAATAGCCTCCAAAATCGGCCAGAAGTGGTTGCGCGGGTGGCCGTAGTACTGCTGCGCGGCCAAGGATGCTGCGCCCGGAAAGCTGCCCAGAATCAGCAGGCGCGTCTGCGGCGAAACCAGCGGCGGCAGTCCCGTCAGCACGTCAGCAACGCGGACAGCCTGGGCAGGGCATGCAGGGCGTTCGCGGTACTGGCTTTTGCCAACGCCGGCATCGATAGGCCGCGCAGCAGCGCCACCTGCTGCGCGATGGCTGGCAGCTCGCCTGGCTCGTTGCGGCCCTGCGCCTGCCCGCCAGCGCGTTGGGCTGCGGTTTTGTAAACCCAGTGCGGTGGAATGTCGGGCGCGTCCGTTTCGATGACCAGTGCGTCAAGAGGCAAGCCGGCAGCGAGTCGCCGCAATTGAAGCGCAGATTCAAACGTCACGGCGCCGCCGAACCCCAGCTTGAACCCCAGCTTGATGAATTCAGCGGCCTGCTGCTCGCTGCCGTTAAAGGCATGGGCAATACCGCGCCAGCGGCCATCCGGTGGCACCAATTCGCGCAAATGCTTCAGCAATTTATCAGCTGACCTGCGCACATGAAGAATGACGGGCAGCGCATGCTTGCGGGCCAGTTTGAGCTGCGCCCGATATAAAAATTCCTGCCGCTCGCGCATCGGGGCGCTTTGCATTTCGGGCACAAAATAATCCAGGCCGATTTCGCCCACAGCAACCAGGCGCGGGTCAAATTTTCGGCTGGCCAGTTCGGCATCGAGGGTGTCGATATCTTTTTCCTGCGCAGCAGCCACCGCCAACGGATGAATGCCCAATGCGTAGCTGTAGGAAAATGCCGACGCCAGCGTCCGCACTGCGTCGAAGTTGCCGACGCAGACGGCCGGAAGCACGCAGTGGCGCACGCCAGCGGCGCTGGCGCGGGCGCAGACATCGGCCACGTCATGCGCAAACTCGGGGGCATCCAGGTGGCAGTGCGTATCAATCCAGAAAGTCATGGTGACAACAGAAAATTAGGGCTCTGTTGCGATGTTGGCATATAAAACCAGTGACAAGTATTTGCGCGGATATACCGCTCAGTCTGGTAGCGACCGGGCATATCCAGACGCCGTGCAAAAACGTGAAAATCGTGCTACGGTGCAAGCATTGTTTCTGTGCTTATTCCAACATTTATTTCACAGGTGAACGAATGCGAAGGCCTGCTCTCTACAGTAGCTCCAGCCGCACCGGCGCTGGTCGCGTCAACGACGGGTCGGGCCCAACCGGGCCGGGCACTGCGGTCATTGCGCCACCACCTGCGTCACCACACGCACCGCCGATCTCCCGTTTCAAGCGTCTGACAAACAAGTTTCGCGCCGACAACCTTTATCTGCTTTGGTCGGTGATCGGCCTAATGGCCCTGATGCTGACCATCAGCCTGTCGTTTGCCATCAAGCCGGATGCGCGCCGGCTGACGCAAAAAGACATCGATTCGGCGGTGCTGAAAACACTTGAAACCACGGTGCTGCCGTCGCCCGCAGCCAAGGCCTATGAGGCCATCAGCCCTTCCGTGGTGCGGGTAGTGGGGCTGAGTAAAAACCATGGCAGAAGCGGCGAGAAAAACGCCGAGAAAAACGCCGAGGACAAGGACGAGCGCAATCGAAGTGTAGGCACGGGCGTGGTCATCACCGACAAAGGCATTATTCTGACCAATCTGCACGTGGTTCAAGGCGCGGACACCATTCAGATCACCTTTGCAGACGGGCTTGAATCGACCGCGACCATCACCGGTGTGCAGCCTGAAAACGATCTGGCCGTGTTGCAGGCAAAAACAATTCCTGACGACATGATTGCCGCCACCATGCGTTCCACCGCCGACCTGGTACCCGGCGAACAAGTGATGGCGGTTGGCTTTCCCTTCGGCATCGGTCCGTCTGCGTCGGCCGGGATAATTTCCGGGCTGAAACGCACCTTCCGCTCCCCGGAAGGCAAGCAGCAAATGAGCAATTTGATTCAGTTCGACGCCGCCGCCAATCCAGGCAACTCAGGCGGGCCGCTGGTCACCATGGAAGGCGAAGTGATCGGCATAGTCACCGCCATTTACAACCCCAATCAACAGCGAACCTTTGTCGGCATCGGTTTTGCGGTGCCGATAGAGAACGCTGCGGCTGCTGCGGGTATGCCGCCCTTTTAATTCGTTGCGGGACGGACCAGGTTACGGCAACGCCGAACCTGCTCGGTCCCCAACCGTTCGAGATCCCCGAGTTGCCAAAGACAGAGGAAAGGCGCAAACCATGAACCCCATCACCAACCCCACCCCCGATACCGCCCAGCTCATGGAGCAAATCCTTTACGAAGTCAAACGCGTGGTGGTGGGCCAGGACCGTTTTCTTGAACGCGTCATGGTTGCCATATTGGCGCAGGGCCATTTGCTGGTCGAAGGGGTGCCAGGCCTGGCCAAAACCCTGACGGTCAAGACGCTGGCCAGCACCATCAGCGGCGATTTCAAACGTATCCAGTTCACACCCGATCTGGTGCCGGCTGACCTGGTCGGCACGCGCATCTACAACCAGAAAAACGGCGACTTCAGTACCTCGCTAGGTCCGGTCTTTACCAACCTGCTGCTGGCCGACGAGATCAACCGCGCGCCCGCCAAAGTGCAAAGCGCCCTGCTCGAAGTGATGCAGGAACGCCAGGTCACGATTGCTGGCACCACACACAAGGTGCCTTCGCCTTTTCTGGTCATGGCAACGCAAAATCCGATTGAAACCGAAGGCACTTATCCGCTGCCCGAAGCGCAGGTTGACCGTTTCATGATGAAGGTGCTGGTGGACTACCCGACAGAGGAAGAAGAGTTCGTCATCGTGCAGCGCGTCACCGGCCCGGCGGTCACGGTATCGGCGGTGGCAACGACCGCACAACTGGCGTCTCTTCAGGCGGAATGTCGCCGCGTCTACGTTGACCCGTCGCTGGTGCAGTACGCGGTGCGGTTGGTGTCGGCCACGCGCAACCCCGAAAAGCACGGAATCAAGGACCTGTCGCGTTTCATCACCTTCGGCGCCAGCCCCCGCGCCACCATCAACCTGACTGAGGGGGCGCGCGCTTTGGCCATGCTGCGCGGACGCAGCTACGCGCTGCCGGAAGACATGACCGATCTGGTGCCAGACGTGCTGCGCCACCGCCTGGTGCTTTCTTATGAGGCCTTGTCCGAGGGCCTGTCTGCTGACGCCATCGTGAGCAAGGTCATGGCAAAAATTCCACCTCCTGCCAAACCGCTGGCGCATGAAAAACTCGCGGCCTAAACATGTCGCCCCCACGGTCGCTCGCGTCGCGGAAAACGCTGCCCCCCGAGGGGGCCGTTGCGCCTGCGGCCCGGCGAAGCCGGTTCCGCGGCCCCTGCTTGCGTGAAGAGAATGTCCAGCGCCGAAATGCACCACCGCTTGTCACTGCATGCCTTGCACTACGGCTGTCATCATGACCGCCACGCTCCCTTCTCCTGCAATCAAATCTACCGCAGGCGCAGAGTCACTTTTGCGCCGTCTCGAATGGACCGTGCTGCGCCGCCTCGACGGCTTGCTGCAGGGTGACTACCGCACGCTGCTTCGCGGCGCTGGCATGGACCTGGCTGACCTGCGCGAATACCAGCACCATGACGATGTGCGCCATATAGACTGGAACGTGACCGCGCGGCTGCAGCAACCGCATGTGCGCGTGTTCACCGAAGACCGCGAGATGAACGCCTGGTTCTTGCTTGACCTCAGCCCGTCGATGGATTTCGGCTCGGGCGAGCAGCGCAAGCGCCAGTTGTCTGCCGAATTTGTGGCGGTGCTGGCGCGCATACTCACTCGCCACGGCAATCGGGTTGGCGCGATGCTTTACGGTTCTGGCGTTGACGCGGTGATACCGGCGCGCGGCGGCCGTCAGCATGTTCTGCAACTGCTGCATACGCTGCAAACCCGTCCCGAACAGCCTGACAGCAAAAATTCCGGGCCAACCCGTCTGGACGAACTGCTGGACGCCGCCGCCAATCTGGTTCGCCGACGCTCCACCATTTTTGTGCTGTCAGATTTCATCAGTGAAGCCGGCTGGGAAAAACCGCTGGGCTTGCTGGCACAGCGGCACGAAGTAGTCGCCGTGCGCCTGCTCGATCCGCTCGAGCTCGACCTTCCCGACCTGGGTCTGATTCCCATCCGCGACGCCGAAACCGGCGAGCAGTTGCTGGTCGACACACACGACGCTGGTTTTCGCAAGCGCTTCGCCCGCATCGCCGCGCAGCGAGAGGCACAGTTGCGGGAGTCGCTGACCCGTGCCGGCGTTGATGCGCTTGAGCTGTCCACCGATGGCGACCTGGTCAGCGCCCTGCTGCGCTTTACCGACATGCGCAAAAGCCGAAGCCGCCTGACTGGGGGAAATCTTGGCAGCGGCAGGTTGCCCGCTCATCTGCAAGCCGCTTGAACAGGGCAGGGAAACCCATGACCAATTTCATGACTACTTTTAAACCCAGCTTTTTGTGGCCGGAGTTTCTCTGGCTGCTGCTGCTGCTTCCCTTGCTGGTATTGCTTTATATGTGGCTGCTGCGGCGCAAGAAAAAAATAGCGCTGCGCTATGCCAGTCTGTCCATCGTGCGGGAGGCCATGGGCCGGGGCCAGAGCTTTCGCCGGCACATTCCGCCGCTGCTGTTTTTGATGTCGCTGGCCGCCATGCTGGTGGCGTCGGCCCGGCCTTCGGCGGTGGTCAGTCTGCCCTCGCAACGTGAAACCATCATCCTGGCGATGGACGTATCGGGCAGCATGCGCGCCACCGACGTGCTGCCGAACCGGCTGGTCGCTTCGCAAAATGCGGCCAAGGCATTTCTGGCAGACTTGCCGCGCAGTGTGCGCGTCGGGATCGTGGCGTTTGCTGGCACTGCAGCCGTCGTGCAGCCGCCCACGCTGAGCCGCGACGACCTGGTGACGGCCATCGACAAGTTCCAGTTGCAGCGCGGCACGGCCATTGGCAATGGCATCGTGGTGTCGCTGACCGAACTGTTCCCCGACGCCGGCATTGATCTGGCGTCGATGCAATACGGCCGCGAGCGGACGCGTGGAACGTCCATCGAACAGCCCAGCAAAGACGATAAGGCGGCGAAAAAAGACTTTGTACCGGTCGCACCGGGTTCCTACACCTCGGCTGCCATTATTTTGCTGACCGACGGGCAACGCACCACCGGCGTTGATTCACTGGAGGCGGCGAAGGCTGCCGCAGACCGTGGCGTGCGTGTGTACACTGTGGGCGTTGGCACGGTAGACGGCGAGACCATCGGCTTCGAAGGCTGGTCAATGCGCGTCATGCTCGACGAAGTAACGCTTAAAGGCATCGCGCGGGCAACGCAGGCTGAGTATTTTTATGCCGGCACGGCGGCCGACCTGAAGAAAGTTTACGAAACGCTGAGTTCCCGCCTGGCATTGGAGAAAAAGGAAACCGAAATTGCGGGCCTGGTGGCTCTGTTTGCTGCCGCGCTGGCGCTGTTGTCGGCGGGCCTGTCACTGGCCTGGTTCAACCGGATTCTTTGAAGCCCGGCGTCTTGTTCCATTAGAGACGGAATTATTTGACGTTGCACTCCAGCCGCAACAACGCGAGTGCATCCTCGAGCGCTGAAAACGAATCGCTTTGCAGCGTGGCCTGTGACTCTTCGACAAAGTCGGCCCACAACTTTGCGTAGTCCTGCTGAAACTGCACCGGCGCGCTGGCTGCAATGAATCGATGCGCCAATTCAGCATGCAGACCGGACTTCTGTATTTTTCGCACCAGCGTCGTCGCCGCTTTTTCTGTCAACAATGTTTTCGGCGTTGCGCCTGCAGCGATACACAGGAAAAGCGTCAGCAGGGAACCGTCATCGCTGAGCCCGCCCGTGGCTTTGGTCCACGCACTCGACGTCAGCCGATCATGGTGATCCACTTCACTCAAGCCGTCCTCAATCCAGAAATACCGGCCCATGAACGCCGGCGTCTGGTCAAAAAGTTGTCTGGGGGCCAGCGCCGGGTCGAGGATTTTCGGGATGTCTGCTAGAACTGACTGCCGCACGGCTTCAACGACGTGCGCCAGATTTTCAGGCATATTTTTTGGCGCAGCGAGTGAAAAGGCCAAAGCTCCGGTTGGTTTCGCCTTCTCCTTGCCAACGGCCAGGCTTGCGCCGTATTTTTGACGAAGCGCATTGATCATTTTTTCAAACCCGACCCAGTCCGGCATATCAGTGCGACCGGCGGCCAGCACCAGCAGCGCAGTGCGAATCACGGCTTCTGCATCCTTGCCGGCTTCTTCCAGATCAGCTGCGTCCTGCCCCAGTTGCGCCCCCACCCATATGGCCGCGTCCATTACCTCGGCGACCTGACTGCGCTGCGTCAACTCGGCCTGATAGTCAGTCAGACTGCGCAAAGTCCATTTGCCCAGCAACGGAATATGTTCATCGGTAAAAGCGCCGTATTCGTTCATGCCGAAGTGGCTGTTCTGCGGCATCGCAATCAGCGCCTTCAACATGTCGGAACCGCCTTTGGAGCGGGACAAAAAAGAATGGTCACGCAATGATTCGGCCGCCTGTTGCAGGTCACCCTGGCAACTCGTCTCCAGATGCAGGCTGACCAGATTGACCAGGCGCTCCCGCGCTTTCTCGATTTCCGGGCGCAAAAATTCGCTGCCGAAATAACGCGCGATTTGCACCATGCCTTTAGGCGCCTCCGCGCGGATCAGCTCCAGCTTTTGCGCATCAACGATGCCGTGCTGCACGCCGTAGTGCAGTGCCTTCTCAAAGAAAGGGCGCGCGTCGTAGATCGAAACCGACGCAGCCGCGCTTTGCACTTCCGGACTACTCATGTTTCAAATCGCCGATTCTTCATCCGACTCGCGCGCACTCGGCGTCGCCTTGCCGCGGTCGGTGTCGCCGGTTTCAACCTTGCCGTCGTCTTCTTCCGCCTCTTCCTCGTCAAGGCCGGCATCATGCGCCACCGCCTTGGCGCGCAGCACCATCAGCATTTCGATGAACAGATCAGGCAGCTCATAACGCAGAAGCCACGCCAATTGCATCCAGTCGCCGTCGGCCACTTCGTCCTGCTGAAGAATGGGTTTCACGTACGCAGACGCCAGCAGCGCCGCCTGCGACAGCAGCTCGCCGTGGTCTTCTGCGGCGTCAAAACTGCCGCTGCGGGCAAAGGCCTCCACACGGCTCCATTTTTCAGAGAAATAGTCGGCCAGCGCGTCACTACCCCCTTCCAGATCGCCAATCGCCGTCAAAAACTCCAGCGGCTCTGCGTCTTCACGAAAAATGATCGAATTCACCATGCCGCGCAGATGCGTGCGGGTCAGGTCCTTGTATTGCTTTTCAATCACTACGGCCCGCGCGAACTGCGCCGGCGTCACCAGCAGATTGACGACCGACTCTTTCGAGTTATCGTACTCGCGGATCACCGCCAGGATGTCTTTGGGTGGCAGCAAGTCGAGCACCATTATCAGCGCGGCGTCACCCTCGGCGTCAGCCAGCTCGACCAATGCCGATTCGGCACCGACGATGTCGCCAGCCGCAATCAGGGTCTGGGTTTTTTCAATCAGGGCAAGGTGGTTCATAAATTTCAATCTTTCCGGTCAAAGCCCTGCTCGACCATCCAGTCGTCGCCGGCTTCCTTGCGGGCTTTGGCGTCGCTTTCGTCGCGTTCATCATCACCGTCCAGCGCTTCAAAATCGTCGCCGCCTTCATCCTCATCTTCCCCGTCACCGTCACCCTGGCCGACCGGCGCCAGCGCCGGTTTGCCCGCCATGTATTCAAGCGCTGCAGCCACGGTTAAAAACCATTCGCCGCCCGGCTCTTTCAACACGGTTTGTACCAGTTCGCGCGCCCACGGTGCCACCAGCACGACATCGGCCAGGCTGTGCCACTCTGGGAATTCATCGGCTTCCAGACTCAGCAAGTTGTCCATCACCGCCGGTGCCCTGAACTCGAAAGCCTGATGAAAAATCACCGCCACCATCTCGGGGCTGGCCTCCATCATCAGCACCAGAAAAGCGACTTCTTTGCGCTTGTCAGCCAGCCGCTGGCGCAGCACATCGCGGCCTTCGGAATCGAAAGTTAGGTCGTCAATTTCAGACTGGTAGCCCGAGCGAAGTTCGAGAAAAAAAGGTGTGATGTTCATGCAATTATTGGGTTCATGTTGTGGGTTTCCTGGCGCCAGCCGCCTCAAGCACCTGGTCGAAGTATTGGGTCCAGATTTCTCGCGCCGTGTCGATGGGACTGTCCAGTAAATTGCGGCGGCGGTTGTCGTCATAGGCCCGGCGCTTGTCAGCATCCGACAGCACGGCGTAGGCCTCTTGCACAGCCCGGAAGCGTTCGGCAGCGTCACGGGCAGCATTCTTGTCGGGGTGCAGCGACGACGCTTTCAGGCGAAACGCTTTTTTGATGTCTGCCAGCGTTGCCGCGCTGCTCAGGCCAAGGGCGGTGTAGTGATCTGTCAAACCGAAAACGCCTCGACCTTCAAGCCGGCAAAAATTTTGAAATCGTCCACATTGCGCGTCAGCACGGCGAGCTCAGTGTACGAACGTCGGCGGCCATAGCCTGGCGCTCCGTGGCTGTCAGCTGCGGCCCCTTGGCTAGCAGCTCATCAAGCTGGTCAATTGGAAACCCGGCGCAGGTCACTTTGTCCAGCGACTGATCAGGGCTTTGCTTCCGATTAAGAGAGTTCGACAGCCCGCGAGAAAACCCGGAAGCCGTCAAAGCGAAACCGCTCATTGAGCAACCCTCGGTTCGTTTATGAATCTGAAGTTCATGTTATCAAATTTGTATGCCATTGCGGTCTGGCACAGGAGACGTCGGCTTACGCCTTGGACTTACCCGACCTGCAGAAGTCAGCAGAGTTGAGCCGCCACGTTTCTTTAAGCATTTTAGGCTTCTAGCCCCCGTAATACGTGCGCAAGCAGCTACTAAATTAATAGCAACATTCTCTCACACCCACGCCGACAACCGGCCCTCCACCAGCCGAAACCGCTGTCCACAACGCGCCGCCAGCGCCTCATCATGCGTGACCATCACAAACGCCGTACCAAAGTCCTGCGCCAGTTGCAGCATCAACGCAAACACACCGTCCGCTGTCGTGCGGTCGAGGTTGCCGGTCGGCTCGTCGGCCAGCACGCACGCGGGCTGCGTGACCAGTGCACGTGCGATCGCCACGCGCTGGCGCTCGCCGCCTGAAAGCTCCGAAGGCCGGTGGTGAATGCGGTCCTTCAAACCCACGCTCGCTAGCATTTTTGTAGCTACTCGCGCAGACTCTGAGGGGGCCAGGCGCCGAATCCATAGTGGCATCGCGACGTTGTCAAGGGCGCTGAACTCTGGCAGCAGGTGGTGAAACTGGTAGACGAAACCGAGGTGCTGGTTGCGCAAGTTGCCTTGTTCGCTAGGGGACAGCGCCGAAAGGGTTTTGCCCTTCAGCGTGACCTGCCCGGCGGTCGGCGCATCGAGCCCGCCCATCAAATGCAGCAGCGTGCTTTTGCCGGAACCCGACGCGCCGACGATGGCCAGCGTTTCCCCGGCATGCACCTGCAGGTCAACGCCGTGCAGCACGGTGAGGTCAATCGGGCCTTCGTGAAAGCGCTTGGTGAGGCCTTTGGCACTGAGGACTATTTCGCTGCTGCGGGCGAGGAGCGGGGAGCCCTCACCCCTGCCCTCTCCCAAAGGGAGAGGGAGTGAAGACAAGGCATCGCCGCCGGACGGGAATCGATCACTCATAACGGAGGGCCTCGGCTGGGTTCACGCGGCTGGCGTGCCAGCTGGGATAGATAGTGGCCAGAAACGCCAGCACCAGAGAAATCACAGCAACCGGCATGATGTCTGAATACTGCGGATCACTCGGCATGCGGCTGATCAGGTAAATATCTTTCGGCAGAAAACTGGCGTTGAGCAGGCGTTCCAGACCAGGCACGATGACGTCGATGTTCAGTGCAATACCCAGCCCCAGAATGAGCCCCGACAGCGTGCCGATCACGCCGACCATCGCGCCCTGCACCATGAAAATTCCCATGATGCTTTGCGGGCTGGAGCCGAGCGTACGCAAAATCGCGATGTCGGCGCGATTGTCGGTCACCGTCATCACCAGTGTGCTGACCAGATTGAAAGCCGCCACCGCCACGATCAGCGTCAGGATTATGAACATCATGCGTTTTTCCAACTGCACAGCTGAAAACCAGGTCTTGTTCTGCCGCGTCCAGTCACGAATCAGCAAATCGCCAGTCAGGCTGCGCGACAGCTCCACCGCCACTTCACGCGCCTGCTGCAGGTCTTTGAGCTTGACGCGAATGCCGGTCGGCCCTTCAAGGCGAAAAATTTTGGCCGCGTCGTCCTGGTGCAGCATGACCAGCGCCGAGTCGTATTCAAAATGGCCCGAATCAAAAGTGCCGACGACCGTCATCTGCTTCAACCGCGGCACGACGCCCGCAGGCGTGACCTGACCGCTGGGCGCAATCAGGGTTACGGTATCGCCTTCGCGCACGCCCATCGCCCGCGCCAGTTCGCCGCCCAGCACCACGCCGAAGTTGCCGCTGATGAGCTTGGGCAGGGCGCTGTCTTTCAATGACGCTTCGAGGTCGCTGACGGTGCCTTCCAGACCCGGGTCAATGCCGCGAACGATGGCGCCCTTCATGTCTTCGCCGCGCGCCAGCAGCGCCTGCGCCGCGATGAAGGTGGCAGCGCCGACCACGTTCGGGTTGGCGCGAATCTCGCTCAGCGTTTTTTGCGGGTCGGGCAGCGCTGCACCGTTGGGCGCGAACACTTCAATATGCGAAATCACGCCCAGCATGCGGTCACGCACTTCTTTCTGGAAGCCGTTCATCACGCTCAGCACAATGATCAGCGCCGCCACACCCAGCGCGATGCCCAGCATCGACACACCCGAGATGAACGAAATAAAACCGTTGCGCCGCGTGGCGCGGCCGGCGCGGGTGTAGCGCCAACCCAGAATAAGTTCGTAAGGCATTTGCATAGCAGCTAATTGTGGCATCAGGACATAGGTCGCTCTGGATGCGGTTCCCTATCCCGGACAATAGGCCCATGCCGCAAAAGCTCCATCTGATTATTCCTGGCGCCGTGCTGCCCCAGGGTGCCGGGGAAGCGCCATCACCTGCCGCGCCCGTGCTGCCCAGGCTGCGCGCCTTGCTGGCCACCATGGACCCCGCTACGCGCATCGACTGCGGCGAGGACAGCCCGTCAACGCCGTTCGAACTCGCGCTGGCAGAAGCGAATGCACTGCCCGGCGGCCCGGGTCATATTCCATGGGCGGCGTTTGAAACCGGCACCGTCGGCGTTCCCTGCGCGTTCATCAAGCTGTGCCATCTGCAGGTTGGCGCCGACCATATTCTGCTGCTGCAGCCCGACGACCTGGGCGTCGATGCCGACACGGCTGGCGTCCTGATGGCGGCCATGGCGCCCTATTTTCTGGAAGACGGCATCACGCTGCAGCCGTATGGCGCCGTGCCCGGGACGTGGCTGGCGACCGGAGAGCCGTTCCGCCATCTGCGCAGCGTATCAACGGACCAGGTGGCAAGCCAGCGCGTGACGCGGTCCATGCTGGAATCAGCCGGCGGTTCGGCAGCTGTGCTGCGACGCCTGCAAAACGAAATGCAGATGCTGCTCTATACCCACCCGGCCAACGAAGCGCGTCAGCAACAGCGTCTGCTGCCGATCAATTCCTTCTGGGTTACCGGCGCGGGTGTTCTGGATGCAGCCACACCGGCCGCGCCGCATGTGCTGGTGGAACGCCGCCTGCACGCCGCCGCGCAGCGCCCTGACACCGCTGCTCATGCACGGGCCTGGCTGGAAGTCGATGCCGACGCCTGCGCCCGGCTGCTGGTCGTGCTGCGCGCCGGCGGTGACGCGCGACTGACGCTGTGCAGCGACAAAGCAGCGCAGAGCTTTGCACCCGCCCGCGCCGGTGTCTGGCGCCGGTTTAGGAGCGTTTTAGGCCTGCAGCCCCCGTTTAATGTGCGTAAACAGCTATGAATATAATAGCATTCAACATTCAGAAGACCGCATGAAAATTCAGGTTCGTGACGTGCCACCGCGCAGCGTCTGGGCTTTGCAGCAGGGGGGCGTTCACCCTTTGCTGGCGCAGCTGTATGCCGCACGCGGCGTGCATTCGATGGCGGAACTTGACGAGGCTTTAAGCCGGTTGCTGCCGCCCGCGTCGCTGCGCGGCGCACAGGAAGCCGCGCAGCTGCTGGCCGACACGATGGCCACGGGCAAAAAAATCTGCGTCGTTGCCGACTACGACTGCGATGGCGCCACCGCCTGCGCCGTGGCGCTGCGCGGCTTGCAGCTGCTGGGCGCCAAACATGTCGGCTATCTGGTGCCAGACCGGGTCGTTGATGGCTACGGCCTGACCGCGCCGATTGCCGAACGCGTTAAGGCCACGGGCGCAGACCTGCTGCTCACGGTCGACAACGGCATCGCCAGCCTCGACGGCGTGGCGCGCGCCAAGGCGTTGGGCATGAAAGTGCTGGTCACTGACCACCACCTGCCGGCGCTGAAAGACGGCCACATCGTGCTGCCCGACGCCGACGTGATCGTCAACCCGAATCAACCTGCCTGCACGTTTGAAAGCAAGTCAATTGCTGGCGTGGGCGTGATGTTTTACGTGCTGCTGGCGCTGCGGGCTGAACTGCGCGCGCGCGGGCACTATACCAACGGCCAGGCCGAGCCGCGGCTAGACGCGCTGCTTCCACTGGTGGCGCTCGGCACCGTCGTCGATGTCGTCAGGCTGGACGCCAACAACCGCCGCCTGGTCGCGCAGGGGCTCAAGCGCATCCGTGCGGGTGCGATGCCGCCGGGCGTGGCGGCGCTGTTCACCGCGGCCAGTCGAAACGCAGCCGTGGCTACCACCTTCGACTTTGGTTTTGCCCTCGGCCCGCGCATCAACGCCGCCGGCCGCCTGAGCGACATGACGCTGGGCATCGAATGCCTGCTGACCGACGACGCGGCGCGCGCCGATGAGCTGGCGAAGCTGCTCGACAGCATCAACCGCGAGCGGCGTGACATCGAGTCGGGCATGCGCGATCAGGCGCAGCTGTCGGCTGATGCGATGGTTGACAGCAACGCACTCGGTGAGTCCGGACCGCCACCGGCAATTGCGATTTTCGGGCCAGACTTTCACGAAGGCGTGGTCGGCATCGTCGCCTCCCGCATCAAGGACAAACTGCACCGGCCCACCTTCGTCTTCGCCGCCAGTCAGGCGCCGGGAAAGGAACACGAGCTCAAAGGCTCGGGCCGGTCCATTCCAGGCTTTCATTTGCGCGACGCGCTTGATCTGGTGGCCAAGCGCTGCCCCGGCGTGCTGCTGCGTTTTGGTGGCCACGCGATGGCGGCGGGCTGCACGATTGGCGAAGAAAATTTTGAAGTTTTTGAAAGCGCGCTGCAGCAGGTCGCGCGCGAATGGCTGGACGCCGCCACACTGATGCGTCGGCTGGAAACCGACGGGCCGCTGCCGGCGGAATTTCGCCGCACTGACGTGGTGGACACGCTGCACAAGGAAGTCTGGGGCCAGGGCTTTGACGCGCCCACGTTCAGCGAAGAGGTGGAGGTGGTGTCGCAGCGCCTGGTCGGTGAGCGGCATCTGGCGCTCAAACTCAAGCACCAGGGGCAGCCGGTTGACGGCATCTGGTTTGGTCACACCGAGGCATTGCCGGCCCGCGTCAAGCTGGCTTTCAGGCTGGACGCCGATGAATGGCAAGGCGTGCGGCGCGTGCGCTTTCTGGTCGAGGCGGCTGAACTTTAGTCGCGGTTTGAGCCTGCTTTGTCCGACGGGATTTGGGAAGCGTCACCTACAGGTAAAAAACGGTGATCAGCAGAAGATAAGTGTTCAGCGGCTAGCCACCCGGCGCGCGCAACAACACCCAAGAGGACATCATGAATTCCATCATCTACATCGTCGGCCTGGTTGTCATCATCGGCGTCATCCTGTCGTATTTTGGCTTCCGCTGAAACTCCGTATCGCACTTTATCTGCTATTAGTTCAGTAGCTGCTTACGCACGTGTTACGGGGGCTTGAGGCATAAAATGCTTTTAACCTGAACTCTGCAGCGCTATTTGATGATCGAATACTCGCCGCCTCGCTCCAGAGCGCGCTGATAGGCCGGTCGCGCATGGATGCGCCGAAGAAAATCCGTCAAGCGGGGTTTGCCTGCGTCCAAGCCGCCCCACGCTGCGGCGGCTTCCAGCGGAAAACTTATCTGGACATCGGCGGCGCTGAAATCGGCGCCAGCAAACCAGTCTTTTTCTGCCAGTTCCTGCTCCATGTAGTCCAGGATTTGCTCCAGTTGTGGGTTGATGAACGACGACTTGACCTTGGCCGAAATGCCTTTGGCGATCGGCTTGACGAAAAACGGCATAGGCGTGGTTTCGATCTTGTCGAAATTCAGCTTGAGCAGCAGCGGCGGAATCGCCGAGCCTTCGGCGATGCCGCCAGTAGGTGTAGCGCAGCCGCGCTGGCGAACCCGCAGCAGGAATCAGTCGCCCACCGCCGTAACGCTCGACCAGGTATTCAATGATCGCGCCCGATTCAGCCAGCGTATTGTCGCCATCGGTGATCACCGGCGATTTGCCCAGCGGATGCACCTTGCGCAGCGACGGCGGCGCCAGCATGGTTTTCGCGTCACGTTCATAGCGCTTGATTTCATAGTCCAGGCCCAGCTCTTCGAGCAGCCAGATGATGCGCTGTGACCGGGAATTGTTCAGGTGGTGAAGGGTGATCAAAAGATATCCATCCGCAGGTTGAATCGAAAATACTCACCTACTCTACTACCCACGCCGCATCCTTGTCTGCGGTGTTTGTGGATTTGCTGTGATTGGGCTGGCGCCTCATGGCATGAAGCCTAAAATAGCGGAGTGAGCCGCAAAAATATTCTCAACGCCGACCTGCACTGCCATTCGGTCATCTCCGACGGCACGATGACCCCCGAGGCGCTGGCAGAACGCGCCAAAGCCAACGGGGTCGAGCTGTGGGCACTGACCGATCACGACGAAACTGGCGGCTTGAGCCGGGCGGCGGCGGCGGCCAGGGCGCAAGGACTCAACTACCTGACGGGTGCCGAAATTTCAGTCACCTTTGCCGGCGAGACGGTTCACATCGTGGGCCTGGGTTTTGATGCCGACGATGCTGCATTGACGCAAGGCCTTCACAACACGCGCGGCGGTCGTAGCCAGCGCGCGATGGATATGGCCGAAGGGCTGGCCAAAGTCGGCATCAAGGGCGCGTTTGAAGGCGCGCTGAAATTTGTCAGCAACCCTGAGCTGATTTCGCGCACGCACTTTGCGCGTTTTTTGGTCGAGTCGGGCGTGTGCAGCGAAACGCATGAAGTGTTTCGCAAATACCTGACCGAAGGCAAGCCGGGCTATGTGCCGCACCGCTGGGCCACCTTGCGTGATGCGGTGACCTGGATCACCCAGGCCAGGGGCGTGGCGGTCATCGCGCATCCGGGGCGCTACAAATTCACCGCCAACGAAGAATATGCGCTGTTCACCGAGTTCAAGGCGCACGGCGGCCAGGCCGTTGAAGTGGTGACTGGCAGCCACACCACGCAGGAATACGTGAAGTACGCCGAGACGGCAAAAGAATTCGGCCTGGCTGCGTCGCGCGGCAGCGACTTTCACAGCCCCGATGAAAGCCGCACCGACCTGGGCGCACTGCCGTTTTTACCGGGTGAACTGACCCCGGTGTGGGACCTGGTGGCGGACCGCATTCAGTATTAGCCACGCCAGTGCGGCTGGCTCCAGCTGCGCTGTTCAGGATTGCGCCTTTCATCGTCGCCCTTATTTGCCGATCGCTTTCGCAATGCCTGACAGCAAGCGCGAGTCTGGTGGCGCGTGAAAACGGCGTGGCACGGCAGCCAAAACAATCGTGACCCCATTTCAACCCCTCAACGCTTGCCCTCATGGCTCAATATTTCGAAGTTCATCCTGATAATCCGCACACCCGGCTGCTCAAACAGGCGGTCAGCCTGCTGGAGCGCGGCGGCATTGCGGCGGTGCCGACCGATTCGAGCTACGCGCTGGTCTGCCATCTCGACGACAAAGCCGCTGCTGACAGCCTGCGCCGCATTCGCGGGGTTGACGACAAGCACCACCTCACGCTGCTGTGCCGTGACCTGAGCGAGTTGGCCAGTTATGCGCGCGTGGACAACAAACAGTTCCGCTTGCTCAAGAGCGCCACGCCCGGCCCCTACACCTTCATTCTGGAAGCCAGCAAGGAAGTGCCGCGCCGCCTGAGTCATCCGTCACGCAAGACCATCGGCCTGCGCGTGCCCGAACACAAAACCCTGCAGGCTTTACTGGAGCTGCATGGTGCGCCGCTGCTGGCCACTACGCTGATTTTGCGCGGCCAGACCGAGCCGCTGAACGATGCGCGCGAGATTCGCGACGCGATGGAGCATGAGCTTGCCGCTGTGATTGACGCTGGCGCCTGCCACCATCAACCCACCACCGTGATTGACCTGACCGCCATGGGCGACGGCGGCGAGCCGGTCGTGGTGCGGCAGGGCCGTGGGGATCTGGCGGTGATGGGGCTTTAGTTTTTTCGTCCTGCCCGTCTGACACAATTCAATCCATGGACATCGCCAACATCATTCAAACCGTCGCCATCTACGCACTGCCGGTGCTGTTTGCCATCACGATTCATGAAGCCGCACATGGCTATGTGGCGCGCTACTTTGGTGACAACACTGCGTGGACACTGGGCCGCGTGACACTGAACCCGATCAAGCACATTGACCCGATCGGCACCATCGTGATGCCGCTGATGCTCTACATCGCCACGTCGGGCGCATTTTTGTTTGGCTATGCCAAGCCGGTGCCGGTGCAGTTCGGCAATCTACGCCACCCGAAACGCGACATGGTCTGGGTGGCATTGGCGGGGCCGGTTTCCAACCTGATTCAGGCGTTGCTGTGGGGCATCGGGTTGTACTTTCTTCAGGGTGCTGGCGTCACTGAAGCTTTCTTTATCAAGATGTGCCAGGCCGGCATTCTGGTCAATGTGGTGATGTTCGTGTTCAACCTGTTTCCGTTGCCGCCGCTGGATGGCGGGCGTGTTCTGGTCGGCCTGTTGCCCTACAAACAGGCCATGCTGGTGTCGCGCGTTGAGCCGTGGGGCTTTTTTGTCGTCATGGCGCTAGTGCTGGCAGGCGTGCTCAGCACGTTCTGGATGCGTCCGCTAATGGCGCTGACCTACGATTTTCTGCAGATTGTTTTGACGCCTGTGGCGATGCTGGTGAAGTGATGAACCCTCCACTGCAGCGCTTCCTCACCGGCATCACCACCACCGGCACGCCGCACCTCGGCAACTATGTCGGATCGATTCGACCATCGGTCGCCGCCAGCCACCTGCCTGGCGTGCAGAGCTTTTATTTTCTGGCCGATTACCACGCGCTGATCAAATGCGACGAGCCGGCCCGCATTCAACGCTCCACGCTAGAGATTGCAGCAAGCTGGCTGGCCGCCGGGCTGGACCCGGAGCTCGTCACGTTCTACCGCCAATCCGATATTCCCGAGATCCCCGAGCTGACCTGGCTGCTCACCTGCGTGACTGGCAAGGGCGTGCTCAACCGCGCGCATGCCTACAAGGCAGCGCTCGATAAAAACGCTGCGGCCGGCAGCGACCCCGATACCGACGTTACCGCTGGGCTCTTCATGTACCCGGTGCTGATGGGCGCGGACATTTTGCTGTTCAAGACCCACAAGGTGCCGGTCGGCCGCGACCAGATTCAGCACATCGAGATGGCGCGCGACATGGCGCAGCGCTTTAACCATCTGTATGGTGACCATCTGGTGCTGCCCGAAGCCGTGATTGAAGAATCCGTGGCGCTGCTGCCTGGCCTGGATGGCCGCAAGATGAGCAAGAGCTACGACAACACGATCCCTTTGTTTGCGCCGCGCGAACAGCTGCGCAAATTGATAGGCGGTATCGTGACCGACTCGCGCGCGCCGGGCGAGCCGAAGTCCACCGAAGGCTCTGCGCTGTTCCAGATTTACCAGGCATTTGCCAGTGAGTTTGAGACCGCCGCGCTGCGAAAGTTATTTGCCGAAGGCATCGCCTGGGGCGATGCCAAGCAGTTGCTGTTCGAGCGCATTGACCGCGACGTGGCACCGATGCGTAAGCACTACGCCGAGTTGCTGGCTGACCCGATCCGCATCGAAAGCATGCTACAACAAGGCGCAGAAAAAGCGCGTCTGACCGCAAGTCCGTTCATGGCTGAATTGCGACACGCGGTCGGATTGCGTCGTCTGGCTACAGCGGCGTCTGCAGCGAAAAAAGACAAGCCATCGAAAACCAATGCGCCGTTATTCAAGCAATACCGCGAAGCCGACGGGCGGTTTTATTTCAAGCTGCTGGACGCACGCGGGCGTCTGCTGCTGCAAAGCGAGGGCTTTGATACGCCGCGTGAGGCCGCAAAAGTGATTGCCAACCTTCAGCACGACGGCATGTCAGCGCTTGCCGATTTGCAAGGCATCGTCAGAGCGAGCGCAGACCTTGCCGCTGGCGAGCTTGAAGTGGCATTGCACTATTTTCAAGAGCAGCGACCCTGAAGGCTTGCCTGCCGCGCCGGGGACCAGGTTCCTGTCTTTTCTGCGTGACTGGAAACATTTCATGGTCGGAACACTGCAGTTGTTTTTTTGGTATAAAAAGTCAAAAGATTACCGACAATTCCTCTTTTCTAACTGGCCAAATTTGACTTTTAGCCGGTATGCTTATAGGTTTCTGTCGTAACCAATCAGTCTGTGAATTAATGTCCATTTTTATTATTGATGATCATCCGCTGATGCGGGAAGCCATCAGCCTGCTGTTAAAACGCCTGAGCACACCGGCCACCGTGGTCGAACTTGATCGACTGTCCGCAGTGGCCGCCGCGGTCATCGAGCATGGCGCGCCTGAACTTATTTGCCTGGACCTCAAACTCCCGGACGCGCAAGGCGTGTCCGGCATCGTCGAGCTGAAGCAGCAATTCCCCGCCACGCCACTGGTCGTCATCTCGGCCGCACCGGCTGAGGAATTTGAAGAGCTGGCGATTGAAAACGGTGCTGATGCGTACATTCAAAAGTCTGCCGGCGCGACAGAAATTGCCAATGTGTTGCGAGTGTTTTTAAGCGGTGACCTGGAGCCCGTGGCGCCGCCTCAAAAACTATCCAAACGCCAAAAGCAATTGCTGGTCATGCTCGACAAAGGCCAGAGTAACCGAGACATTGCCGAAGAACTGCAGATCAGTGAACACACGGTAAAGGTGCATCTGTGGCGGCTGTTCCGGCGCCTGAATGTGAAGAGCCGGTCGCAGGCCAGCCACCTTGCGCGCACGCAGGGGTTACTTTGATTCAAGCAGGCAAGTCATGAACTGTTTTGGGGTCTGACTTTTGAACAGCATCGTCTGCGGGCAGACTGCTGTTGACCACATCGGCCGCCCGCAAAATCGGTAACTGCACCCAGAAGACACTGCCCCGCCCCACGCGCGACAGCATGCCCACCGGGTAACCCAGTGCCCGGCTGAGGCCTGACACAATCGCCAGCCCCAAGCCGAAACCTTCACCCGTGCCCGGTTGCGGAATGCGATAGAACTCCTGGAAAATGGCCTGCTGATGCTCATGGGCAACGCCGACGCCGGTGTCCCACACCTCGATGTGTACGGCACTGCGCCGGCGCCTGACGGCCAGCAACACACCGCCGGTCACGGTATTTTTCAAGGCGTTTGACAGCAGATTGCCGACCAGCCGTTTAAGCAGCAAAGGGTCAGATCGAGCCTTGAGCCCTGGCACGACGCGGACTCTCAAACGCAATTGACGCTCCAGCGCCACCGGCGCGTATTGCAGCTCCAGATCCTGCAACAGCGTTGTCAGGTCAACCGTTTGCAAATTGGGCTGCAGCACGGCGTTCTCGAGCCCGGCGAAGTCAAACAACGAGTCGAACATGTCGTTCACCGCCCGTGTGCTGCGCGAAATCTTCGGCGCTATTTGCGCGACCAATTCGGGCTCTGCCACCAGCCAGCTGGCGTACAGCGACAGCGCATGCACCGGCTGACGCAAGTCGTGGGCTGCGCTGGCAAAAAACCGATTTTTGACCGCAACAGCATCCAGCGCCGAATGTGTTTTGGCTGTCAGCGAGGCGACCAGCGCGTCATTGTCAAACTCCAGCTCCAGGTTGGCGCGCTGCACATCATAAAAACGCCTGCCGGACAGGCGAACTGTCGACCAGTAAATCAAGGCCAGCGCCAGCATGCCAGCTGTGGTGAAGTAGTCGGGCAAAGCCTGACCACTGAGTAACTGCCAGGCCATCGCCGCCAGCACGGTCAGCGCGAGTCCATCGACATAGCCATTGAAGGCACGAAGATTCGCAGAAAATGTTCCGACAGCAAACGCAGGCATCGCCACCAGCACCATGATGCAGACAAACTGGTCATACGCCGGCGCTTTCAGAAAAAATACGAACATCGACGCGCCCCAGGTGACGCCAGCGGCGGGCCAGGCCCAGCTCCAGCGCGCCATAAACGCCTTCAAAGGCGGACCGCTCACGCCATCGAGCTTGCGCCGGAACGTGAAAATAGCGGCGTAGCGCAGCACGGCAATACCCGAGGTTGCCAAAGTCCAGATTCCAAGCGCCAGAGGGTCAACCGAGTCATAAAGCAGCGCCACGATCACAATCGTCACCAGCACCGATGAATGAAGCGAGGCCAACGCATATTGCATGAACGTACGGACCAGGCGCATCGCAACCCAGTCCTCGCGAAGCACCCTGTCGGCGGGTTCCGTGAACGGCGAATCGGCGGGTGAATTCATGCGCTGGAGTTTAACGTCGCCAGCGTTTAACAGGCCGCAATGCAGCGCCCTTGGAGCTCAAAAAAAAACGGTCTGAGCTATGGTTTAGATAGCATCAGACCGTTGCATTTGGCGGAGAGGGTGTCTGCCAAAAAGCTATCTAACCTAGACCAACGAACTCCAGTCCACTGCATTTTTCATTGGTAAAAAGACAATTCTTCGTCCAACCGATATTAAACGAAAGCAAGGCAATCTATTTTTTTATGGTAGGACTATTGGTAGGAATCAAAGTATCATCGCTTTATGACACGCAAGGCGAAAGATTTATCGGCTCTAGAAGTTAACAGACTAAAGCTGCCAGGCAATCATGCAGTAGGAGGGGTAGCGGGACTTTACCTTTATGTCAACGAAACGGGCGCTCGATCTTGGATCCTCAGGTTCATGGTGGGCGACAAGCGACGCCATATGGGACTCGGCGGATTCCCCGACGTTCCGCTAGCACAAGCGCGTGAAAAAGCGCGGCAAGCACGCGAAGCAATTGCTCGGGGCATAGATCCCATTGCTGAGCGACAGGCAAAAAAGAGCGCACTTGTAGCCAAACAGTCCTTAGAGAAAACGTTTCATCAGGCTGTCCACAGTTACTTGGAAGTGCATGGCGACACTTGGAAAAATTCGAAGCACCGAGCGCAGTGGAAATCCACCCTTGAAACGTACGCTGATCCAGTGATGGGACATCTGCTGCTGAGGGATATCGGGCAGGAGCAAATCCTGCAAGTACTTGAACCGATTTGGAAGTTGAAGAACGAGACTGCTTCAAGGGTGCGGGGACGTATTGAGAGCGTTCTTGATTGGGCAACGGCGCGCAAATACCGCACAGGCGAAAATCCTGCCCGCTGGAAGGGCCATTTGAACAAGTTATTGGCCGCCCCAAGCAAAGTCAAAGCGGTCAAACATCATCGTGCAGTGCCAGTAGCTGAGATTCAGAGGTTCGTAACTGAACTACGCATGCGCGATGGCACGGCAGCACGAGCGCTTGAATTCGCAATACTCTGTGCAGCCCGCAGCGGCGAGGTACGGGGAGCTACTTGGTCGGAGATAAGCTCAGACGTAAAGCTGTGGACTGTGCCCGCAGAACGAATGAAGGCCGGCAAGGAGCACCGCGTTCCGCTAAGCGACGCTGCACTTTCGGCGCTAGGTCACCGCGGCGAAAAGAGCGGTGTTGATCTCATTTTTCCGGCATTGATGGGTAAGCCCCTGTCGGACATGGCAATGACTGCCGTGATGAGACGCATGGAAGTAGATGCGGTGCCACATGGTTTTCGTTCAACATTTAGAGATTGGGTGGGCGAGAAGACCAACTTCCCGCGTGAATTGGCAGAGCAAGCGCTTGCCCACGTTCTGGAGAGCAAAGTTGAAGCGGCGTATAGACGAGGTGACGGCTTGGAAAAACGCAGGGCCATGATGACTGCATGGGCTGTTTTTTGTAAAACAGGACGGACACCTGAAGCATAGAAATTGCAGGCATATCTGCGGCCTGCAAACACCGTACGTCTAACAAATCTGAAAAAATTCAGCCGCGCCATCGAATCCGAGATTCTCCCGAACCGGGCGGTCGGAAATTTGCATTTCACCCATTGCATGAGACTCTTGATCTTTCAACTACCCCCAGAAAGATCCATGCAGCTTCCCCTCTTCCCTGTAACGCCCGCGTCCAGATTGATGTGCCATCCCCTTTACCGGGCTCCGGTCACGTCCGGCTTTTCGAGAACCATCGTCCTCCTCAAAGACTCTTGCTTTTTATCGTCTTAGACCAACAGCTATCGCCTGACCTGTACTGATTCATCACCAGTCCTTGCCGAGCGCCAAAAGTGGATTGGCTAGGCAGATTATCGCGACGTTCCATCGCACCAAAAACTAAGCATTGCTTGGTTTTTGAGATATCATTTACTAAGAGTTACTTAGTTTCAATTTGCTTTTTACAAAATTCTCGAAAAAATGAAAACATCAAAATCGATCA
Source organism: Polaromonas sp. (assembly GCA_031365885.1). Lineage (GTDB taxonomy): Bacteria > Pseudomonadota > Gammaproteobacteria > Burkholderiales > Burkholderiaceae_C > Polaromonas. Next base: position 3,302 of record JANLYY010000192.1, on the reverse strand, counting down.
TTGCTGCCGCCATCGCAGCGTCCGTCTCTCTCATGGTGCTCGGTTGTGGTGGTGGCAGCAGCACCGCAACCGGTCCGGCCGTGACCACTGGCCGTCCGCCAGCGTCAACCGCGCCCGTGTCGCCCGCCTCGTCCCCAACTCTGCCTGTCGCACCTAAAACCACGGTCACGGTCGACTCGCTCAACGGCCCCCGGTCGTTGACCGTGCCTTTGGCAACACCCGTTGGCTCGGCCTACGACACCCTGCCTTCCAATATCACCGGTGAAGCATCGCTGGCGTTATGGCCTATGGTGGCTAGCATCAATACGTACACGTCCCTTCAAGGCAAGCTCACCGCTGACATGTTTCCAACCGGCGTCTGGCCAATCAATTTCAGGTACACCTCCAAAATTAGTACTGACCGAAGCGATCCGACCAGCGGCACCTCTAGCAGCAACTTTGCTTGTTCACTTGATATGGTGGCCGGTGCGCTGGTGGCGACAATTAACGGGCGCACCTTCAGCGCGCCGATTGATGATTCGCCGACTTACACCGCAATAGATTACGGTAATCCAACCACCGGGGACGGCTTTCGCGTGAACATCAGCCCGACCGCGACCGCCTCCTACCAACCAGCCACCCAGCGTTACATGCACTTGTTGGTACAGGCGGATAACCCCTATGTCGATCCGAAATATGGACCTAAAAACGCCGGCCCTTTGATGAAGATTTTTGCTAACTACGAAGGTTTCGTTCCGGGGATGCCGGCAGGCTCGACCAAACTACATGTCGAGGTGACGGATACGAAGACGGGTTTTAGTACGTACTACGGGTGCGCCGATCAGCTGATCTAACGCAGCATAGGTCTGGGGTATCGAGGAAGCTATGGGATCAGCCCTTGTAGAACCTCAGCCCGGCGTTTCTTTGTCAGGGTCGACCAGTGCTGCAGCAGCAGCGCCGTGTCGTCCGAGCTGGCATAGAAGAACGCCGGATCGACCTTCAAGGCTTTGGCGATCTGGCAGGCCACCGAGTAGCTGGGCCAGTGCTTGCTTTTTTCGTATTGATTCATCCGGGCATTGGCTACGGCCTCATCAAACCCGGCTGCGCGTCCCAGTTCTTCTTGTGTGAAGTCGGTGCGCTTGCGTGCTTCCCGCAGCCGTTTTCCGAACGTTTCCTGCTCGACCATGTGATTGCATCCAAAGCTAAGAATCTCTTAGCTTTTGGGCTTTCATTTACTAAGAGTTTCTTAGTTCGTCGATTCCGCTGAGGTTCATCGCTGCGGACATCGCCGATCTCAGCGCCGATTTGCAATCCTCAACCGGCGTGAGAAGGTGGTTTCTTCATTCGCTTCAGGAGACTTCCATGAACGATTCCCATCAGCCCCTTCAACGCCCGACACCCGGGCTGTCCCCTGCACCCGTGGGACGGGACCCAACGGCACCGCGACCGTCCTGGCAAATTGCCGTCTTTCTGATGATGGGCTGCGGGATCGTAGCCTCGGCGCTATGGCCGTGGTCGATCCGAAGTCCAAGCGTGATCTGGGCACCGGCCACCCATGACCCGATGGGGACGGCGCAAAAGGTGGCTCTCGTCGGGCGCTGGGTCACGGGCACCCGGATCGATACCGAGACCCAGACGGTGGTCGTGCGCGGCGTGGCTCGATTCCACCCGGGCATGGCCGTCGAGCGGCGCAGCAGCTTTTTCGATGACTACGTCTGTGAGGTGGGGTCCGACAGCTGCTACAGCCTGATGCCGTGGACCCTTAACCCCCCTGCCCCCGCCTGCTCAAGCAGCTAACCGTTTTACCCATTTTTATAGGATGACTTTAATGACTGACAAATCGAACGAAACTGCGGCTGTTGCTGCGGCAGAACCCCGTCCCAAAAGATCCAACTTGTTCGCGTTAGTGATGGCGTTATGGGGCTGCACGCTGGTGCTGGTGGCCTTTCTCCTCCATAAAGCCTATGGCCCGCTTGTTTTCACACCCGATCCGGCGCACACGGTGTACTGGGGCGAAGTAAAGCAGATCCAGTTTCGCTCCACCCTTGGCCCATCCACGCAGATCGAAACTGACCGCAAGACCGTCTTGGTCTGGGGGTCTTGGTTGGTCGACAAGGGCGCGCAGCTTGAAAGGCGAGACGGCTTTTGGAATCCGCACGTTTGCATCGTGGGCACGGACCAATGCCGAGAACTGGCCAGCAAACCCTAGCCCTTGAGAAGGACTGAGGCTTTTAAATACAAAAGCAAGCAGAGCAGACGAAGGGTGCGATTTGCATTCCTCTGTCCGCCTGCTAATTTGAATGCACAGGAATTGCCCTGTTCATCTATCCGAGAAAGAAATCATCATGAACTCAAGAAAATTCTTCGCCATTTTGGATCAGGCTGTCGAGGTGGCCTTTGCGCACGTCGCCAAGGACTCGGCTGTGCAGCCGATGGATCTGTACATGGGCGGACTGGGGCTGGCTGCCACCGGACTGCTGTTGATCAACTTGCCGTGGACTTTTACGGGCCTACAGGTGGTCGGAACGGTCCTGATCGCATTGGGCCTGGTCGCGATGGCGACGATCAAACGAAAGGTCTAAAGGCTTGCCCTTCGAAGAAAGAACATTATGGACACCATTACTTGCAAGCACTGCTCACGCAATGTCATTCCGCGCCTCTGGCATGAGTATTCGAACTATTGTGATCGCGCGACCCAGCACATCTGTCCGCTTTGCGGCGAGATCATGTATATCACCGGTGGCAAGCTCCACTTCGGGTCGAAATTCTTGTTATTTATAGTGGGATTCATGCTATTCATGACAGCAATTGTGTTGATCCGGGAAAAGTTCAACCCGCCTCCAGCGAAGCCGCCTGTTGCGTGCAAGGGATCCGCAGCGCAATGTAAGGCTGCGGTGCTCAAACAGAAGTAAGGCTGCCGGCATATCACTTCCGTAAGCTTGGAGCTGATGCTGGTCGGGTTGGCACGCGGGTGGCCAACTCACACAGACCGAATCCATTACTAAAAAAGCACCCGGACGCTGTGAATGTGAGGCCCCGGCTGAAAGCCAGCTGCTACAGTGCGCGGATAAAAAAACTTCTCCTTGCTACCGGATTGATTGCGCTTGCAACAGTCGCAATGCCGGGTCTTGCCACCCCCGGCAAAGTCAACCGTGCCGGATGCCATGCCTCTAATTCCGTGGGTGTTGATTTCCATCCAAACTTGACCCCCTCTTTCCATCCAATACTGACCCCGCCCCTTGCAGTGTAAAGCCGGGCAATGCGGCATTGGATAAGTTTGGTTTTTAGGCTGCTGGTGCGGCTTCTCCCTCTTTCGTTGTTGA
>JANLYY010000075.1:0-4400 GCA_031365885.1 Polaromonas sp. | reverse complement strand
CTGAACATGCCAAGCCAGTAAAAAATCGTGCTCATGAAAAACAGCACGCTCATCCACAAAATGGCCGACTGGCTAGACAGGAAATACTTGAGCCAGAAAACCTGGTCCGCCTGCGCCAGGCTGCCCGCTCCATCGACTTGATAAGACGCAATAGCCAGCAAGGAAAAGCCGGCCACCAGCAGCATCAGCGCCCGCAGCGGCCGCCAGAACCAGCCCATAGCAACCGCCGCTGGAATGGCTGCCAGCAGAATGCCTTTTTCATACACATCCATGAACGCGTTGTAGCGGGAATATGCATAGAGCGCGCCTGCGGCCACCAGCGCGGCAAACACCCAGTCCAGCGTATTGCGGCGGGCGAAGTAGCCCTGATTCAAACCTAGTGTGGCGCCGCCATCCCGGGTGCGATTCGCACTTAATGTGGTGGTGACACTCTCGTTGTTGACTGTCCTTGTATTCATCAGGGTGCCTGCAAAAGTTTCGTTTTCAACATGTCAAACTCCTTGTCGCCGTCCATGGTCTTGCGGTTGGTGGACAAGGCCATTACCGCGTAACTGGTGGCTTTTGATTCTGGCACCGAACACGGCGCCAGCCAGACCCAGACCCGCCGCTCCCGCACATACAGCATCGCAAACACGCCCAGAATCAACAACGCACAGCCGAGGTAAACAATGGTTTTTCCCGGCGCCCGCGTGACCTGAAAAACGCTGGCCTGCACCTGTGTGAAGTCTTTCAGCTCGAACGCCATCGGCGCCGGGTAGAAGTACGCGTCCGACAGACTGAGCACCGCCTGCGACATGAAGCCTTGCGTAGTTTGATCCTGCGGCAAAGGCTTCAGGCTGGCCTGCTCGTGCGTCATCTGCGTCAACTCGAACAGTACGCCGTTCAGGATACGAATCAATACATCGCCTGCCCGCTCCCGCTCAGCCTCGGGCACATTGCCTTCCATGAAGTTGGAAATCGCCTGCAATCCGGTGGACGGTTTCGCACCTGGATCACTGCGCGCAGGCACCGCGTCAGCGCTAGTGCCCGCAAACAGCGCCAGCGCGCGTGACGCTGATGCACCCAGTTGCTCAAGCAATTCGGGCTTGTCATTGCCAACGGCGCGCACCGCATATCGGCGCACTGCACGCTCACGCTGCGCTGGGTCAGCGAGCGCGGTGCGCAGACGAAGAAAAGTGTTCATGCCGCCCTCGGCATCGGCAGGAATGCGAAGGTACTTGAATGCGTCGGCTGGGGTGTCGCGCACACCCATCAAAAAGACGGCCGGTGCGTCAGCGGCGGCGTCCATCTTCACAGGCAGCATGTAATTTTGATATTCACGCGCCTGGCCCGCTGCATCGCGCAGCTTGTAAGTCACGCTGGGGCCGACATTGCGCAGCTCTTTTTGCGTCACTGTTTTGTTGGCCGCGCCCAGCCGCGAATCGAGGGCCTGCCGCAGATCGACCTTGCGCACATCGGTGCCAGAGCCGCTTAAACCGGTGCCTGACGCAAAATTTTCAACATTGATCAGCCGCAGCGCGGTGTACTCCAGCGTGAGCTTGTCGGCGCCGTTGGACAAATCACTGGTGCCGCCAATCGTGCCTTGAATCTCAAACGGCTTCGACGCAGCCGCCATCGGAATCGCTTTGAGCGTGACGCTGGAGCCGCCGTCGTCGAAACTCGACTGGTAGATTTCGATGCCGCGGTGGCTCGCCGGATGGTTGACCTCGACTCGCGCCGGAATCTTCTCGCCGGTTTGCTTGTCGTGAATGACGATGTCGCTGGCAAACAGCTTGGGCATGCCGGTCGAGTAGTACTCGACGATAAATTTTTTCAGCTCAATCGAAAACGGCAAGTCCTGCAGCAACACGCCGCCTGGCTGATTCAATATAGCCGTGCCCGACTGCGCGCCTTCGGCTACCAGCAAGTTGGCCCGAAACGTAGGGTTGCTGGCGCTCAATCGGTGCTGCTGCGGCACATCGGCAATCATGCCGCCACCGGTGTAGGTCGATTTGTCGCTCAGCCACATCTGCGCCCGCACGATCAGGTCGCCGTCGAGCAGCCCGCCCACGCACACCAGCACGATGGCGCTGTGTGCCGCAATGTAGCCCAGCTTGTTGGCCGAGCCTTTTTTGGCGGCGACCATCCAGCCATCACCGCCAGGTCTTGGCCGTTGTTGGAGCTTGACCTTCCAGCCGCTTTGCACCAGCGTCTGGCCGATGCGATGGGCCGCTGCTTCGGGTGACTCGGCCAGTGCACCTTCTGCGCGATGACCGAAAGCCTTCAGGCTTTGTTCGCGCACGTTCTCCTTGACCTGATTCAAGTCGGCGAAAATTTTAGGTGCATTGCGGGCAATGCACAGGCTGCAGCTGACCACCAGAAAAGCCAGGATCAACAAAAACCACCAGGCGCTGTAAATGGTGTTGAGGTTGACCAGCGTAAATGCCTGAGCCCAGAAGGGGCCGAACTGATTGACGTAGTTGCCTAGCGGTTCCTGCTGCTTGAGCACGGTGCCGATCACCGACGCAATGCAGATCACCGTCAGCAGCGAGATCGAAAACCGCATCGACGACAGTAATTCGGCCGACGCCCGGAGCGTGCGCGAACCCCAGTTGAGCTTCATGCCGTGTGTGGAAACTGTCATACCTTTGATCTGAATAATTGCTGCGGGCCGCGCATGGCGCCAGTCCATAAGAAAAGGCGGGCTTTCAAGAGAAAGGCCCGCCTTGCTGTGATCAGTTTCACCGGCTTCGGTTCAATCAATCGGATGATCGGTTGATCGCAATGCCGATTGTTGAAAAACCCCGCGCTTTTGAATCTGCTCGTGTTTTTAACGCAGGCCAGCCACGTAGTCAGCCAGCGCGCGAATCTCGCGGTCATTGAGCTTGGCGGCGACTTGGTTCATCTGCAGGCTGTTCAGACGCACGCCGTCACGGAAATAAGTCAACTGCGTAGCGGTGTATTCAGCATGTTGGCCCGACAGACGCGGGTACTGCGCTGGAATGCCGGCGCCGCTGGGGCTGTGGCAGCCGGCGCAGGCGGGGATTTGCCGGTCGGCCACGCCGCCACGGTAGATTTTTTCACCCAGAGCGACCAGGTCTTTTTCTTTGGCAAAACCTGGTTTGGCTTTCTTGGACGTGACCCAGAAAGCGATGTTCTTCATGTCTTCTTCCGACAGTGCAGCGGCCATGCCCTGCATGATGGCGTTTTTGCGTTTGCCGCTTTTGTATTCGGTCAGTTGCTTGACCAGGTATTCGGGGTGCTGCTGAGAGAGCTTGGGATTGGCGGGGGTGCCCGAATTGCCATCGGCGCCGTGGCAGGCGGCACAGACTGCCGTGAAGCTGGCCTCGCCCTTGACCAGATCAGGCTTGGTAGCCACTTTGACCGCTGCGGCGGGCGCCGGGTCCGCGGGGGTGACAGCAAACGACGAAGCAGCAGGAGCGACCAACAGCAAAGCCAGCAGGGAGGTGAGGAAAAGCTTCATATCGGGATGTTGTTGGGTTGGCGCAAAAAATTTGCAGTTAGCTTCTGATTTTACAATGGGATCAATCCGTTCCCCGGCTCCGGGGAATTACCGGGGGTGCTTCAGTCAGCCGGCGACTCAGCCAGCAAACATCAACCTCCTGCCCACAAAGACTGCCCGCCATGACGCTGCCCCCACCCGCAAAAACCCAAAAACCCGCACGCCCCGAAGCCGCGCCGGGCCCGGACCCAAAAATCGCGATGGGCTGGCTGCACACGGCCAAGTTTCTGACCACGGCGCCCGAACTCAAGCATCTGCCGCGCCTGGACGTGCCAGAAATTGCCTTCGTCGGCCGTTCCAACGCGGGTAAATCAACCTGCATCAACACCCTGACGCAGCAGCACCGGCTGGCCTACGCGTCCAAAACGCCGGGCCGCACGCAAAGCATCAATTTGTTCACGCTGGGCAAACAAGGCGTGCTGGATGCCGTACTGGCCGATTTGCCCGGCTACGGCTACGCGGCCGTACCGAAAGAGGCGAAATATCGCTGGCAACAGGTAATGGGCAATTATTTACAAACGCGAGACAACCTGCATGCGGTCGTGCTACTGTGCGATCCACGCTTGGGCCTCACCGAACTTGACGAGATTTTGCTGGATGTGATCCGGCCGCGCGTGGAAGATGGGCTGAAATTTCTCGTATTGCTGACCAAATCAGACAAGCTCAATAAAACTGACGCGGCCAAGGCGCTGCAGATCGTCAAACTGCAGGCCGGCGGTGGCAGCGTCAAGCTGTTTTCGGCGTTGAAGAAGCGCGGTGTGGAAGAAGTGGCGCAGCAGTTGTGGGACTGGGCGCATCCGGTTGAAAAGCCGGCGAAAAAATTAAAAGCTGACGTTGATCTCGCTGATGACGCACCGATGATGTCCGGTCCGGCTGGTCCACCGGACTGACTGGGAAC
>JANLYY010000074.1:0-4165 GCA_031365885.1 Polaromonas sp. | reverse complement strand
GCTTTGGCGGCGCGATTATTTCGCTGCTGATCAGCAAGCCGGTGGCCAAATGGAGTTCGGGTGTGCGCGTCATCAACGAGCCGCAGACCGCCGACGAAGCGTGGATTGACGAGACCGTGCGCAAGCTGGCTGACAAGGCGCAAATCGGCATGCCGGAGGTTGGCATTTTTGAAGGCGCGCCGAATGCGTTTGCAACCGGCGCGTTCAAGAATTCGGCCCTGGTCGCCGTGTCAACCGGCTTGCTGCAAGGCATGACGCGCGAAGAGATCGAAGCCGTGCTGGGCCACGAAATTGCTCACGTGGCGAATGGCGACATGGTGACGATGACACTGATTCAGGGTGTGATGAATACCTTCGTGGTGTTTCTTTCGAGGGTCATCGGTACGCAGTTGACAGCTTTTTGCGCCGTGGCAGCAGCAGCAACTCCGGCCCCGGCATTGGCTACTACGTCAGCACCATCGTGCTCGACATCGTGCTGGGCTTTGCCGCCGCGATTGTGGTGGCCTGGTTTTCGCGTCACCGCGAGTTCCGCGCTGATGCGGGTGCGGCGCAACTGATGGGTCGCAAAGAGCCGATGATGAACGCGCTGGCGCGCCTGGGCGGCATGCAGCCGGGCCAGTTGCCGAAAGCGGTTGAAGCCATGGGCATCACCGGTGGCATCGGCAGTCTATTCGCGACACACCCACCGATCGAAGAGCGCATTGCAGCACTGCAAAACGCCCCGCCTGGTCAGGTTTGAGGCCTGGCGTCAAGTCTCTGATTTGGCAATGGCGCTGGCGACAGGAGAGCCGCTGCCGATGCAGCGGCTTTTTTGTTTCGACCGACATGATTCCGTGTCGCCATCGTGCTGTATGACGTGCAGAGCGAAGTGTAGTGAGATGTCTGGTTGAAAGGCTGATTGATGCTCGAAGTTCTTACCAACAAAACCTACCGCCACCTGTTTTTTGCGCAGGTCATTGCCCTGCTTGGCACCGGCCTGGCGACAGTGGCGCTGGGCCTGCTGGCTTTTGACCTGGCCGGAAGCGATGCGGGCGTGGTGCTGGGTACAGCACTGGCCATCAAAATGCTGGCCTATATTGGCGTCGCGCCGGTGGCGTCAGCGCTGGCAGAGCGGCTGCCGCGCCGGGCGGTGCTGGTGGGGCTTGATCTGGTCCGCGCCGCTGTCGCGCTGATGCTTCCTTTCGTGAGTCAGATCTGGGAAATCTATGTCCTGATTTTTGTCCTTCAATCGGCCTCGGCTGCGTTTACGCCGACGTTTCAGGCGACCATTCCAGACGTTTTGCCGGAAGAAAAGGCCTACACCCAGGCCTTGTCGCTGTCGCGGCTGGCCTATGACCTCGAAAGTCTTGTCAGCCCCATGCTGGCTGCCCTGCTGCTCTCCGTCGTCAGTTATCACAGCCTCTTTGGCGGCACGGTGTTGGGGTTTCTGGCATCTGCAGCATTCGTTGTCTCGGTCGTTCTGCCTAAAGTCAAAATGCCGCCGAAGCGCAGCATCTATGAGCGGACGACGCGCGGACTGCGCATTTACCTCGCCACACCCCGGCTGCGGGGTCTGCTGGCGCTCAACCTGGCAATTGCCTCGGGCAGTGCCATGGTCATCGTCAACACGGTGGTACTGGTTCAGGGGGGGTTCGGCATGACACAGACGGCGACTGCCATCGCACTGGCCTGCTTTGGCGCGGGCTCCATGCTGGTGGCGCTGGCGTTGCCAAAACTCCTTGATCGCTTCCCTGAACGCATGGCCATGCTTGTCGGTGCCAGCCTGATCGCGGCCGGCCTGGTGGTCGGCGCGGCGCTGGCGTCTCGCTATGCTGTTTTGCTGCCGCTCTGGTTTGTACTGGGTCTGGGTTACTCGCTGGCGCAAACGCCTTCCGGACGCCTGCTGCGCAGATCGTCCAGTGATGCCGACCGTCCGGCGCTCTTTGCCGCGCAGTTTGCACTGTCGCACGCCTGCTGGCTGATCACCTATCCGCTGGCGGGGTGGCTGGGTGCGCGGTTTGGGCTGGGCGTCAGTTTTGCCGCACTCGGCTTGCTGGCCAGTGCGGCGGTGCTGCTGTCGATGTGGTTATGGCCGTCGGTGGACTCACTGCCGCTTGTGCATCGCCACGACGATCTGCCCGCGTCGCATCCGCATCGGGTCGCGCATCCAGGCGGTGTATTGAGCGGCGACGGGCATTCGCACGCCTTCGTGATCGACGACGAACACCCGCGCTGGCCGAAGTAGCTGCGAATTGGGGGAGCCGACCGGGCCGTCAGCGCACGCGTCCCGATTGCCGTGTACCCGGCTTTGGTAGTCAGGGGCAACGCTAGCGCGCAACGCCACATCAAGCTGCTGTCAGCCGCTGCCGCGCCACCGCTTCGGCCACCTTGATGCCATCTACCCCCGCCGACAAAATGCCGCCAGCGTAGCTTGCGCCTTCCCCCGCCGGGTACAGTCCGCGCACGTTAACGCTTTGCATGTCGTCGCCCCGGCTCATTTTGATCGGTGACGAAGTGCGCGTCTCCACACCCGTCAGCACCGCGTCGTGCGTGTCGAAGCCCTTGATCTTGCGGCCGAAAGCCGGGAAGGCCTCGCGCATGGCTGCAATCGCGTAGGCGGGCAGGGCCGATGACAGGTCGCCGAGCGTGACGCCGGGTGTGTAGGAGGGCTCCACGCTGCCGAGCGCAGTGGAGGCACGCCCCGCGACAAAATCACCGACCAGCTGACCCGGTGCGCGGTAGTCGCTGCCGCCCAACACATAGGCGTGCGATTCCAGCTGGCGCTGCAAGTCAAGCCCGGCCAGCGCATGGCCCGGGTAGTCGCGCGGGTCGATGCCGACCACGATGCCGGCGTTGGCGTTGCGTTCGTTGCGCGAATACTGGCTCATGCCGTTGGTCACGACACGGCCAGCTTCCGATGTGGCAGCCACCACCGTGCCGCCGGGGCACATACAAAAGCTGTAGACCGAGCGGCCATTGCTGGCGTGATGCACCAGCTTGTAGTCGGCCGCGCCCAGCAGCGGATGGCCGGCATGTCGTCCCCAGCGTGCGCGGTCGATCAGGCCTTGCGGGTGTTCGACCCGAAAGCCAATGGAAAATGGCTTGGCTTCAACATAAACGCCGCGCGCATGCAGCATGGAAAAAGTGTCGCGCGAACTGTGGCCGAGCGCCAGCACGACCTGATCAGCGCGCATCTCGTGCGTGGCGCCGGTGGTCTGGTCGAGCACCGTGAGGCCGCGAATGTGTTTGCCGTCAGACTCTTCTTCAATCAGCACATCCGTCACGCGCTGCTCGAATCTAATTTCCCCGCCCAGCGCGATGATCTGCTCGCGCATGTTCTCGACCACTTTGACAAGCTTGAACGTGCCAATGTGCGGCCGCGCCACAAACAGAATTTCGGGCGGCGCTCCTGCCTTGACAAATTCCTGCATCACCTTGCGGCCCAGATGGCGCGGGTCCTTGATCTGGCTGTACAGCTTGCCGTCTGAAAACGTCCCTGCGCCGCCTTCGCCGAACTGCACGTTTGATTCGGGGTTCAGCACGTTTTTGCGCCACAGGCCCCAGGTGTCTTTGGTGCGTTGCCGAACACTTTTCCCGCGCTCCAGCACGATCGGGTTGAAACCCATTTGCGCCAGCAGCAGCGCCGCGAAAATGCCGCTCGGGCCGAAGCCGATCACGACCGGTCGTAGCCGCTGGCTGGCGGGTGCATGGCCGACCGGGTGGTAGGCCATGTCGGGTGACGGCAGGATGTGCGGGATGCCAGCGTGTTTCGCCAGCAGTTCTGCTTCGTGCGCAGAAGCAAGCTCCACGTCGACGATATACACCTGCAGCAACTCGGCTTTTCGGGCGTCGAAGCTGCGCTTGTGAATGTCGAAACTAATGATTTGTTCGGCGCGAATGCCAAGGGTGCAAGCAATCAGCGCGGCTAGCGCGCCTTCCGCGTGGTCAAGCGGAAGCTTCAGTTCAGTCAGGCGAATCATGGGGGCTCGTGTTGATCAAGCAGCCAGTATTTTAAGGTGCGGGTGTTTTCGCCTGAGATAATAGGTTTGTGAAGCACGCCAGACCGCCGCTGGTGCCGTATGGGAAACCTGGCACTGGAGGAACGTCCGGACTGCACAGGACAGCGTAGGAGGTAATACCTCTCCACCGTGAGGTGAGGATCAGAGCAACAGAGACGAGTCGCTTT
>JANLYY010000169.1:0-3998 GCA_031365885.1 Polaromonas sp. | reverse complement strand
TGCGCGCGAGGTCGTCAAAACTGGCGACATCGTGAAGGTGCGCGTGACCGAAGTCGATGTGGCGCGCAAGCGCATTGGGCTGACGATGAAGCTGGGTGATGCGCCGGCCGGCAGCCGGCAGGCGCCGGGCGGGGCGCCGCGAGAAAATCGTGAAAATCGGTTTGAAGGCGCGCGTCCGGGTCAAAACCGGGGTAACGCAGGGCAGGGCGGGCAACAGCCTGCAGCCGCAGGCGCGATGCAGTCGGCTTTTGCGAAGCTGGCTGGGTTGAAGAAGTAGTTTGGCGTTGTTGGGCAGCTGATAGCTGCTATAACCTTTATAGCTGCTTACGCACGTTTTACCTGGGCTAGCGGCCTGAAGCGCATGTGAATCACTGTCAAATAGCCCGTCAGACCCGCGCAGGCCGGTATCCAGCTTCAACTAACGTGAACGTCGCTGTCAACTGGATTCCCGCCTTCGCGGGAATGACGGAAGGTTTTGAACGCATTTGGATGCGCTTCAGCCCGCCAGCCCACGTAAACCGTGCACAAGCAGCTACTGTTTTAATAGCGCCTGCCCGATCCATACGACCCGTCAAGACGCCGCCGCAGGCTCCGCAATCCCGCCCACCACCTGGCTAAACCCACCATCGACATAGGTGATCTCTGCTGTCACGCCGCTGGCCAGGTCGCTGAGCAAAAACGCGGCGACGTTGCCGACTTCTTCGGTTGTGACGTTGCGGCGGATCGGCGAGTTGGCGGCGACAGCACCCAGAATTTTTCCAAAGCCTGCAATGCCGCTGGCAGCCAGTGTCTTGATTGGCCCGGCGCTAATCGCATTGACGCGCATGCCGGTGCCTTTGCCACCGAGCGATTCGGCCATGTAGCGTACCGACGCTTCCAGGCTGGCCTTGGCCAGGCCCATGGTGTTGTAGTTAGGCAGGGCGCGTATCGAACCGAGATAGGTCAGCGTCAGCAACGCTGATTTTGGATTCAGCATCGGCAGGGCGGCTTTGGCCATCGCCGGGAAGCTGTAGGCGCTGATATCGTGCGCGATGCGGTAGCCTTCGCGCGACAGGCCTTCGAGAAAGTCACCGGCTATCGCCTCGCGCGGGGCAAATCCGATACTGTGGACAAAGCCGTCAAACGTCGGCCAGGTTTTGGCCAGGTCGGTGAACATGTTTGCAATCTGCTCGTCGCTTCCCACGTCGCAGTCAAAAATCAGTTTGGAATCGAAGTCAGCTGCAAATTCGGTGATGCGGTCTTTGAAGCGCTCGCCGACGTAACCAAAAGCCAGCTCGGCGCCCTGCGCGTGGCAGGCTTTGGCGATGCCGTAGGCGATGGAGCGGTTAGACAGCACGCCCGTGATCAAAAATTTTTTGCCGTTCAAAAAGCCCATGGATTTTCCCGAGGAGAGTGGATGCGAGGTTGATGCAGAATTGTCGCATGGGCTTATTTGCTACTTTTCGTGCCTTGCTTGCGCTGCTGCTTCTGCTTGGCAGCGCGCCGATCTGGGCGGCTTATGCCTACGCGCTGTGGGGCGACCTGAAATACCCACCGGGCTTCGCGCAGTTCGACTACGTCAACCCCGCCGCGCCGAAAGGCGGCGAGCTGCGTCTGGTCAGTAATCTGCGGGTGTCAACTTTTGACAAATACAACCCGTTCACCATCAAGGGCAGCGCACCGGCGTACCTGTCGGACATGATGTTCGAGTCGCTGCTGATCGGCTCGCTGGACGAGACCGCATCGGGCTACGGCTTGCTGGCCGATGACGTGACGGTAGCAGCTGATGGCATGAGCGCCACCTTCACGCTGCGCAAGGAAGCGCGCTTCCACAACGGCGATGCGGTACTGGCCGAAGACGTCAAACACAGCCTGGACACACTGCTCGGCCCCTACACCTCGCCGGCCTACAAGACTATGCTCGAAGACGTCGCCGGCATTGAAGTCGTCAATGAGCGCACGGTACGCTACCACTTCAAAAAACCCAACCGTGAACTTCCGCTGACGGTTGGCGGGCTGCCCGTGTTCAGCCGCAAGTGGGGCATGGAAGGCGGCAAGCCCAAGCAATTTGATGCGGTGGTGATGGACATCCCGATTGGCAGCGGCCCGTACAAGATCGGGCCGGTGCGCTTTGGCAAAGACATCACCTATGTGCGCGATGCAAACTACTGGGGCAAGGACTTGAACGTGCGGCGCGGCACGGCCAACTTCGAGCGCGTGCTGGTGAAAATCTACAAGGACAACACCGCCCGGCTAGAAGCGCTGAAGGCCGGCGAATTCGATCTGATGCGCTTCTTTTCAGCGGGCGACTGGGCGCGCCGCGTGACCGGCAAAAAGTTCGATTCGGGCGAGCTGGTCAAGGGCGAATTCAAGCACCGCCTGCCGTCGGGTTTCCAGAGCTACGTCATCAACACCCGGCGCGAAAAATTCAAGGACGTGCGCGTGCGCCAGGCGATTGGGCTGGCGATGGACTACGAGTGGATGAACCGCCAGATGTTCTATAACGCCTACCAGCGCGTCAACGGCCTGTTCGGCAACACCGACTGCCAGGCGACGGGGGTGCCGGGGCCGGATGAGATGGCTTTGCTGGAACCATGGCGCAAGGAAATTCCTGCTGCGGTTTTCGGGCCGCCGGCCATGCCGCCGCGCGTTGAAGGAGACAACGGCCTGCGCGAAAACCTCCTGAAGGCCCGCGATCTGCTGCAGCAGGCCGGCTGGGAGATCAAGGACGGTGCGCTGCGCAACAAAAAGGGAGAGGCGATGGTGATCGAATACCTCGACAGCAACGAGGGCGGGGCGCGTGTGGTCTCGCCGTGGGCACGCAACCTGGAAAAGCTCGGTATCACGTTCAATCACCGCGCCGTCGACTTTGCGCTGTACCAGCAGCGACTCAACCGCTTCGAGTTCGACATCACTTCGCTGGCCTACGCCGGCACCAACAGCCCGGGCCAGGAATTTGCCGATCTGTTCGGCAGCAAAGCGGCCGTCACCGAAGACTCTGGAAATCTGGCTGGTGTCAGCAGCCCGGCCGTTGATGCGATCATCACGCGCATGACAGGCGCCAAAACCAAGGCTGAGCTGCTGCCCGCGTGCCGTGCCCTGGAGCGCGTCATCACCCACAGCCACTACCTGATTCCGCAGTGGACAGCCGCGACGCACCGCATGGCGTTCAATGACCGGCGCCTGGCCCGGCAGGACCCGATGCCGCCCTATGCCGCCGGTGAAAACTGGGCGATTTACACCTGGTGGACGAAATAAATTGCTAGCCTACATTCTAAAACGCATTTTGCTGATGATCCCGACGCTGTTCGGCGTCTTGCTGATCACCTTCGCGGTAGTGCAGTTCGTCCCCGGCGGGCCGGTCGAGCAGTACCTGGCCGAGGCCAAGACCGGCGTGGGTGGCGGCGGTGCCGAGAGCGGCGGCTTGAGCTACCGCGGTGCACAGGGCGTGGACCCGAAACGCATCGAGCAGATCAAGGCGCTGTACGGCTTTGACAAACCTGCCCCCGAGCGCTTCTGGCAGATGCTGGGGCAATTCGCGCGGTTCGACCTGGGCAAAAGCTTTTTCCAGAACCGCGATGTGTCGCAACTAATCGTCGAAAAGCTGCCAGTGTCCATCAGCCTGGGCCTGTGGACGTTTTTCATCAGCTACTTGGTGGCCGTGCCGCTGGGCGTGACCAAGGCGGTGCGCGCCGGCTCGCAGTTTGACCTGATCACCACCTTGCTGGTGCTGATCGGCTATGCGATTCCCGGTTTTGTGCTGGGCGTGGTGCTACTGGTGGTTTTTGGCGGCCAACTCCAGTGGTTTCCGCTGCGCGGATTGACGTCAAGCAACTGGGACGAGCTGAGCTGGGGCGCGCGCATCGCCGACTACCTGTGGCATATCGCCATGCCGGTGACAGCGATGGTGCTGGGCAGCTTTGCCGTCACCGCCATCCTCACCAAAAATGCGTTTTTGGAAGAGATAAGAAAGCAGTATGTCGTGACAGCGCGCGCCAAAGGCCTGGCCGAACGGCAGG
>JANLYY010000166.1:0-7225 GCA_031365885.1 Polaromonas sp. | reverse complement strand
GGAAATCCGCCGACGTGCTGGCGGCTTCAAAGTTCGGCACATGGTCGGGCAGGCCGTCCAGCCCTTGCGCCTGCAGCCGCGTACTGAAAAATTCGCACTTGCCCGAAGGCGTCGGGAACTGGCCTTCGGCAAACGGCGCGTCGGGGAGATTTAAGGTCGCAAAGCCTTTCTCCAGCAATTCATTGAAATCAATCTTGTCGCCAAACGTAGCCCGGCACAGCATCTCGTCGCTGTCTTTGAAGCAGGGCTCGATAAAACCCATGTGCGCGGCCAGCTCGCGAAAAATCTGCGTGTTGGGCTTGGCCTGGCCTAGCGGCGCAATCGCCGGGCGGTTCAGCAATGCGTCGGTGTGGCCGTAGGCGCTGTGCGTGTCCCAGTGTTCCAGCTGCGTGGTGGCCGGAAGCAGGTAGTCGGCGTAATCGGCGGTGTCGGTCTGGAAATGCTCCAGCACCACGGTGAAAAGATCCTCGCGCGCAAAGCCCTGCACCACCTTGCCTGATTCGGGCGCTACGGCTACTGGATTGCTGTTGTAGACAATCAGCGCTTCAATTTTCGGCCCGAAGGCGGGCGAGCTTTCGGCCAGCAGGTCGTTGCCAATCGTGACCATGTTGATAGTGCGGGGCTTCTTTCCGGTCGGGTAGCCAGCCAGCAACTGCGGCTGTTGCAGCGCCGCCTTGTCGACCGGAAACTGGCCCGAACTGCTCAGCAGCACGCCGCCGGCGCGGTGCCGCCAGGCGCCGATCAGCGCCGGCAGACACGCCACCGCGCGCGCCGCATTGCCGCCACCGCGCACCCGCTGCATGCCGTAGTTCAGGCGGATGGCTGCAGGTTGCTGGTCAACAAAGCATTGACCGTATTCACGCGCCAGATTTTTGATTTGTTGCGCCGGAATGCCGCAGATCGCGGCGGCCCGTTCGGGGCTCCACTGCAGCGCGCGCGCGCGCAAGCCGTCCGAGTCATCTGAACGATCCCAGCCCACGGTATGGCGGGCAATGTAGTCGTGGTCCAGCCAGTCGTTGCGGATCAGCTCGTGCATCAAAGCGAGTGCCAGCGCCGCATCGGTACCCGGCAACAGCGCGATGTGTTCATGGCATTTTTCTGCGGTTTCGCTCTTGCGCGGGTCAATGCAGACCAGCCGCGCACCATCACGCTTGGCCTGCTGCGCATAGCGCCAGAAATGCAGATTGCTGCCGATGGAATTACTGCCCCAGATGATGATCAGCTTGGCCTCGGCAAAAAATTCGACCCGCATGCCGACCTTGCCGCCCAGCGTTTGCGTGAAGCCTTCGCCGCCGGCGGTGGAGCAGATGGTGCGGTCCAGAAACGATGCGCCCAGCTTGTTGAAGAAGCGCCCGGCCATGCTTTCTCCCTGCACCTGGCCCATCGTGCCGGCATAGCTGTAAGGCACGATGGCTTCGGGGTTGCGCGCAGCAATGGTTTTCAGGCGTGTGGCAATGTCGCTAAGTGCGGCATTCCAGCTCACGGGCTCAAACTGCCCGCTGCCTTTGGGGCCGCAGCGCTTCATGGGCTGCAGCAGCCGTTCGGGGTGGTAGGTACGTTCGGCGTAGCGCGAGACCTTGTGGCACAGCACGCCGCCGGTCTGCGGGTGGTCCGGGTTGCCCTGCACCTTGATGGCGATGCCGTTTTCAACCGTGGTCAGCAGCGAGCAGGTGTCGGGGCAGTCATGCGGGCAGGCGCCGCGTATCGTCGTAGTCAGCGCTGCGGCGGGGGAAAGAATGGACGAGCTGTGCATAGCCTGACTTTAAATTGAAAGCGGCGAAAGCGGCGCCGCTGGAAGCCTGACTGGCGATAAGCACAACGAAACACGCCCTTGAAGTCAGGTCGGCGCCAAGATAGTTGCGGTTTTCGCCAACTTCCTCAAAAACCTGATGCGGGTGCGCGACACAATAAATCACGGTTTTGCATCATTCCTTCACGCCTTTGACCGCACATCGACACCAAAGCATTAGGAAGACCCGGGAAAATTTTTATTTGATGCTGGTTTGGCAAATGCACAGCCTTTGCTTGGGGAAAATCCTCACATGAACCTCAATCGACGCACCTTTTCCCTTTCAGCCGGCGCTGCCCTGCTGGGCGGTTTCAACATTGCCACGGCGCAGTCCGAAAGCAAAATCATCCTCGGCCAGTCAGCCGCATTCACGGGCCCGGCGGCCCAGCTGGGTATCCAGTTTCATAACGGTGCGAAATTGTTTTTTGACCAGATCAATGCCCAGGGCGGCGTCAACAAGCGACTGATCGAGATTAAAAAGCTCGACGACGGCTACGAGCCCGACCGCTGCGCAGAAAACACCCGCAAGCTGCTGGCTGAAGACGTGTTTGCACTGTTTGGCTACATCGGGACGCCGACCAGCATCGCTGCCTTGCCACTGGCAGTCAAGGAAAAAGTCCCTTTCATTGCACCCTTCACCGGTGCCATGGCGCTGCGCGATCCGTTCAACAAATACGCTTTTCATGTACGCGCGTCGTACAACGACGAAACGGCATTGATCGTCAAACAGCTGACCCATCTCGGCCTGAAAAAAATTGCGGTGTTTTATCAAAACGACGCTTACGGCAAAGCCGGCCTGAACGGCATGACCCTGGCGTTGGGCGGCCTCGGTCTGAAGCCGGTGGCGCTGGCCACGGTGGAGCGCAACTCGGTCGATGTGGCGCAGGCCGTCAAAACGCTGACAGCCGCCGGGCCCGATGCCATCGTGCAGGTCAGCGCCTACAAATCGTGTGCAGCTTTCATTCGCGAGGCGAAAAAATCGGGCTATGGCGGCACTTTTTTCAACGTCTCGTTTGTCGGCACGCAGGCGCTGGCCGACGAGCTGGGCAAGGATGGTGCCGGCGTCGTGGTCTCGCAGGTCATGCCCTCGCCGTACAACCCGGCGCGCCCGATAGCCCGTGAGTTTGCCGAAGCGGTCAAGGCGGTCGGCACAGCCGTCCAGGCCAACTTCTCGAGCATGGAAGGCTATCTCGCTGCCAGGGTGTTTGTCGAAGGCTTGCGGCGGGCAGGCGCCCGGTCCACACGCGAGGCGCTGATCACCGGCCTCGAAGGCATCGGCTCACTGTCAATGGGCGGCTTCTCGGTTAATTTCTCGTCGAACGACCATGTGGCATCGAGCTTTGCCGAGCTGTCGATGCTGACTGGTGATGGTCGCGTGCGCACCTGACCAGGCCGGGGGTTGCAGGTGTTTATGCCCTAAGCCCCCATATTACTTGCGTAAACAGCTATTGAAATAATAGCAGGCATTGAAGTCGCACGAGTTTGCTAGGTCTGGAACCGCTTGCGCGTGAGCGCCAGCGCGACCCAGAAGCCGGCCACTGCGTAGAACACCAGCAGCGCCAGGTTTTGCAGCGCATGCGCTGGCCATTGGCCCAGAAACAGCGGGCGGATCAGCTCGACGGCTGCGGTCAGCGGCAGCCAGTCGGAGACCGTCCGCATCACGCCAGGTAACTGATCGCGCGGAAAAAACACGCCGCTCAAAAACATCGTGGGCGTCAAAAACAGCGTGAAGTAGTAGGTGAAAAAATCATAGCCTTTGGCCAGCGCATTGAAGATCAGCGCGATGCAGGAAAACGTGATGCCGACCAGCCCAAGCAGCGGCAGCGCCAGCAGCAACATCGGGCTGTGGCTGATGCCGAGCGCCAGCATCACCGCCAGAATCACCACGGTGGTGAAAATCGACTTGAACGCCGCCCACAGCATCTCGGCAAACACCACGTCGTCAAGCCGCACCGGTGCGTTCATGATGCCGTCCCAGGTGCGCTGCACATGCATGCGTGAAAAGGCCGAGTACAGCGCCTCGAACGACGCCGCATTCATCGCGCTGGAACAAATCGAGCCGCTGGCCAGAAACACGATGTAGGCAATTGCTGTGCCGTTCAATTGCACGGTCCCGATCAGTGTGCCCAGGCCGTAGCCGAAGGCGACCAGCGTGATCAGCGGCTCGGCAATATTGCCGACCAGGCTCGGTATCGCCAGCTTGCGCCAAGCCAGCAGGTTGCGCCTGAAAACCGGCAGCCAGCGCCCGCTGATTTGTGGCGGACGCCATGGGCCGGTTGAGGATTTGCCAATTGTTGGAGCAGCAGACATCAGGCGTCCTCGCGGATCTGTCGACCCGTTAACTTCAAGAACAGATCTTCAAGATTCGCCGGCCGGTGCAGCGTGCGCAGCTGCGGGTAGTGCGTCAACGCGTCGAGCAGGCGACGCGAATCCTGCGTGTAGAAAAACACCGTTTCGCCGCTGACTTCAACCCGCGCGGCCAGCGCTTTCAAAGGTGATTCGACCAGCGCCAGCGCACCAGCGCCATAGACCTCGACCACGTCGGGCTCCAGATTGTCGGCAATCAGCTGGCGCGGCGTGCCTTCGGTCATTTTTTTGCCATGGTCGAGCACCAGCAGGCGATTGCAGAGGCGCTCGGCTTCGTCCATGAAATGAGTGGTGAGCAAAATCGATTTGCCCTGCTGCACCAAGCGTTGCAGCCGCTCCCACATCAGATGCCGCGCCTGCGGGTCCAGGCCCGTGGTAGGTTCGTCGAGCAGCAGCAGCTGCGGGTCATTGACCAGCGCCCGCGCCAGGCTGAGCCGCCGCTTCATGCCGCCAGACAGCTCGCCGAGTTTGGCGTCGGCTTTGCTGGTCAGCGCCGCAAACTCCAGCAGACGCGGAATGCGTTCGCGGATCACCGTGTCTTTCATTCCGAAATAGCGGCCAAAGACCAGCAGATTTTCGGCGCACGAAAAGTCGGGGTCCAGGCTGTCGAACTGGCTGACGATGCCGAGGTTTTCCTTGATCGCCAGTGCGTCTTGCGGCATGTGAAGCGCTGCGCTGGCATCGCCAGGCGGATGGAATGAAATGCTGCCCGCATCGGGCGTCGTCAGGCCCAGGCACATGCGGATGGTGGTGGTTTTGCCAGCGCCGTTGGGGCCAATCACCCCGACACATTCGCCGGGTGCAATATTGAATGACAGGTCATTGACGACGAGGGCAGTGCCATAGCTTTTGCGCAGACCCCGAACGGAGAAAATAGTCCTGGTTTGGGTCGGCGCAGAGTCAGCTTGAATCATCAAGCTATTGTGCAATGCACCCGGCAGCTTCGATGTAGGAAACCTTCGACGGCCCTGATCGCTAGCCGGGATGGTTATGTGCGGTAAATTCCATTCAGTCGCTTTTTCTTTCTGAAAACCATTTCTTTTCGATTGCTCCACTTATGACCACCCTCGGCAGCCCACTGTCCCCCCACGCCACCAAAGTCATGCTGCTCGGTTCCGGCGAGCTGGGCAAGGAAGTGCTGATTGCACTGCAGCGCCTGGGCGTGGAAACCATTGCCGTTGATCGCTATGACAATGCGCCCGGCCAGCAGGTCGCGCACCATGCGTACACCATCACGATGAGTGACCCGGCGCAGTTGAAGGCGCTGATTGAAAAAGAAATGCCGCATCTGGTGGTGCCCGAGATCGAAGCGATTGCCACGACTATGCTTGAAGCGCTGGAAACGGCGGGCACCGTGCGCGTTGTTCCCACGGCCCGTGCGGCCCGGCTGACGATGGACCGCGAAGGCATTCGCCGCCTGGCTGCCGAGACGCTGGGCCTGCCGACCAGCCCGTATGTGTTTTGCGATTCTCTTGCCGAATTGCAGGCCGCCATCGATTCAAAAATCGGCTATCCGTGCATCGTCAAACCGGTTATGAGCTCGTCGGGCAAAGGCCAGAGCAAGATCGCCGGGCCCGCCGATGTCAAAGCCGCGTGGGATTACGCAATGGCCGGTGGCCGCGTGGCGGGCTGCCGCATCATCGTTGAAGGCTTCATTGATTTCGACTACGAGATCACGCAGCTTACCGTGCGCGCATTGGCCGCTGACGGTTCCGTAGAAACGCATTTTTGCGAGCCGATCGGCCATGTTCAGGTAGCCGGGGACTATGTGGAAAGCTGGCAGCCGCAGCCGATGCGCGCTGCGGCGCTGCAAAGAAGCCGTGACATCGCCAAAGCCGTGACAGACAACCTCGGCGTCGGCTTTGACGGCAAGCCCTCCGGGCTGGGCGTCTTCGGCGTGGAGCTGTTCGTCAAGGGCGATAACGTGTGGTTCAGCGAAGTCAGCCCGCGCCCGCATGACACCGGCATGGTGACCATGTGTACGCAAGTGCAAACACAGTTTGAACTGCATGCCCGTGCCATTTTGGGCCTGCCGGTCAGCACGGCAATGAAGAGCCCCGGCGCCAGCGCGGTGATATACGGCGGCGTGGAAGCCAAAGGCATCGTGTTCGACGGCGTGGACGACGCGCTGCGCGTACCCAACAGCGACATCCGCCTGTTCGGAAAGCCGGAAAGCTTTGTCAAACGCCGTATGGGCGTGGCGCTGGTTTTTGATGCCGATGTTGAGGTTGCGCGCCGCCAGGCAAAGAAGGCCGCAGCGCTGATCAAACCGCGCGCGGCTGGCTGAACTAAGTCCCGTCTCGAACTTGTGTTGAGCCCGCCCACCCATGGAATTTGAAAAGCTGCTCGGTCTGCTGGAGACCTCGTACTGGCGTGTGCTGCTGACCGCGCTGATCGTCACCTTGCTCGCGCTCATCGTGCACCGCGCGGGCGCAGCGCTGATCTGGCGACTGACGCGCAATCTGCCGGTGTCCAGCGCGGTGGCGCGCCGCTGCTGGCGGCCCTCGCGCCTGGTGCTGCCGGTGTTTGCGCTGCAGGCGGTCTGGCAGGTGGCTGCCGACACGTTGCCGCTGATAGAGCAGATTCGCCACGGCAATGCGCTGCTGCTACTGGCCAGCATCACCTGGCTGGCCCAGCAAGCCGTGGCAGGCGTGGCGCAGGGCATCGTCGCGCAGCACCCGGTCGATGTCGAGGACAACCTCAATGCGCGCCGCGTCCACACGCAGACACGGCTGCTGGCGCGCACGGTCAGCTTCATGGTGGTGATGGCCGGACTATCGCTGATGCTGATGACCTTTCCCGGTGCCCGGCAGCTGGGCACCAGCCTGCTCGCGTCGGCCGGCGTGATCGGCATCGTGGTGGGGATTGCCGCCCGGCCGGTGTTCAGCAACCTGATTGCCGGGCTGCAACTGGCGCTGGCCCAGCCGATGCGTATCGATGACGTGCTGATCGTCAACGGCGAGTGGGGGCGCGTCGAGGAAATCAAGGGAAGCTACGTGGTGCTGAAGATATGGGACGAGCGCCGGCTGATCATCCCGCTGCAGTGGTTCATTGAAAACCCGTTTGAGA
>JANLYY010000109.1:0-5349 GCA_031365885.1 Polaromonas sp. | reverse complement strand
TATCGGGGCAGCCACAACCGGGACAACCAAGTACATGAAGCCGATCTGGATAGTAGATGACGACCAGTCAATTCGCTTCGTTCTGGAGAAAGCGCTGTTGCGCGAAAACTTGCCCACCCGCAGCTTCACCAACCCCAAAGACGTGCTGCTGGCGCTGGCCACCGCGAGTGACGATGAGTGTCCGCAAATTCTGGTGAGCGACATCCGCATGCCCGGTGGCTCCGGGCTGGACCTGCTGGAGAAGGTCAAGCAAAAGCTGCCGGGACTGCCGGTCATCATCATGACGGCTTTCTCTGATCTGGACAGTGCCGTGTCGGCGTTCCAGGGCGGCGCTTTTGAGTACCTGCCGAAGCCCTTTGATCTGCCCAAGGCCGTCGAGTTGATTCGCCGCGCCGTTGAAGAAAGCCAGCGTGAGGAAGTGGCCGAGGAACGCATGGCCGCCGCGCCCGAAATGCTCGGTCAGGCACCGGCCATGCAGGACGTGTTTCGTGCCATTGGCCGCTTGAGCCAGAGCATGGTCACGGTCATGATCACCGGCGAATCGGGCTCGGGCAAAGAGCTGGTCGCGCGCGCGCTCCACAAGCATTCGCCGCGCGCGGGCGGGCCATTTGTCGCCATCAACACCGCCGCAATTCCAAAAGACTTGCTGGAGAGCGAACTCTTCGGCCATGAGCGCGGCGCATTCACCGGCGCGCAGACCATGCGCCGTGGTCGATTCGAGCAGGCCGACGGCGGCACGCTATTTCTCGATGAAATTGGCGACATGCCGTTTGATTTGCAGACGCGTTTGTTGCGCGTTTTGAGCGACGGCAGTTTCTACCGCGTCGGTGGCCATGCTGCGGTGAAGACCAATGTGCGGGTGATTGCCGCCACACACCAGGACCTGGAGCAGCGTGTCAAGGACGGTGCCTTCCGCGAAGACCTGTTCCACCGCCTGAACGTTATCCGGCTGCGTCTGCCGGCGTTGCGCGAGCGGCGCGAAGACGTGTTCATGCTGACGCGCTATTTTCTGCAGCAAAGCGCAAGGCAATTGGGTGTCGAGCCCAAACGTATTTCTGATGCAGCGCTGCAGCAGCTCAGCCTGTTTGCGTTTCCGGGCAATGTGCGCCAGCTGGAAAACATCTGCCACTGGCTCACGGTGATGGCGCCCGCGCAAGTCGTTGAGCCCAAGGACTTGCCCCCCGAAGTGCTGGGCACCACTACGCAGGCAGCCAGGGCGCCAGGCTTTGCCGCCGAACCAGAATTTGCAACCGAATCTGCCGAGGTTCAGGGTACAGCCAGCGTGAGCGCCTCCGCGCACGCGCCATCAGCCGTGCCGATTTCGTCTGCAACGGCGGAGGGGCTGGTGTCGTCGTCTGCGAACCTCGTACCGCCACTGTCGGAACCTGCAACGTCGACATCCTGGGAGACCGGACTCGAAGCCGAAGCCATGGCGCTGCTGGCGTCCGGCTGCGGCGACGTGTGGGATGTGCTGACGCGCCGCTTCGAGTCCAAACTGATTCAGACCGCATTGCTGAACACGCGCGGGCGCCGGATCGAGGCGGCGCAAAAACTGGGCATCGGGCGCAATACGATCACAAGAAAGATTCAGGAACTGCACCTTGAATAAGGTGTTCGTGTTAGGTTTTAGTGCCTTACATGCCTCTAGCCCAGGCAATACGTACGCAAGAAGCTATAAAAACTATAGCGACTCAAGCGTGACCGTCACCGGCGCATGGTCGCTCGGCCGTTCATTTTTGCGCGGCAGCTTGTCGATAGTGCAACTGACCACCTGCGGCTTCAGCGCCTCGCTCACCAGAATATGGTCGATGCGCAGGCCACGATTGCGGCGAAAGGCCATTTCGCGGTAGTCCCACCACGAGTAGCTTTTTTCAGGCTGCTCGAACATTCTGAATGCGTCGGTCAAACCCAGATCGATCAGGGCCTTAAAGTGCGCGCGCTCTTCACTCGTGTGGTGAATCGTCTCGCGCAGGCCGTCGGCGTCATAAGTGTCGCGGTCGTCGACCGTGATGTTGAAGTCGCCGAGCAGTACCAGGTTCGGGTGCGCTTCCAGCTCAAGCGCCAACCAGTTGCGCAGGCCATCCAGCCACTTCATCTTGTACTCAAACTTCTCGCTCCCCGGCGCCTGTCCGTTGACGAAGTAGCCGTTGACGACACGCACTTCGCCCGTCGGCATGTCAAGCGTGGCTGCAATCACGCGCGACTGTTCGTCGGTAAAATCCACGATGTTTTTGACCACGCTGCGCGCCGGCGTGCGGCTCAAGATCGCGACACCGTTGTAGGTTTTCTGGCCGAAGACCGCGCTGTGGTAACCCGCTGCCTGCAGTGCGTCCAGCGGGAATTTTTCATCGCTGAGCTTGAGTTCCTGCAGGCACAGCACATCGACCGGATTGGCCGCCAGCCAGTCCAACACCTGCGGCAGTCGCACGGCGAGCGAATTGACATTCCAGGTCGATATCTTCATGGCTTACTCATCAAATAAGGCTGTAGCCCAGGTAATACGTGCGCAAGCAGCTATTAAATATGTAGCATCGCCAGCGCGCCGATGACCAGCCCGACGCCGGCCAGCGCGAACATCCCGTATTCCAGCCAGCGCTTGCGAGTCAGCAGCGCGATGGCTGCCAGCGCAATCGATACCTGCAGCACCGTGGTCGCCTGTGCCCAGCGGTGGTGCTGGTGCATTTGCTCGTCGGACGATTTGTCCCACGTCGTGGCTTCGGCTTCGAGCTTTTCAGCGCCGAGTTTGATCTCGGTTTTTTCTTTTTCGTAGCGATCAATCTTGGCCTGGTAGACCGGCTTTTTGTCGTCGGGCGCCAGGTCGCGGGCCAGTTCGGCCAGCGACTGCTTGGTGCTTTTGGCCTGAAAGAAATTCCACTGGTTAGAGGCTTCGGTTTTCTTGATCGCCGCGTTGTTTTTGTAGAGCCCGGCATTGGCCTGCGTGGCGCCACCCATATATGAGAACAGGGCGCCGACGGTGGCAATGATCGCGGTGATGACCGCAATCTGCGCGATCATGCCGCCGTTGCTGTCGTGGCTGGCGCCGTGCGCGCCTTGCGCCGCGTGCTCAAGTTCGTGGTCGTGAGGGCCGTGTACGTGAAATCCGTCTGATGACATATCAATTTTCCTTGTGTTTGTTATAGGTGACGAAGCTGAATTTCAGCCCGGTTGAAGCAACGTGATTGTCGCGCGTCGTCTCAAGCCAGTCAGCGCCTAGCGTAAGCGCGAAGGCATCACCGTCAAAGTCTTGCGCGATTTCGGTGACCTCAATTCGCTGGGCCAGCGGCTCTGCTTGCGCGTAGATTTGCGCACCACCGATAATCCAGACTTCTGTTGATGCCTTGCAAAGTTTGAGCGCATCGGCAAGGCTGGACGCCGGTTGCGCGCCAGTTTCCTGCCAACCGGTTTGCCGCGTGATGACGATGTTGGTGCGGCCTGGCAGCGGGCGAAAGCGCGGCGGCAGCGAATCCCAGGTCTTGCGCCCCATGATGACCGGCCAGCCGTGCGTCAGCCGCTTGAGGCGCGCCAGGTCTTCTGGCAAATGCCAGGGCATGACGCCGTCCTTGCCGATCACGCCATTCGCCGCGCGGGCGTAGATCATGTTGATTTTCACGGCAACCTTAAACCGCCACTGGCGCCTTGATGGCCGGGTGATGCTGGTAGTCCATAAATTTAAAATCCTCAAACTCGTATTCGAAAATGGAAGCCGGTTGGCGCGTGATCTGCAGGGTGGGGTAGGGCAGCGGTGCGCGGCTCAGTTGCAGCGCGACCTGCTCGGCGTGGTTGCTGTAGATGTGGCAGTCGCCGCCGGTCCAGATGAAGTCGCCAACATCGAGACTGCACTGTTGCGCCACCATATGCGTCAGCAATGCGTAGCTGGCAATGTTAAACGGCACGCCCAGAAAGATGTCGGCGCTGCGCTGGTAGAGCTGGCAGCTGAGCTTGCCTTTGCCGGCGGTTTCCGTGGCAGGCGCCACATAAAACTGGAAAAAAGCGTGGCACGGCATCAAGGCCATTTTTGAAAGGTCGGCTACGTTCCACGCGCTGACGATGATGCGGCGCGAGTCGGGGTTGGTCTTGAGGGTCTTGATGACCTCAGTGATCTGGTCGATGTGGCCCCCGTCAGGCGTCGGCCAGCTGCGCCACTGCACGCCGTAGACAGGCCCCAGATCGCCATCTTCGCGCGCCCATTCGTTCCAGATCGTCACACCGCGTTCCTTGAGCCAGTTGTTGTCGCTTGAACCCTGCAGAAACCATAGCAGTTCATGCACGATTGATTTGAGATGGACCTTTTTCGTCGTGACCAGCGGAAAGCCTTCGTTCAGATCGAATCGCATCTGGTAGCCGAAGACACTTTTGGTGCCGGTGCCGGTGCGGTCAGCCTTGAACACGCCCTGCGTATCGACGTGGCGCATAAAGTCTTCGTATTGGGAGCGGACGGGGTGGGCAGCCATGTCAATACCCGCCGAGAAGCGTATCCAGCGCGCCTTGAATCAAGGCTTGATCAGACGCAAGATTAGCAATGGGTCTGCGAAGATCCGAAGCTGGAATGGCACCCAAAGCAGACGTATTCAAGATCACTTTTTTGCCTTGCACGACCAGCTGGGGATTCAGATCGCGAACCACTCCCATAAACAGGTTCGCCATGGAAAGTGGCACAACCACGCGCGTCTCAACCTCAATAAATGTGTTTTGTATATCTAGCAGGTACGGTATCTCGGCTCTGTCATCAGGGTCGGGATTGGAGTAAACATCAAAGCGTGCCATTTCAATCCTGCTCTTTTTTCCCGTCGCCCAGACTGCGCCCGAAGGTACGGTACTTGGCCAGCGGCAAGCCGTGTTCGCGAATGCGTTCGTTGTAGGCCGCAAAAGCCTGCTGGTTGTCCTCGCGCCACTTTTCCCAATATCGTCTTTTGACTTCATCGGCCAGCAGGGTGTCCACGGTCTGCGAGATGTTCAGGCCCATCTCGCGGGCCACTTCCAGCACCTTTGAATTGAGCGACAGGTTGGTCGCCTTTTTGGGGGCGTTGTCGAATTTCAGCATAATCAGTCTCCATGATGAATGCGCAAATTATATGCGCATAACATATGCCCAATTATAAGCGCAGGACCCGCCCCGGATTCATCAAATTGTGCGGGTCCAGCGCCTGCTTGATGGCGCGCATCATGCCAAGGGCCACCGGCGATTTGTGCTGTTCGAGCTTGTCGAGTTTGAGGCTGCCGACGCCATGCTCGGCAGAAATGGAGCCGCCGAATCGCATCACCGAGTCATACACCAGCGCGTTAACCTGCCCTTCGTGGTCGCGCAGGAAAGCCGCGCCGTTTGCACCTGTGGGGGCTTGCACGTTGTAG
>JANLYY010000103.1:0-6323 GCA_031365885.1 Polaromonas sp. | reverse complement strand
GAGCTCATACTTTAAAAATTCTGTTGGTCTTCCACTGGCATATATGGTAAAACGACTCCAAAGTATGCCCATTCCTCAGATGATGGAAGTCCTAAGTGACTGGGGACACTATGCGGTAGGGGAGCGTGGAGTTGAGGTCATCGACTTCTTATTTGAGGGTGGTTTCCCAGAGGTTTGGCCACTCCCCACGCTTCTCGCCAAACAGGAATACCTCTACCAAAACCAGGTCGAGCGCGTGATCTTCGAAGACCTGCTGGTCGCCGCCGAATTTCGCAAGCCAGAGATGCTGCGACGCTTTTATCTGGGCCTGCTGAAAGACCCCGGCCGTGAATCCAACCTGTCGCAGATCAGCAGCGAAATCGGCTTGGCCCGCAGCACCATCGAAACCTATTTTCCGCTGCTCGAAGCGACTGATCTGGTCTGGCGGCTGCACAAGCACACCAGCACCAAATCAACGCCGAAAGCCGGCAACTTCAAGACTTACCTGGTTGACCTGGCGGTGCGCAACGCGGTGCTCAAACTCAGCCAGGAGCAGATGGTGGCCGACCTGACGCTGATGGGTGCCTATGCCGAAAACGTGGTGGCCAACCACTTGCGGCGCTGGCCAGGGCTGGTCGAGCTGGGTTACTGGCGGCGCAACAATGACGAGATTGATTTCATTGTTGATCTGGGTTCCACCCGCATCGGGGTTGAGGTGAAGTACCGCAATGAAGTGCAAGACAAGGATGTGCTGAAAGCGGCTCGTCTGTCGCATGACCATGGTTGCGAAGCGTGCATCATGGTGACCAAAGCGCCGATGGCCACTGGCGCTGTCGAAAAATTAAAGACGCAGTCGCCTGTGCCTCTGGCTGTTGTCCCGCTGGCCGCTTTTCTCATGCTGTTTTAAGTTCAGGCGATTCCCGTGCTTTCCATTCTTCTCGTCACCTTCCCTTTCTTCGCTCTCGTGCTGTGCGGCTATGTCGCCGCCCGGCGCGCCTTGTTGCCGCAGGCGGCGATTCCGGGGCTCAACGCCTTTATTTTGTACTTTGCGCTGCCCTGCATGCTGTACCGCTTCGGTGCCAGCACGCCGATTGCGCAGCTGCTTGATGGCACGCTGATGGCCGTGTATTTTTTGTGTGCGGTCATCATGGTGGCGTTCACGATTGCGGTGACGCTGGGCCGTGACAAGGGCCATAACCGGGGCCGCACCGGCTGGGACGATGCGTCGTTCGGCGCGCTGGTGGCGGCGTTTCCCAACACCGGCTTCATGGGCGTGCCGCTGCTGGTCGCCTTGCTGGGCGCCCGTGCGGCCGGGCCGGCGATCGTCACCATCGTGGTTGATCTGGTGGTGACCTCATCGCTGTGCATTGCGCTGTCGCGGCTTGATTCGGCCGATGTTCATGGCGCCGAAATTGCCGCCAAAAAAGCGTTGCAGGGCGTCGCACTCAACCCCTTGCCCTGGGCGATTGTGCTGGGTGCGCTGGCGTCCAGCTTGCAGATCAGCCTGCCTGAACCGGTCATGCAAACCCTGGGCTTGCTGGCTGATGCGGCTTCCCCGGTCGCGTTGTTCACCATCGGCGCGGTGCTGGCGCGCTCTCAAATAAATAGCACGTCACGCACGCCGTTAATGGACTACCTGCCGGTGACGCTGATCAAGCTGCTAGTGCATCCGATTCTGGTCGGGCTGATCGGCCTTAGCGCCATCGCGCTTGGCCTGCCGCTAGACACCTTCGCGCTGACCGTCGTGGTGCTGGTCGCCGCGCTGCCCAGCGCTAGCAATGTGGCGATATTGGCTGAACGTTTCGGCGCCGACAACGGCCGCATCGCGCGCATCATCTTGCTGTCTACGGTGCTGGCCTTCTTCACGTTCTCCGGGTTTGTGGCGCTGATGACTTGAGGCGTTTCTGCGTCAAAATACCAATGAAAAGTGCCTGTAGCCCAGGTAAAAATTGCGTAAGCAGCTATTAAAATTATAGCGTCTGACAATCGTTCGTGCTGCCCTGTCTGGCTCCAGCCGCTCCCCGCCGATCAACAACCGCTGTAGTTTTTGCTGCCGTCAGCGTTCAGCGTGTAGGTGCCGCCGCGCGGGCCGGTGTAGCAGATGAGGGTTGATGTGGTGGTGGGGGTTGAGACAGTGACGGGGGTAGAACTGTTGGCGTTGGTCGTCAGGCCGACGGATGTCAATGCCGTGCTGGCAACTGACAGCGCCGCGTCGCTCTTGC
The DNA here is from genome assembly GCA_031365885.1 of Polaromonas sp. Taxonomy (GTDB): domain Bacteria; phylum Pseudomonadota; class Gammaproteobacteria; order Burkholderiales; family Burkholderiaceae_C; genus Polaromonas. Next base: position 4,122 of record JANLYY010000103.1, on the reverse strand, counting down.
AGACCGGCGTGACCGGCTCATTGCCATTTCGAAAAAACCACGGCGCTTCCGGGTTGACCTGCGCCCACAGGCCCAGGTCGGCTGCAGATGCATTGCCCTGCGCCTGCGAAAATTGCGCGCGTACCGCCGCACTGACTTCGCACTGATAGGCCTTGTAAAACCACGCCATGCCGGACGAGACCTGATTCAGATTGACGTATTGGCAACTGTCAGTAAACACCGCGCCCACGATCCGGTCGTACTGGTCAGTCTTGGTGTAAGCCACCTTCACCGGCTTGCCCAGCACCGCGCTGGCAAGCGTGCTTTGCGAGGTGTTGCCGAAGGGCTGTGCCAGCTCGGGCGCGTCGATGCTGTCAAGCCTGACGCGGTACACGGCGCCGCCACTGCCCAGCGTAATCGTGTCGCCATCGTGTACCGAAATGACGGTGCCTTCGAGCAGCTTCAAGCCGACATCGACGCCACAAAGGGTCTTGCTTGAAGCGGCGCTGGCGGCAGGGTTCGGGCTAGCTGCGGTGGAAGCCGGGTTGCCAGCGTCCCCACTGCCGCCGCCGCAGCCCGTCAGCAAAGCGATTGCGAGGGCAAGAGCGGCATAGTGAAGGTGAAAAAATATCGGTTTCATTGGGGTGCGGTGCTTTGTGAAGGGTGCAGCGGGAGGTTGATTCGCGGTATGGCAGCTGCGCCAAATCAGCTTGCCAAGCCAGCCGCTAGGTGCGAATTGAAATCATAGGCGGCGTCTTCGCTGCACCATGATCTGGTCACAAGCAAAATAGAAAAACGTGCAAAAGTGCCTTCCAGCCCATGTAAAACGTGCGCAAACAGCTATTAAATCAATAGCGTTTGTGTTGTCGGCAGTCGATAACCGTTGGCGGCTCAAGCGTTGAAGTTTTGACATCAAAATCATAAAACGATATCATTTACCTCAACGCAAAGGAGTGATATCAATGTCTGCACTGACGGTTCGCAATTTGCCCGATGAAACGCATCGCGCGCTCAAGCTGCGCGCTGCACAGCATGGGCGTAGTACCGAGGCCGAGGTGCGACACATTCTCGAGAGCGCTGTGCGTCCTGCCTTTGGCATGGGTTCCGCGCTGGCTGCTATCGGCCGCAGCCTGGGTGGCCTTGAGCTTGATCTGCAACGCGACCCCAGTCCGGTGCGTCCCGCGCAGTTTGACTGATGATTATTCTGGACACCAACGTCGTCTCGGAACCGCTCAAACCTGCGCCGTCGCCAGCTGTGCTCGACTGGCTGGATCGGCAGGCGCCTGAAACGCTTTACCTCGCCGCAGTGAGTCTGGCCGAACTGCTGGCAGGCATCGAAGCACTTCCGCAAGGCCGCAGGCGGCTTGATCTGGAGCAGGCTGTGATGCGGCAAATCACGCCTCTGTTTGAAGGGCGAATACTGTCCTTCGACACCAAGGCGGCTGAGGCCTTTGGCAAGATCAACGCCGGCGCAAAGGCGGCTGGCAACACGATGGGCTTTGCCGATGGGGCGATTGCAGCGATTGCGGCTGCGCAGGGTTTTGCACTGGCGACGCGAAATGTGCGGGATTTCAGGGGCGCTGGCGTTGAGTTGATCAATCCGTGGGATTGAGTTAAATACCTGTAGAAGGCTGATGGATCTTTTGCCTGTCTTCCATCGTGGCAATCGTTATCTGGCCCGAATTACTCGCTCGCTGCAGAGTACCTGTCGCAGTGTTGACAGCTCCAGTTCGCATCGGAATCTACATTGCCCTTGTCCACTCACTTCAAGGCACGGCGATGAAATCACTTCCTGACCCACTAGCCCAAATCCGCGCTATCAACCAGACCGCAGCCTTCAATCAATGGTGCGGCATCGAAGTCATCAGTGCGGAACCTGGAAAAGTAGAAATCGCCATGCCGTGGCGGAGCGAGGTTGGCCAATACTCAGGCTTTCTGCATGCCGGCCTGATTGGCGCGCTCATCGACACGGCTTGTGGTTTCGCAGCCGCTACGGTGGTCGGTCGCGTTCTCGCTTCGCACTATTCGGTCAATTGTCTGCGTCCAGCGGTTGGCGAACGGTTCGTCGCCAGGGCGCGCGTGGTCAAGCCCGGCAAGTCGCAAGTCTTCACGACCTGTGAGTTGTACGCTCAGGGCGGAGGCGCCGAGAAACTGGTCGCCACAGGCGAAACGCTGTTGCTGGTCGTGGCAGATGAAGTGGGCTGACCATTTTTTCAGCGGATGCGCCCTAAGCGCTACCCACTAGCCAAACGCAATGTCCGCGAATGCCTTGCACGCCTTGGTACTTGTTGCCGCACTAGCTCACGCACTGTGGAATGCGATGGTGAAAAGCAGCAGCGACCGCTTGCTGATGCTCGCGTCGATTCGCGTTGTGGGGCTGCTCGCAGGTTTAGTCGTCGCAGGATTTGTCCCGCTTCCGTCCGTTGAAAGCATTCCTTTTCTTGTTGCCGCTGCAGCCGTTCATTATCTGTACTACGCCCTGATGCTCAATGCGTATCGAGTCGGCGACATGAGTCAGGTCTATCCCATCGCCCGAGGAATTGCGCCTCTGTTGGTGGCGTTTCTTGCCAGCCTCTTTGCGGGCGAATTATTGGGACCTCTATCTGCTCTGGCGGTCATTTTTATTTCTGTGGGCATATTTCTTCTTGCGTGGTCCGGTCGCACCCTCAACCGCCAGGCGGTGTTCTTTGCACTCCTTACCGGTGTCGCCATTGCGGCGTACAGTTTTCTCAGTGGAATTGGGATTCGCAAGTCCCAGTCGCTGCTTGGCTACATTGCCTGGCTGGAGATTACGACAGGCGTTGGAATGATGTCGGTAGCCTACGTCCGCAGAAAATCTGTCCTTTGGGAGTTTGCCCGCACGACATGGAAATCCGGTCTTGTGGCGGGCTTGCTGTCGGTCACCGGGTACGCCATCTCGCTTTGGGCTATGTCGGTTCTGGCTTTGGCGCCGGTCGTCGCGCTCCGCGAAACCAGCGTTGTTTTTGCCGCCATCATCGGGTCGGTCTTTCTGCGCGAGGGTTTTGCTGGTCGCCGAGTTGCAGCGGCGGCTGTCGTGGGCGCCGGCATCGCTCTCCTGAGCGTTGAGCCCCATGTGTCACAAGGCGAACAATTGCGGATATTTCAGCAGATAAAACTTATCTCGGCGCAATTTTTAGGGCAAGTCCAGACAGCCAGTGACTGGCTATCAGTTCGAAAACTCCCTACCGTAAGAAGAATCAGCTTGCAGCCCAATGAATATTTGCGGAAGCAGCTATTATATTTATAGCGCCTTAGTTTCGATAATCTTCAAATCGCCAGCGGATCCACATCAATCGCCCAGCGCACCAGGCTTTTGAATTCGCTTTGCTTCCGCGTTTCAAACAGCACCGGCTGCCAGGCCGCCAGAAAGCGTTGCAGCGCGGCGCGGCTGGGGCTTTCGACCAGCGCCTGGGCGCGTTCGATGTTGGCGACGCGCTGGATCGTCATCGGCACGGCCGGGTAGCGGATGACGGCGTCATGGGCGGTGACCTGCTGCGCTTCGGCGGCGGCCATGGCGGCGTTTAAAAAGCCCTGCGCTACTTCCTGGGTGCGTGCCTCGGCCCGCACCAGCGCTGAAAAGCCGAATGGCGACAGGCCGGCGGCCTGGCGGTCGGCGAGTTGCTGCCGGGCGAAGGCGGGGTAGTCGTGCTGGCGCAGCGCGGCAAACAGCGGATGCGTGGGGTGGAAGGTCTGCACCCACATTTCGCTGGCGGCGCTGTGCTTCGCATCGCGGCCGGCGCGGCCTGCGGCCTGCATCAACAGGCTAAATAGCCGCTCGGGCGCGCGGAAGTCACTGGAAAACAATGCGCTGTCGGGGTTGATGGCGGCGACCAGTGTGATGTGCCTGAAGTCGTGGCCCTTGGCAATCATCTGCGTGCCGACCAGTACATCGACCTCGCCGGCGTGGACGCGGGCCAGTTGTGATTCGAGTGCGCCTTTCAGCCGGGTGCTGTCGGCGTCGATTCGAGCCACACGAACCGCGCTGCCGTCGGGACGGTTCACGTTGACGAGCAACTCCGCGATGTGCTCTTCGAGTTGCTCGGTGCCGCGGCCGACTGGCGCGATGTCGATGTTGCCGCAGGCCGGGCAGGCGCGCGGCACACGATCAGTGAAGCCGCAGTG
>JANLYY010000086.1:0-18720 GCA_031365885.1 Polaromonas sp. | reverse complement strand
GCTGACGGCTGAACTGCTGCCCGGCTGCAGATACAGCGGGCAAAAGTCAGTCAGCTTGCCGGGCGCAATCAGCACGCCGCCCGCATGCATGCCGACGTTGCGCGTCAGGCCTTCGAGCTTGCGTGCAAGCTCAAGCAGGGTGTGGACATCTTCCTCTTTGCGCTCGCGCTCGGCCAGCACCGGTTCCGCCTCCAGCGCATAGACCAGCTTGTCATTTTTGTTGCGCTCGGCAGGCAGTAACTGCAGCGTGACGGCCTGACCGGGCTTGTTCGGAATCAGTTTTGAAATACCGTCGCAAAAGCCATAAGGAAAATCCAGCACCCGGCCCACGTCACGAATCGCCGCCCGCGCGGCCATAGTGCCGAAGGTGACGATTTGACTCACCGCCTCATGCCCGTATTTGTCTTTGACGTAATCAATGACGCGGTCGCGATTGGCCTGGCAAAAGTCAATATCAAAGTCGGGCATGGACACCCGCTCCGGGTTCAAAAACCGCTCAAACAGCAAGTTGTACTGAAGCGGGTCCAGGTCGGTGATGTTTAGCGAATAGGCCACCAGCGAGCCCGCGCCCGAACCCCGGCCGGGCCCGACCGGGCAGCCATTATTTTTGGCCCAGTTGATGAAGTCGCCCACGATCAAAAAGTAGCCGGGGAAACCCATTTTCAAGATCGTGTTGATCTCGAACTCCAGCCGCTCTACGTACACAGAGCGTTTTTGTTCGCGCAACACTTCCTGCGGGTACAAATGTTTGAGCCGCGCCTCCAGGCCTTCAAACGACGCATGGCGAAAGTACGCGTCAATCGGCAGTTGCACGCCATCGACCGGTGGTGTGGGGTAGTCGGGCAGCATCGGCTTGCCAAGTTCCAGCGTCAGGTTGCAGCGCTTGGCAATTTCCAGCGTGTTGGCCAGCGCCGACGGCACGTCGGCAAACAGCGCGTTCATCTGCGCTGCCGATTTGAAATATTGCTCGCGCGTGAACTTGCGCACACGCCGCGCATTGCCCAGAATTTCACCTTCGGAAATACAGACGCGCGCCTCATGCGCCTCATAGTCGTCGTAGGTCAAAAACTGCACCGGGTGCGTTGCCACCACGGGCAGTTTCAAGCGGGCCGCCAGCTGCACCGCAGCGCTCACATGGCGCTCGTCGTCGGGTCGATCGGCGCGTTGCAACTCCAGATAAAACCGGTGCGGAAACAAGCCCGCAAAGTGCAGCGCACATTCAACGGCCCGCGTGCTGTCACCCTGGACCAGCGCCTGACCCACCGCGCCGCCTTGCGCGCCCGAGAGCGCGATCAAACCTTCGTTCAATTCTTCCAGCCATTCGAGCTTGATGATGGCTTGGTCGCGCAATACATTTTTTGTCCACGCGCGTGTCAGCAGTTCTGACAGATTGAGATAACCGCGGTGGTTTTGCACTAGCAACAACAGCCGCGCCGCGGGCGCGCCAACGTCTTTACCAGGCACCTGCACCCAGACATCAGCGCCAATCAGCGGCTTGACGCCGGCACCACGCGCTTCCTTGTAAAACTTGATGGTGCCAAACAGATTACCCAGATCCGTGATGGCCAGCGCGGGCTGCTGGTCAGCGGCTGCGGCGGGCACGATCTCATTGATGCGGTTGGTGCCGTCTACGACTGAAAACTCGGTGTGAATACGTAAATGAACAAACATAACCATCATTTTAGGACGGGGTTAGCCCCGCCTGAGTCGAAATTGGCGTGTCGTCTGACAAACCCTGGCCACCCTCCATGAAAACATATAAATTAATTGCTGATTGCCCAAAAAATGTCTGTTGCACTAATCAGGAACACTGTCATTCATGCACCCATCCAACCAGTTTCAAGAAACGCCGCTACAGCTACATGACATGGCCAGGCGTTTTTCAAAAATCCGTGAGCAAACTGAAGCACTGGCTGCGCCTTTGAGCGCTGAGGATTGCCAGCTGCAGTCGATGCCCGACGCGAGTCCGACCAAATGGCATCTGGCGCATCTGACCTGGTTTTTTGAAACCTTCATTCTGGAAAAATACGAGCGCAATTTCGAACCGTTTGATGCCAGTTTTCGTGTTCTCTTCAACAGCTATTACACGAGCATCGGCGACCGATATCCACGACCCAAACGCGGACTGATCAGTCGGCCGTCCCTTGATCAAATCTTCAGGTATCGCCAGCAGGTCGATGACCGGGTACTGAGGCTGCTTGACACCCCGCAGGGCCGCTCTGATCGTGAATTGGCAAAGCTGATCGAGTTGGGCCTGCAACATGAACAGCAACACCAGGAATTGATCCTGACAGACATCAAGCACGCCCTGTCATCTAATCCGCTGGCGCCCGCATATGCCAGTCGCTGGCCGCTCACACGCACGCGACCCGAGCCACAGCGCTGGCACGCCTACGCGGGCGGTTTGGTTGAACACGGCTTCGACGCAGCGCTGGACGGTCAATTCAGTTTTGACAACGAAACGCCCCGGCATCAGGTTTTCATTGCGCCGTTTGAACTGGCCAACCGGCTGGTCACCAATGGCGACCTGATGGCGTTCATGGCCGATGGCGGCTACCAGCGAGCCGAGCTTTGGTTGTCGATGGGTTGGGACTGGGTACAAGCCGGTCAACATGCGCAACCCTTTTACTGGCAACGCAGCGATCAGAACGCAAATGCGAGTGCTGCCTTCCGCAATTTCACCTTGCAGGGCATGGTCGAAGTCGACCCCAACACACCCGCCTGTCACGTCAATTTTTTCGAAGCCGATGCACTGGCGCGCTGGGCCGGCGCGCGTCTGCCGACAGAATTTGAATGGGAGCTGGCCGCGCGGGCACTTCCCCAGAGCAACAACACCGGCGAGCCTTCCGGCAACTTCGTCGAACATGCCGCCTATCACCCGCTTCCGCTGCGCAGTTCAACCGGCGACGCGCCTGCGCAGATGCTGGGTGATGTCTGGGAGTGGACGCAATCGAACTACAACCCCTACCCGGGCTACCAGCCGTGGGAAGGGCTGGTCGGTGAATACAACGGCAAGTTCATGTGCAATCAGTTTGTGCTTCGAGGTGGTTCGTGCGCCACACCACGCAGCCACATACGGGCCAGCTACCGGAATTTTTTTCCGCCGGATGCGCAGTGGCAATTCAGCGGGGTTCGCCTAGCGCGGGATGTGTGATTACACGCAACGGCTTTCAGTTGGCAACAAACCGCAGCTTTGGTAGCGGGATAAATTCTGTTTCCCCCGGTACGTGGCCCATGCTTTGGGCCAGCCATTCTTCACTCGCCTGCACAATCCGGTCCTTGCGGCTGGACACAAAGTTCCACCACATGTAGCGATGGGCGTTGAGCGGCTCTCCACCAATCACCACCAGCCGCGTCGGCGCCGTGCTGGTCAATATGGCGGTTGATCCCGGCGTCAACAAAGCCAGCGTTCCTGCAACTACGGATTGCCCATCGACCGACACCCCGCCTTCCACGACATAGATTGCCAATTCATCGGCAATTGACGGCAGTTCCAGTCGGCCTGCACGGGCCAGAATCACGTCGAGATAAACCGTTTTCAAGAAGGTCTTTACCGGCGACGTTTTGCCGAAAGCTTCACCCACCAGCACACGCACCTCTGCGCCCTTGGTCATCACGACCGGAATGTCCGCTGCAGGCGCGTGAAAAAACGTCGGCTCAATTTCTTCGCTCGCCAGCGGCAGTGCAGCCCACAACTGAAGCCCGTGGTTGACATAAGCCCTGTCACGCAAGTCCTCGGGGCCACGCTCCGAATGCACAATGCCCCGCCCTGAGGTCATCCAGTTCACAGCGCCTGGCTTGATCCGCTGCTCCACACCCAGGCTGTCGCCGTGCATGTTGGCGCCCTCGAACAGATACGTCACCGTTGCCAGTCCGATATGCGGATGCGGCCGCACATCGTGACTCGCCCCTGGCTCAACCGTGACAGGTCCGAAGTGATCGAAAAACAAAAATGGACCGACGGCTTGCCGCTTTGCATCCGGGAGCAAACGCCGCACGACGAAGCCATTTCCCAGGTGTTTGTTCTGACCGGTAAGTTGAAGCAGCCCGCTCACAGGATGCGCTCCATCTCGGTGTCAATCTCTGTGGTGACGGTGGTCATCAACTTATGTACGGGGCATTTCTTGGCGACGGCAAGCAACTCGGCCAATTGGGCGTCGGTCAGCGCGCCGCTGATCTTCATGCGGGCCGTCAGCTTGTACACGCCAGCGCGCTCGCCCGAACCGTCACGTTCGATGACGGTCTGCACGTCATCGACGGGAATGCCTTTTTTGCGCGCATACCAAAGCACCGTCAGCGCCTTGCAGGCGCCCAGCGCGGCATCATAGAGATCATGCGGCGTGGGGTAGGCGGCCTCACCGAGGCTGGAGGCGTCCTCGTCAGCCGTCAATTCGTGTCCACGAACCGTAATCGTCTGGGCAATAGACGACAAACTTTTACGTTTGATTGCGATGGACATCAAAGGCTCCTGACTCAGTTGTTCGGACTAGCGCTGAAATCGCGCTGCAACGTCGGCAACACGTTTGCCAAACGTCTCCGCAGTTGCCAGATCACCGGCAAACATTTCATTCGCACCGGCGTCCGACGGCGATTGAGCCATAGCCCCGCTGAATGAACCGAGGTAGTTCGGGTCATTGCGCTGCGCCGCCTTGCTGTTGCTGGGCATGGCTGCCGTGCCGACCCAAACGCCGCCGTGCTGCATCGCCAGTGTGAACAAATAGTGCAGCGTCGACAGTTTGTCGCCGTTCAGGCTGGCGCTGTTGGTAAAACCGGCAAAGACCTTGTCTTTCCAGCTCATTGAAAACCAGGGTTTGGACGATGCGTCGGCAAATTTTTTGAACTGCCAGCTCACGCTGCCCATGTAGGTGGGCGATCCCATGACGATGGCGTCGGCTGCAGCCAGCGTTTCCCAGCCGCCTTCGGGCAGATTGCCGTCGGCGCTGATTTCCAGCAGTTCTGCATCGGCGCCCCTGGCCACTGACTGAGCCATACGCTGCGTATGACCGTAGCCTGAATGATAGATAACGACAACTTTAGACATGCTTTTTCCTGATGATTTGGAAGTGGATAAAAATTAGAGCGTGCAAATTTCAGGCGTCTTGTTTCCCGTCCAGGCTCCATGCGCCAGGACCAAATGCGGCTACCAGCAACAGGCCGCCGACAACGCCGATGTTCTTGAAAAAGGCCTGCTGTTGCTGCATCTGCTGAGCGGCTTCAACAGCCCAGAAGTTATGAAAGATAAACGTGATGACCACGGTAAAAAAGGCAATGCCGAGTGCAGCCCAGCGCGCCTTCAAGCCCACCAGAAGCAGCAGGCCCAAGCCGAGTTCGACCGCAATCGCAATCGCTGCAGCAGCTTCCGGCAGCGGGACACCCTTTGACGCGATATAGCCCACCGTGCCCGCAAAGCCAGCAATTTTTCCAAATCCGGCGGGCACAAAAAGCAGAGCCAGCAACGCGCGGCCGAGAAGGGAGAGAGGGTTTTGAAGCGAGGTGAACATGGGAATCCTTATAAAAAGTAGAGAAACATCAGGCACTTGGCTAACAGCAGTATGTTGCAGCCACGCATGAATTTTTGTAAGACAGAGGCGATGACAGCAGGCATGTCCATGCCCGCTGACCCCTGCCCTGTCAGGGTGCCAGGTCAAACACCAAAACCTCTGCCGACAGACCGCTCGCCAGCTGCAGTTTCGCTTCCGATTCCAGCGCCGCAGCGTCGCCAGCACGGAGCAGTTGCCCGTTGACCTCAAGCTGGCCACTTACCAGATGGATGTAAGTTTTTCGCTTCGGGTCCAGCATCACCACGGCAGTTTCTTCGCCGTCAAACAAGCCGGCATAAATTTTTGCGTCGGCATGAATCGACACGGTGCCTTCACCGCCGTCAGGCGCGGCGACCAGCCGCAGCCGGCCGCGCTTTTCATTTTCAGGAATGGTTTTCTGCTCGTAGCCTGGCGCAATGCCCGTGATATTGGGCGTTATCCATATTTGCAGAAAATGCGTGGTCTGGCCATCGGCATGGTTGAACTCACTGTGCTGCACGCCCGTGCCGGCACTCATGCGTTGAACATCACCGGGCGGAATGCCCTTGACGTTGCCCATGCTGTCTTTGTGCGCCAGCTCACCGCTCAGCACATAGCTGATGATTTCCATGTTCTGGTGGCCGTGCGTGCCAAAGCCGCGCCCGGCCGCAATGCGGTCCTCGTTGATGACGCGCAGGTTGCCGAAACCCATGTGGGCCGGGTCATAGTAGTCAGCAAACGAAAAAGAATGGAAGGACTTCAGCCAGCCATGATCGGCGTAACCTCGGTCAGCAGATTTTCTTAAAGCCATCATCGGGTGCTCCGTTTCAATAACTTTTAAAAAGCGTTTCAATGCATTGACTGTAGCGCTGTCAGATACGCTCGCCGTTGCGTAAATTTGATGGCATCATTCAAATTATTTGAATGATTTTTATGACCACCTCTGCAGACCATGTACGCAACACGCTGACCCCCGAAACCCTGGGGCTGATCGATGCGGTTCATCGCACTGGCAGCATGGCGGCGGCCGCCCGAGAGCTGGGGCTGGTCCCCAGCGCGCTGACCTACCGTATCCGCCTGGTGGAAGACGCGCTCGATGCGCTGCTGTTTGACCGCTCATCACGGCAAGCCAGACTGACGCCGGCAGGCGCCGAGCTGCAGCGTGAAGGCAAGCGCCTGCTGGCCGAGCTCGACGCGGTAGCCAATCGCGTGAAGCGTATCGCCACGGGATGGGAGCCCCAGTTAACGCTGGCCATTGACAGCGCGATTTCGCGCAGCACAGTGATGGAGCTGTGCGAATCTTTTTTTGCAATGGGACAACCGACCCGCCTGAAGATCAGGCATGAAGCGCTGTCAGGCACGCTGGAAGCGCTGACATCGGGGCAGGCCGATCTGGCCATCGGCGTCGCCATCGAAGCATCACTGAACCGCTCGGTGCAAAGCAAACCGCTGGGCACGCTTCGATTTGTCTACGCGGTAGCGCCGCACCATCCGCTGGCAAGTGCTGCAGAGCCGATCTCAGACGCCGACCTGATGCCGCATCGCGCCGTAGCAGTGGCCGATTCGGTGCAGCGTGGCAGCGGCTTGACGGTTGGCCTGATGGGCGGGCAAGACATATTCACGGTGCCCGGCATGCAGGAAAAACTCGAAGCGCAGTTGCGTGGCCTGGGCGGCGGTTTTCTTCCCGAGCCGCTAGCGCGGCCCCATATCAACGCCGGCCATCTGATCGAAAAGCGGGTGCAGGGCGCCGAGCGGCGGGTGCCGCTGAGTTACGCCTGGCGCAGCGGCGCAAACGCCAGCGAAGGCCGCGCCTTGCAGTGGTGGCTTAAGCAATTGACGTACGCCACCACGCGAAAGGCGCTGCTTGACCGGCCCCATCCCGCTTGAATCCCTGATGCGGGCGTCAGGGCGTGTAGAGTTCGGGCATACGCTCAGCCCATGCCGTGCGCCACAGAAAATAAACTACCTTTCCAAATTCTCATCTTTTCAGAAAAAGTAAAACGACATGACAAAAAAACCCCGAACTTCCGCCGCTGCTTCAAAGACAAAACCGTCACTGCGAAAGGTCGCTGTCGTTGGCGCGGGCATCGCCGGCATTGCCTGTGCCCGTACCCTGATGCAGGCCGGTCTTGACGTGACGGTGTTTGAGAAAAGCACCGGCGCAGGCGGGCGCATGTCTACGCGCAGCAGCGAGTTCGGCGGCTTTGATCATGGCGCGCAGTACTTCACCGTACGCGATGCGCGTTTCGAAAAGGCCCTGGCGACCGCGTCTGGGCTGGTGCGCCCGTGGAGCGCCAACACAGTTCGCATCCTCGACGAGCTGGGTCGCGTCGTGGCCTCTTCCCTGCCGCCCAAAGAGGCGCACTGGGTCGCCACGCCCGGCATGAATTCGCTGGTACGGCAATGGGCCGAGCCACTGGCTGCCGCCGGCAAGCTGGTGCTGCAGACCCAGGTGGTCCGCATCGAGGCCGACAAGCTGCACCCGGAATGCTGGCAATTGCAAACAGAAGGGCCCGATGCGCAGGCGCGGGTACAGAGCGGCTTTGACGCGGTGGTGCTGGCTATTCCGTCGCCCCAGGCCCGCGCGCTGCTGCTCAGTTCACAACAGGCCAAATCGCTGCAGGCCGAGCTAGGCGCGGTAACGGTCGCGCCGTGCTGGACGTTGATGCTGGCGTTTCCGCAGGCGGTGCAACCCAACCTGGCGCACCTCGGCCCGCAGTGGAATGCAGCGCGGAGCACGCATCACCGCATCGCCTGGCTGGCCCGCGAATCATCCAAGCCCGGACGCAGCCTGGTCGAACGCTGGACCGTGCAGGCCAGCCCGCAGTGGTCCGAGCGCCACCTCGAAGACGACGCCGAGCGCGTGAAGGCCAAACTGCTCAGGGCCTTCACCGAAGTCACCGGCATTCGCGCCGAGCCGCCATATGCCGAAGTCCACCGCTGGCGCTATGCCCAGACCACCGAGCCGCTGGGCAAGAGCCACGTGTGGGACGCGACATCGCGCATCGGCCTGTGCGGCGACTGGTGCCTGGGGCATCGGGTGGAAGACGGGTTTGTTTCGGGGCTGGAGATGGCTTTGGCACTGGTGTGATGAGCGCTGACCATGGCCTCGATGCCAGTAACGGCAGTGGCAGTGCATGCAGTTCAAGCAGGGGCCGCGGGACTGGCTTCGCCAGACCGCAGGCGCAGCGGCCCCCTCGGGGGGCAGGGAGTTACACGAAGTGAACGACCGTGGGGGCTATGTCGGCCGCTTCGCACCTTCCCCCACTGGTCCCCTGCATGCCGGCTCGCTGGTCGCAGCCCTAGCCAGCTGGCTGGATGCGCGCGCCCACGGCGGCCGCTGGCTGGTTCGGATTGAAGATGTTGATACGCCGCGCTGCGTGGCCGGCTGTGACCAAACCATTCTTTCGCAGCTCGCCGCTTGCGGGCTTTTGCCCGATGCGCCGCCGGTGTACCAGTCGCAGCGCGGGGCGATTTACCAGACTGCGCTGGATCAGTTGATCGCCCGTGGCCTGGCTTACCCCTGCGGCTGCACGCGGCAAGACCTGGCGCGCGCGATGCAGGCCAGCGGGCAGACACTGGAGCGCCACGGCGAGCTTGTCTACCCGGGCACCTGCCGGGGCGGACTCAAGGGGCGCGCACCGCGCAGCTGGCGCTTTCTGACTGAAGAATTCCAGTCAAATAGGCCTGTAGCCCCCGTAAAACGTGCGCAAGCAGCTATAAATTCAATAGCGTCTGGTTTACCTCGAACCGCCGCGCTATCGCCACCCGCCAACGCAGAAATCGTCTGGAACGACCGCCTGCTGGGCACGCAGACACAGAACGTTGGCTTGGCAGTGGGCGATTTCGTTTTGAAACGCGCTGATGGCTTGTGGGCTTACCAGCTGGCTGTTGTCGTTGATGATGCGGCGCAGGGCGTGACCCACATCGTGCGCGGCGAAGACCTGGCCGACAACACAGCGCGGCAGATTTTGTTGCAGCGTGCGCTGGGCTTTGCGCTACCAGCCTATCTGCACACGCCGCTGGTGCGGGGTGCGAACGGCGAAAAACTTTCGAAGCAAAACGGTGCGCGGCCGCTGGACACGAGCCAGCCGGTCGCAGCATTGCAGCAGGCAGGCGAAGTGCTTGGGCTGCTCGGCAATCCCAATGCAAAGACGCCTTCCGACTGGCTGCAGCAGGCAGTGCCGTTGTGGGTGGACTTGCGCGCGGGCGAGCCCACTAAAATCAGGCAGTGAACCCAACGCCTGCCCCCGACTCTTTGCCGCCGCCTGACGCTGCGCCCGCCGACACCAGCTTTCACCGCAGCATCCGCAGCTTTGTGCGCCGCACCGGCCGCACCACACTGGGTCAGGCGAAAGCCTTCGAAGAGGTTGGCCCGCGATTTTTGCTGCCCTACAACGCAGCGCCCATGGATTTTTCTGCCGTTTTTCAGCGCCACGCGCCGACGGTGCTTGAGATCGGCTTCGGCATGGGCGAGGCGACTGCGCACATCGCCGCGCAGATGCCGGAGACGAATTTTTTGTGCTGCGAAGTACACACGCCCGGCGTCGGCGCGCTGCTCAAACGCATTGCCGAACAAGGCATGGAAAACATCCGCATCCTGCAGCACGATGCGGTCGAAGTCATTGACCACATGCTGCCACCCGGCAGCCTGGACGGCGTACATATTTTTTTTCCCGACCCGTGGCACAAGAAAAAACACAACAAGCGCCGGCTGATCCAGTCGCCGCTGATTTCAAAATTGGCGGCACGCTTGAAACCCGGCGGCTACCTGCACTGCGCCACCGACTGGCAGCCCTATGCGGAGCAGATTCTTGAAGTGCTGGGCGCCGAGCCGCTATTGAAAAATACCGCTGACGAAACGGCAGACGGCTACGCGCCCAAGCCCGACTACCGGCCGCTGACCAAGTTCGAAAACCGCGGCATCAAGCTCGGCCACGGCGTGTGGGACGTGGTGTTTGCGCGGGTGTGACAAGCACCACTCATCATGGTTTGCCGATGCGCGCAGGCGTAGGCCCCAGCTGCGTCGGCCTGCCCGCCGGCCCGTGGCGCACCATCACTGATTTTCTGGTTGAGCATTTCCCGGCGATTTCCCGCGAGACCTGGCTGGCGCGCATGGCGTCCCACCAGGTCGTAGATGAATTTGGCGCACTGGTTACGCCCGAACGCGCCTACCCCCATCACCTGCGCGTGTACTACTACCGCGATGTGCCCGATGAGCCGGTGATCCCATTTCAGGAAACCGTGATTTTTCAGGACGAGCATCTCGTCGTTGCCGACAAGCCGCATTTTTTACCCGTCACGCCATCGGGCAACTACCTGCAGGAAACCTTGCTGGTGCGGCTGAAAAACCGTTTAAAAATCGACAGCCTGGTGCCGATTCACCGCATCGACCGCGAGACCGCGGGCCTGGTGATGTTTTCTGTGCAGCCCCGCGAGCGCGACGCCTATGGCTCGCTTTTCAGACAGCACGCGGTTGAAAAAAATTACGAAGCCATCGGGCCGTGGCGACCGGAAATCGACTTTCCGCTGACCCGAAAAAGCCGCATCGTGCAGGATGAGCCGTTCTTCCGGCAACGTGAAATTGAGGGCGTGCCCAACAGCGAAACGCATATCGACGTGATCGAAAAAATCGGTGACCTGGCGCGCTATGCGCTGAGCCCGGTTACCGGCAAAAAGCACCAGTTGCGCGTCCACATGAACGCGCTCGGCGTTGCGATTCTGAACGACCGCATGTATCCCCCGGTGTCGCGCACACAGAACGATGACTACGCCACGCCGCTGCAGTTGCTGGCGAAGTCGATTGCGTTTGTGGATCCGGTGACGGGGCAGGCGCGGCGGTTCGATAGCCAGCGAACGCTGGCGTGGCCTGGCTGAGCGATGCGGACCGGGCCACTGGTTATTCAGCTGGCGACGGGCGCAGCAACCAGCTTGCAGCCAAAATAGCGAACTTCAAGCCGCAGGCTGGCCGCCACGCAGCGCCACTGCAGTCCAGAAACCAAACCCAGGAGGCACCAAGCCATGGCCTACTTTTCTTCCCGAACCCTGAAATCACTGCTGGCCTGCGCTGCGTTCACCGCCATGGGCGGTGTATTGCACGCGCAGGGCGTCTTCAGGATGACCGCCATTCCGGACGAGTCGCCCACCGAGCTGGCCCGCAAGGCCGTGCCGCTGGTCAGGTACCTGGAGCAGCAGCTGGGCATGAAAGTCGAGTTCACACCGGTGTCGGACTACGCCGCCGCCGTGGAAGCGCTGGTCAACAAACAGGTGGACATGGCCTGGTATGGCGGCTTCACCTTTGTGCAGGCCAGCATCCGCTCCGGCGGCAAAGTCATTCCGCTGGTACAGCGTGAGGAAGACGAGAAATTCCGCTCGGTCTTCATCACCAGCGACCCAGAGATCAAGACGCTGGCCGACCTCAAAAGTAAAACCGTGAGCTTCGGTTCGCAGTCCAGCACCTCGGGCCATTTAATGCCGCGCAGCGCCTTGCTGCAGGCCAACATCGACCCGGACAGGGACTTCAAACGTGTGGCGTATTCCGGCGCGCATGACGCCACCATCGCCGCCGTGGCGGCTGGCAAGGTCGATGCGGGTGCGCTCAATAGCTCGGTATGGGACAAATTTGTGGCGGAGAAAAAAGTCGACACCACCAAGGTGAAAGTAATCTTCACCACGCCGCCCTACTTTGACTACAACTGGACCGTACACGCGGACATGCCAGCAGCCCAGCGCGAAAAGCTGAGCAAAGCCTTCCTCAGCCTGAGCCCCGCCACACCCGAAGGCAAGGAAGTGCTCGACCTGCAGCGCGCCACGCGTTTTGTGCCTACCAAGCTCGAGAATTACAAAGGCATCGAGGCCGCCGGCCGCAATGCCGGGCTGTTAAAATAAAAACATGTTTGCTACTATATTAGTAGCGGCTTGCGCACTTAGAACGTGGGCTACACGGCTAAATCAGTCATGAACATCACCCTGGAACACTGCAGTGCGCGGCATCCGGCGGCACGCGCCAGCGCACCTGCCGCGCTGCGTGTACTGAGCCTGAGCGTCGCCAGCGGCGAACAGGTCGCTGTGATTGGCCCCTCAGGCGCGGGTAAAACCACGCTGCTGCAGTTGCTGGCCTGCGCACTCAAGCCGTCTGAGGGCGCACTGCAGCTCAACGGAAGCAACCCATGGACGCTGCCACGCAGTGCCCTGCAGACGCTGCGCGGTGAATTGTTCCTGGCGCCGCAGGTGCCGCCGCTGCCGCCCCGGCAGCGTGTGGTCACCGCCGTGCTGGCCGGGCGGCTGCCCCACGTTAGCCTGTGGGCCAGCGTGCGCAGCCTGTTTTATCCGACGGATATGGCGCTGGCCGAGCGCGCCCTAACCCGGTTTGATGTGAATGACAAGCTGTTCGAGCGGGTGGACCGGCTGTCGGGCGGCGAGCGCCAGCGGGTCGGCCTGGCACGTGCGCTGGCCTCGCAGGCCGGGCTTTTTCTGGTCGACGAACCGCTGTCCGCGCTCGACCCGACACGCTCGCAGCAGGCTGTCGTATCACTGACCACCGCAGCACGGGAGCGCGGCGCCACCCTGGTATGCACGCTGCACCATGTCGAGATGGCGCTGCACCACTTTCCGCGCATCATTGGCCTGCGCGGCGGCGCGCTGGCCTTTGACCTCCCCGCCGCCCAGGTCACGCCCGAGCACCTGCACCAGCTGTATGACCAGCACCTCGACGAGCTGACCGGCGCTGGCCCTGCAGCAAGCCCTGACGAGCCGCCAGCTGCCCGGCCAGTGGCCCTGCCGTGCCGCTAGCGCCGCAGTTCCTGCCGCGCCGTGACCCGGCAGCGCGCCAACGCGTTTTCTGGCTGCTGGCCAGCCTGGCCGCGCTGTGGCCGCTGCTGGTGCTGACCGAGTTCAAGCCCTGGCTGCTGTGGCAGGCCGGTGCCCTCAAGCCCGCGCTGCGCTTCGTCGCTGACTTTGTGCCGCCGAAAATCGAGAGTGAATTTTTATGGCTGGTGGCGCGCGAAACCTGGCGCACGGTGGCCATTGCCACCGCCGGACTCACACTGGCGCTGCTGCTGGCGATTCCGCTGGCGTTGCTGTCGGTACGGGTGCTGTCTGTCTCGGCGCTCACCGGCCGCATGGCGCCGCTGCCCGCCGCAGTTCGCCAGCTCGTGCGCTGGCTGATGATCGTTCTGCGCAGCGTGCCCGAGCTGATCTGGGCGCTGGTGTTTGTGCGGGTCGTTGGCCTGGGGCCGACTGCTGGCGTGCTGGCCATTGCGCTGACCTTTTCCGGCATGCTGGGCAAGGTGTATGCCGAAATCCTTGAAAGCGGCGACGCCCATCCTGCCGCCAGTCTGCTGCGCAACGGCTCGGGCCGCCTGCAAACATTTTTGTACGCGTTGCTGCCGCAAAGCGCGGCTGAACTCACCAGCTACACCCTGTACCGCTGGGAATGCGCCATCCGCTCGTCGGCCGTGCTGGGCTTTGTCGGCGCCGGCGGGCTGGGCCAGATGATGGATGCGTCGATGAAGATGTTCAACGGCTCCGAAGTAGCCACCATGCTGATGGTGTTCATGGCACTGGTCTGGCTGGCGGACTGCATCAGCGCTGGGCTGCGAAAGTGGCTGGCATGAGGGCTGATATGAAAAGCGCTGCAAACGAGATCTACAAACTGCCACCGCGCCTGTTTGACGCACGCTGCAAGGCCTGCTGGTTCGTGCTCGGCGTGGTGGTGCTGGTCGTGCTGAGTTTTTGGTCACTCGATCTGCAATGGGCGAAGTTTTTATCGACTGCGGCATTCAGCAAGATGGGCCGCTTTCTGGCCGAGATGACACAGCTGGAAGGCAGCGCGCGTTTCACCCAGAAACTGCTGATGGCGTCGCTGGAAACGCTGGCCATGTCGGCCGTGGGTACGCTGTTGGCGGTGGGGTTGGGCCTGGCGCTGGCGCTGCCGGCCAGCAAAACCTTTGACGGCGACCCGGCGCGCGGGCGCGGCTTGGCCCGCCTGCTGCTGAACGCGCTGCGCAGTATTCCCGAGCTGATCTGGGCCACGCTGCTGCTGATTGCAGCGGGCCTGGGGCCGTTTGCCGGCACGCTGGCCCTGGCCCTGCACACGGCAGGCGTGCTGGGCCGCCTTTTTGCCGAGGCAATTGAAAACGCGCCGCCCGGCCCCAGCCAGGCGTTGCGCGTGCGCGGCATCAACGAGGGCCGCGTTTTTATCTACGCCACGCTGCCGCAAATCGTGCCGCAGCTGATCAGCTACACCCTGTACCGCTGGGAAAACAACATCCGCGCCGCCGCCGTACTGGGTGTGGTGGGCGCAGGCGGCCTGGGGCAGATGCTGGCCTTTCACCTGGGCCTGTTCCAGATGGGTGAGACCGGCAGTATCTTGCTGGCCATGTTGATTTTGGTGGCACTGGTGGATGCGCTGAGTTTTGCCAGCCGCCGCCGGATGGCGGTGTAGGCAATGGGCTGCGATAACAGCCCTGCTGAAACCGCGTAACATAAAAGCGCATATCCGATTCGATCTGCAAGCCAGGCCCAAAACCGGTCTTGAAACGGAAACACAGCCGGGCTCACTCTTGCATAGCCTGAACGCCAAAGGAGAGCTCTGTGACCACACGTCGTCATCTGATCAAAATCATCCCCGCCCTGCCGCTTGCCGGCCTTGCCGGCACTGCCGGGCTGCTAGCGGCCTGCGGTAAAAAGGAAGCGTCTGTTGCGCCCGCCGCAGCGCCGCCTGCTTCACCCCCGCCCCAGGTAGTCGCCACGACGCCCGAACCAGCAGCACCCGCGACACCATCACCCCCCGCAGCGCCACCCGGCGCAACGGCTGGCCTTTCCCTGATGGACGAAAAAGATCCCAGTGCCGCGGCTCTGGGTTATGTCAACGACGCAACCAAGGCCGACAAGGCCAAGTACCCAAAATACGCCGATGGTCAGAACTGCAGTAATTGCGCCTTGTACCAGGGCGCAGCGGGTTCAGCGCAAGGCGGCTGTCCCTTGTACCCGGGCAAAAACGTGGCGGCTGTTGCGTGGTGCAGTGCGTACGCCAAAAAAGCCGCTTAAAGCCGATCACCTGACGGGCAGCCCGTTGTTGCATGCAGCAAATACGGGTTGCCTTGAAATACGACTTTTCGACCAGCGTCACGGGACTGCAGCCACTTGGACTCAAAAGTTCAAGCCCGACAATAAACCCTCGCAAATTTCGTCACTTCCACTGATTTCATTGTGAAACGTCCTCTTGATATCTCCGGGCTTGCGCTGCCCGTAACACCCCACACGCCGCAGTTCATTGACCTGTACAGCGACGACGGCCAGGACGCGCCCGCCAGACCGATCGACACTAATGCCGAGCTGGTTGCCGGCCTGCTCGCGACACCAGCCTGCGTGTCGCCCAAATACTTCTATAACGCGCTCGGCTCGAAGCTTTTTGAAGCCATCACTGGACTCGATGAGTACTACCCGACGCGCACCGAAGGCCTGATTTTTGAAGCAGCCAATAGCCAGATCGCTGGGGCTCTGCTTGCTGCTGGTATCGGGCAGCCCTGCCTGATCGATCTGGGTGCGGGCAACTGCGCCAAGGCGCTCGCACTGATGCCGCATATCCAGCCGCGCCAGTATGTGCCGGTCGATATTTCCGTCGAGTTTTTGCGCGATGCCGCCGGACGGGTTCAAGACAGTTTTCCGGCGCTCGACATCGTCGGCCTTGGCATGGATTTTTCAAAAGGCGTGCAGCTGCCGCCACAGGTGCAAAGCCATGACCGCGTGTTTTTCTACCCCGGCTCCAGCCTGGGCAATTTTCAGCCCGACCAGGCCTTGAGCTTTCTCAGCCATATCGCCGACCCGCAGGAAGGCATGGCGCGCGGCCTGCTGCTGGGCATTGATCTGGTCAAGGACAAGGCCGTGCTGGAGGCAGCCTACGACGACTTGCTGGGCGTCACAGCGGCCTTCAACAAAAACCTGCTGCTCAACGTCAACAGCATTTTGAAAAGTGATTTTGATCTGCGTCAATGGCAGCATGTCGCGCTGTTCAATACCACCGCATCACGAATTGAAATGCACCTCGAGGCGAGTTGCAAGCTGGCCGTCGAGTGGCCTGGTCATCACCGACAATTTACCAAAGGCGAGCGGATTTTGACCGAGTATTCATACAAATACACACCGGCTTCGATGACCGCTTTGCTGCATCAGGCCGGCTTCAAAAAAGTCAGCTACTGGACTGATCCAAAAAGCTGGTTTGCGGTTTTCTGGGCCACTTCTTCTTGACGGAAAATAGAAAAAAACTACAAAAAGTACGTTGTGGAGGCAGCCTGACAGCTCAAAAAATCTAACAAAAAGCAGTCCAGCAAATGTTTAGCCAAACACCTGACCGCGCCGAGTTCACGGCCCGGTACCTCATCGAAAGCGCTGTGCCGATAGAGCAGGCGGCCGAAATCATTGCCGGGGAGCAATCGAGCGGCACCTTCATGTCCTTGCCCGGCGAAACCGATGCGCTCAAAAGCCGATCACGCGCGCGCGTCACCCGCATCGACACCTTGCCCCCGGTTCTGGAGCCCTCACTGCGCAGTGCTTTTGTCGAGCGGCGCGCGCACCAGGGCGTCTTTCATCGGGCCGAAATCGAGATCGCCTTTCCTATCGCCAACGTAGGCGTCAATATTCCGAGCCTGTTGGCGACAGTTGCTGGCAACCTTTTCGAATTGGGCGAAATCACGGGACTGAGGCTGCTTGATATCGATATGCCGTCAGACTTCGCACGCCAGTTTCCCGGACCCAAGTTCGGCATTGAAGGCACTAGAGAGAAAGCCGGAATTTACGGCCGGCCGCTGATCGGCACCATCATCAAGCCAAGCATCGGGCTGTCGGCCGAACAGACCGCCGAAATGGTCAATGCCTTGTGTGCCGCCGACATCGACTTCATCAAGGACGACGAGCTGCTGGCCGACCCGCCCTACGCCCCCTTCACTGACCGGCTCAACGCGGTCATGCCAGTATTGAAGCGGCACGCAGAACGACTCGGGCGCATGCCGATGTATGCCTTCAACATCTCGGGCAGCATCGACGAGATGATGCGTCGGCACGACGCGGTGCTGAATGCCGGCGGAAGCTGCATCATGGTCAGCGTGAATTGGGTTGGCTTTGCGGGCGTGGAACATCTGCGCAAACACACCGAGCTGCCAATTCACGCCCATCGCAACGGCTGGGGTGCGTTCACGCGCCATCCGCAACTTGGATTCTCGTTCGCCGCCTATCAAAAGCTCTGGCGCCTGGCGGGCGTTGACCATCTCCACGTCAATGGGCTTCGCAGCAAATTCTCGGAGGCGGACGATTCGGTCATTGCGTCGGCCCGGTCTTGCCTGGAACCCTTTGCCGGCGTAGCTGCTGTCATGCCGGTGTTCTCATCGGGGCAGTGGGCGGGCCAGGCGCCGGACCTGTACGCCAAGCTAGGCTCGACGGACCTGATGCACCTTGCGGGCGGCGGGATATTGGGGCATCCGGACGGCATCGCCGCCGGTGTTGCGAGCATGCGGCAGGGCTGGGATGCCGCCATTTCAGGGGTGAGCCTCGAAGCATTCGCGCAGACGCATCCGGCGCTTCAACGGGCGCTCGCCCAGTTCGGCGCCGCCTTAGCATGCCGAGAAACCGTCGCGCCGAATCGCTTCGCCTCGCTTTCTATGGCGACGACTTCACTGGTTCCACCGATGCGCTCGAAGTTCTCGCCTTTGCCGGCCTTCGTTGCGCGTTGTTCCTTAGTCCACCCAGCGCCGAGGCGCTGCAGGAATTCGATAGCTTCGACGCCATAGGTATCGCCGGCGACAGCCGCGGCATGTCACCCGCAGAAATGGACGACCAGCTGCCGGCTATCTTCAAGGCCCTGGCTGATCTCAAACCGCCCATCCTCCACTACAAGGTCTGCTCGACATTCGACAGTTCTCCGTCAATTGGCAGTATTGGCCGGGTGATGGACATAGCCCGTCAAACCTTCGGTGCAACCTTCATACCCATCGTGGCAGCAACACCGGCGCTGGCTCGCTACTGCGTTTTCGGGCACCTGTTCGCCAGATCGGGAACCGACGGCGAAGGAAACGGTCGCCTGATGTGAGTAACGCCCGGGCGAGTCACGCTCTGGACGCGAAGGGAGCGACGAGCTGGTTGTCGATCGCGAAGTCAGGCTGCATTTGATAGACCTCGACGCCGAAGCCGACGATGCCGGCCAGCG
>JANLYY010000044.1:0-36729 GCA_031365885.1 Polaromonas sp. | reverse complement strand
CGTTGCCAGCAACTTTTTTGGCAAGCGCCTGGTGCAGTGGGGCAACTCGCTGCTCAGCCGCATTCCTATCGTGCGCTCGATTTATTCCAGCGTGAAGCAGGTGTCTGACACCTTGTTCTCGGAAAACGGCAATGCTTTTCGCAAAGCGCTGCTGGTGCAATGGCCGCGCGAAGGCGTCTGGACCATCGGCTTTCTGACCGGCCTTCCCGGGGGCGACGTGGTCAATCACCTGCCAGGCGACTACCTCAGCGTGTACGTGCCGACCACGCCGAATCCGACCGGCGGTTACTTCGTCATGCTGAAAAAGTCGGACTGCATTGAGCTGCAAATGAGCGTCGACGAGGCGCTGACCTATGTGATTTCCATGGGTGTTGTCGCCCCTGCCAAACGCGCGGCTAAAGCTTCTGTCCAGTCGCTCAATCCCCCCCTGTAAATCGCGCAACAGCGCAAAAAAATCGAGTATCTCCATGGCCATTGCTGACAAACAGGTTTCCCATATGCGTTCAAGCTATTGCGGTCTGGTGACCGAAGCCCATCTGGGCCAAACTGTCAGCCTGTGCGGCTGGGTCAATCGCCGCCGCGACCATGGCGGAGTGATTTTTATCGACCTGCGTGACCGTGAAGGTTACGTGCAGGTGGTGTGCGACCCCGACCGCGCCGACATGTTCAAGACCGCGGAAGACGTGCGCAACGAGTTTTGCGTCCAGGTCAAAGGCATCGTGCGTGCACGCCCCGCCGGCACCACCAACGACAACCTGAAAAGCGGCAATATTGAAGTGCTGTGCCATGAGCTGACGGTGCTCAACCCCAGCGTCACGCCGCCATTTCAGATTGATGACGACAACCTGTCGGAGACCACCCGCCTGACGCACCGCGTGCTCGATTTGCGCCGGCCTTATATGCAGAACAACCTGATGCTGCGCTACCGCGTGGCGATGGAAACGCGCAGGTTTCTCGACGCCAACGGCTTTATCGACATCGAAACGCCGATGCTGACCAAAAGCACGCCTGAAGGCGCGCGTGACTACTTGGTGCCCAGCCGCGTCAACGAAGGCATGTTTTTCGCGCTGCCGCAAAGTCCGCAGCTGTTCAAGCAGCTGCTGATGGTGGCGGGTTTCGACCGCTACTACCAGATCACCAAATGCTTCCGCGACGAAGACCTGCGCGCTGACCGCCAGCCCGAATTCACGCAGATCGATATTGAGACTTCGTTTCTGGGTGAGCAGGAAATCCGCGACCTGTTCGAAGGCATGATCTGCAACATTTTCAAGACCGTATTGGGTGCTGACCTCGGCGATTTCCCTGTCATGGCGTACACCGAAGCCCTGCACCGATTCGGCTCTGACAAGCCCGACCTGCGCGTGAACCTGGAGTTCACCGAGTTGACTGACGTGATGGCCACGGTCGACTTCAAGGTCTTCAGTACGCCAGCGACGACGGTCGGCGGCCGCGTGGTGGCGCTGCGTGTGCCGGGTGGCTCGGAGATGAGCCGTGGCGAAATCGACGGCTATACCGAATTTGTCAAGATTTACGGCGCCAAGGGCCTGGCATGGATCAAGGTCAATGACGTGAGCAAAGGGCGCGAAGGCCTTCAGAGCCCGATTGTCAAGAATCTGCATGAAGAGGCCATTGCAGAAATTCTCAAGCGCACTGGCGCGCAGAACGGCGACATTCTTTTCTTCGGCGCCGACAAGGCCCGTATCGTCAACGACAGCATTGGCGCGCTGCGTTTAAAGGTCGGTCACAGTGAGTTCGGCAAGAAGTCTTTGCTGCTGACCAAAGGCTGGAAGCCGCTGTGGGTGGTCGATTTTCCGATGTTCGAGTTCGACGAGGAAGGCCAGCGCTGGAGCGCGGTGCATCACCCGTTCACGGCGCCCAAAGACGGCCATGAAGACTGGATGGACACAGATCCCGGCCGCTGCATTGCCAGGGCTTACGACATGGTGCTCAATGGCTGGGAGCTGGGCGGTGGCTCGGTGCGTATTCACCGCGCCGATGTGCAAAGCAAGGTTTTTAACGCGCTCAAAATCGGCCCCGACGAAGCGCAGGAGAAGTTCGGCTTTTTGCTCGACGCACTGCAATACGGCGCGCCACCCCACGGCGGTCTGGCGTTCGGACTGGACCGCATCGTCACGATGATGGCCGGAGCCGAGTCGATCCGTGACGTGATCGCCTTCCCGAAAACCCAGCGCGCCCAGTGCCTGCTGACACATGCGCCCAGTCCGGTTGATGAAAAGCAGCTGCGTGAGTTGCATATCCGGCTGCGGGTATGAAGCCCCCACGCATTGCACTGTGTGTCAATGCTGCCCCCGAGGGGGCCGCCCGCCTGCGGCCCGGCGAAGCCGGCTCCGCGCCGGGGACTGGGCTGGATCACTGTCCTGCTGACCGTGCGCCCTGTGTTCACGCGTTGCGCGCCGACTTCGTGAAGCCTTTCAAAATCCCCGAATCGGTGCTGGTGGTGATTCATACGCCGCAGCTTGATGTATTGCTGATCGAACGCGCCGATCATCCGGGTTTTTGGCAGAGCGTCACCGGCTCCAAAGATTCACTTGACGAGCCACTGCTGCTCACCGCCGAGCGCGAGGCAATGGAAGAAACCGGCCTGTCCGGCACGCCGATGCAGTGGCGCGATTGGGCTGTCTCGAATATTTACGAAATTTACCCGGCCTGGCGCCACCGCTACGCGCCGGGAGTGACGCACAACACCGAACATGTTTTCAGCCTCTGCGTACACCGAGAAGCAGCTGTTGGCCTGAACCCGCGTGAGCACACGGCGTGGCAGTGGTTGCCGTGGCGGGAGGCCGCGGATGCGTGCTATTCGCCGTCGAATGCCGAAGCCGTGTTGCTGTTGCCGCGTTTTGTGACTTGATCTGAAGCGCTGGGCTGACGGGATAGGTAGTTGTGAGGGGTAAAGTCCGGTTAAGTCCGGTTAAGCCCTGATCGTTTGCCCCGCTAGTTTGAAGTCCCACGCAAAAAACTTTTGACGACGCCCTCGCCCCCACCGCCCCATGATGCGTCTTGCCCGCTCCGCCTGCTCGAAGGCGGGCAGGCATTTTTCCCCGCGCTGGTCGAGGCGTTTGACAACGCCCGGCGCTGGATTCAGCTCGAGACCTATATTTTTGATGTGCATGGCACTGGTGCGGACGTGGCTGACGCGCTGGCCCGCGCTGCCGCACGCGGCGTCACCGTACAGGTGTTGGTTGATGGCATAGGCACTGCGGCGCTCCCGCCAGAATGGAAAAGCCGCTTTGAAAAAGCCGGCGTTCAGTGGTGTGTTTATTCGCCCCTGGGCTCGGGCCTGGGCTTGCTGGTGCCAGACAGGTGGCGCCGGCTGCACCGCAAGCTGTGTGTGGTGGACCAGCACACGGTGTTTTGCGGCGGCATCAATGTGCTGGACGATTTTTACGACCCCAACCATGGCGACTTGTCAGCCGCGCGCTTTGACTTTGCGGTGGCGGTAACGGGGCCGATGGCTGCCGTCGCCGCAGACGCCGTGGCGCTGCTCTGGTGGCGTGTGCAGGCTGGTTACAGCGCGCGCCAGCGGCACCTGGCGACGGCCTGGGAGGCGTTTCGGGCAGCCGGCTACGGCGGGCGGACGGACGCGACGGTCGCTGTCAGCGCCGGGCCGTCCCGTGTTGGCGAAAAAGCGGTTTTGATTCTGCGTGACAACCTGCTCAATCGCAGCAGCATCGAGCGCGCCTACCGCAAGGCCATCGGCCGGGCGCACCACGACATCGTGATCGCCAATGCCTATTTCGTGCCGGGCGGCAAGCTCCGCCGCGCCTTGACTCGCGCGGCGCGGCGCGGTGTGCGTGTCACGTTGCTGCTGCAGGGCAAGTACGAATACTTCATGCAGTACCACGCGGCGCGGCCGGTCTACGGCGCACTGCTGGCGGCCGGCGTGGAAATTCACGAATACGAAGCGGGCTTTTTGCATGCCAAGGTGGCGGTGGTCGACGGCCATTGGGCCACGGTGGGTTCGTCCAACCTGGACCCGCTCAGCCTGTTGTTGGCCAGAGAGGCCAACGTGGTCATCGAAGACCGCGATTTTGCCGCAGGGCTGCGGCAACGTCTGGTTGCGGCGGTGGCCCATCACGGGCGGCGCATTGACCCGGCCGCCTACAGCCGCCGGCCGCTGCGGCAGCGGGTGTTGAGCTGGTTCGCCTACGCGCTGATGCGGCTGGCCTTGTTGTTGACCGGCCAGCGTTATTGACGTTGCGCCCTCAAGCGCAGACAAGCGGGCGATCCAGTACGCTATCAAAATAATAGCTGCTTACGTACGTATTACCGGGGCTAGAGGCACAAAACATAGATGAATAACCCCTGAACACAGATGCCGGCGGCGCTGTTACCATCGCATATGCTTATGAAATCCACCCCGACTGTGCCGGATTTGTCTGATCAGGGAACGCCTGTTTCGGTGAAGATCCGCGAGCGCCTGGCCCTCGCAAAGAAGCGTTTTAACGCCAACGACAACATCGCCCGCTTCATTGAACCCGGCGAGCTGGCCGCGCTGCTCGACGAGGTCGAAGGCAAGATGCAGGGTGTGCTCGACAGCCTGGTGATCGACACCGCCGGCGACCACAACACGCAAAACACCGCCCGCCGCGTGGCCAAGATGTATCTCAATGAGGTCTTCAACGGCCGCTATGTCGAAGCACCCAAGATCACTGAATTCCCCAACGCCGAACACCTCAACGAGTTGATGATCGTCGGGCCGATCACCGTGCGCAGCGCCTGCTCACATCATTTCTGCCCGGTCATCGGCAAGATCTGGATCGGCGTGCTGCCCAACGAGCACACCAACGTGATTGGCCTGTCCAAATACGCCCGCCTGGCCGAATGGGTCATGGGCCGGCCGCAAATCCAGGAAGAAGCCGTGGTGCAACTGGCCGATCTCATCATGGACAAAACCCAACCCGACGGCCTGGCCATCGTGATGGAGGCCAGTCACTACTGCATGGGCTGGCGCGGCGTTAAAGACCTGGACAGCAAGATGATCAATTCAGTGATGCGCGGCGTGTTCTTGAAAGACGCCAATCTGCGGCGCGAGTTTCTGGCCCTCATCCCACAAAAGACTTAAACCCACCCATGCTAGTTCGTTTGCTCTACGCCAGCCGCGCCCTCGACACCCGCCCGGAGGCCATCGACGGCATACTGGCCCAGTCGCGCCAGTACAACCCCACCTGCGGCATCACCGGCATTCTTTGCTACGGTGGCGGCATTTTTCTGCAAGCCATTGAGGGCGGCCGCATGGCCGTCAGCGAGCTGTACGGCCACATTCAGCGCGACAAGCGCCACAGCGACGTGGCCTTGCTGCTCTATGAAGAGATCACCGAACGACGCTTCAGCGGCTGGACCATGGGCCAGGTCAATTTGCAAAAGCTCAATCATTCCATCTTGCTCAAGTACTCCGAAAAGCCCGAGCTGGACCCGTATTCGGTGTCGGGCCAGGTGTCCATGGCGCTGCTCGAAGAACTGATGGCGACTGCCGCCATCATCGGCCGCTCCTGAAGCTTTCCGTGCCGCCAGGGCCCTTGATCGGCTGCGATTTTTCCAGCAGCCCGACCGTACGCAAACCCATCGTCATCGCCGAAGGATCTGAGTCCGCTGGCCGCGTGTTGTTGACCCGGCTTCACCGCATTCCGACGCTGGATCAATTCGGCAGCTGGCTCGCCGTTGATCGTAGCTGGACCGGCGCCTTCGACTTCCCCTTCGGCCTGCCGCGCGAATTGGTGGAGCACCTGGCCTGGCCGCTGCAGTGGCGTGCGTTGATCGATTACTACAGCGCCCTCCGCCGACCCGAAATTCGCGATCTGTTTGCTGCCTTTTGCAATAGTCGCCCCGCAGGCGCCAAGTTTGCGCACCGCAGCGCGGACCGGCCAGCCGGCTCCAGTCCGTCCATGAAATGGGTCAACCCGCCGGTGGCCTACATGCTGCACGCTGGCGTACCGCGCCTGCTTGCTTCCGGCGTTCACATTCCCGGTTTGCATGCAGGCGATGAAACGCGCGTAGCCCTTGAAGGCTACCCCGGACTGCTGGCGCGTGAGGTGCTCGGCCAGCGTTCCTACAAAAGCGACGACAAGGCCAAACAAACCCCCGAACGACTGATTGCGCGCAAAGACCTGATTACCGCGCTGGAGCATGGGCATACCCGCCTGGCCTTGCGCCTGAAGGTCAGCCACGCCCAGCGCGACGCGCTGATCGACGACGCCAGCGGCGACAGCCTGGACGCGGTGCTGTGCCTGATACAGGCCGCGTGGGGCGCAAAGCAGGGCGCGCCGCGTTACGGCTTGCCGGAAGAAATGGACGCGCTCGAAGGCTGGATCGTCACCGCCTGATGTCGATAGAGTTTTAGCCCTCTAGCCCCCGTAAAACGTGCGCAAACAGCTATAAAAATAATAGCATTTAGCCACAGAGCCCTATCCGTATGCCAGCCTCGCCGAACCTGAACCCGTACCTGCGGATACAAAACTGGCTGGCGCTGGCTTTGCTGGCAGTCGGCTGCAGTGTCATGGCACAACCGTCAACCGCCGCCGCACCGCATCCCGATCAATGGACCGGCATCGTCAGTTATGTGGTCGACGGCGACTCCGTTTGGGTGCGCCCGCTGCAAGGCGGCAAGCCCGTCAGTATTCGGATTGACGGCATCGATGCGCCCGAGATTTGTCAGTTTGGCGGCGACACCGCCCGCGATGCGATGAAGCGCCGCGTACTTGGCATGCAGGTGGTCATTGAAGGCCGCAGTCGCGACGACTACGGCCGGCTGCTGGCCCGAATCATGCTGGACGGCGACGACGTAGGCGAACGCATGGTCAAAGACGGCTACGCCTGGTCTTATCGCTACCGTGGCAGCGCCGGGCCGTACGCCGCGCAGCAGCGGCTGGCTGAATCGGCCCGGCGCGGAATCTTCGGTGACAGCAGTGCGCTTCCGGTTTACCCGGCAACATTTCGCAAGCAGCACGGCAGTTGTAGGCGCTGATGGTTAATCGGCTCCGGGCGTAAATTTTTCACCCATAAAAAAAGCAGCCCCTGCATTGCGCGCAGGAACTGCTTTTTTTGCGCCACCCTTTGCTTAAGCGCGTGTCAGGCGCTTAAGGACGAACAACGATGTCGTTGCGAACCGATTTAACGTTTTTCACGCCACGTGCGATGGTTTCCGCCTGGGCTTTCTCGGCAGTGGTTTTGGCAAAACCAGACAGTTGCACCGTGCCATTGAGCGTCTCGACGCTGATGGAAGAAGCGGCCACCGTCTTGTCTTCCACGTATTTGGCTTTGACAGCGGTGGTGATCGCCGTATCGTCCACATAGCCGCCTACCGTCTCCTGACCACGCCCGACGGCGCAGCCGCTGCCAATGAGAGTGATACCGGCCAAAGCGGCGAATGCAAGTGCGCGAGCGTATTTCATAATAATTTTCCTCTTGAGATGGTTGAACTGAACTGGTGCAGAGTTTTTAAAAGTCAGTCGGACAGCGGCACCACGCCGCCCGGCCTGCGCCTGGGAATTACTTTTCCAGCCAATCGCTTAGTTCATCGGCATGCTCTTCTTCCTGCGCCAGGATTTGCTCCAGCATGCGGCGCGTCGTGTGGTCCTTGTCGCCGATCAGCGCGATCATCTGGCGATAGCTTTCTACAGCGACCCGCTCGGCGACCAGGTTTGAACGAATCATCGACTGCAAATCTTTCGACTCGTCATAGTCGGCATGGCTGCGGGCGGTGAGTGTGTCGGGCGAAAAGTCTGGCTCGCCGCCCAGTTGCACGATGCGCTCTGCAATGCTTTCGGAGTGCTGCGTTTCTTCCTGTGCATGGGTCATGAATTCTTCTGCAATCTTCGGCGATGCGACGCCCTTGGCGGTGTAGTGGTGGCGTTTGTAACGCAATATGCAAACCAGCTCGGTGGCCAGCGCGTCATTGAGCAACTTGACGATGGCGTCGCGATGCGGGCCATAAGCAGGGGTGATGGCGCCGTCGGACAAACTGTTTTTCGCAGCGTCCAGGCCCGCTTCGTCCAGCACCAGCACGTCGTCAGAAAGGGCGGGAGCAGCAACAGACATAGCAGTGTTTTTTTTCATGGGTGGGTTATGGGTTGGGGGTATCAGCGGGAGAAAAAAGGGACATCAGCACGCTGGGAACAGCGGCTGATTTGACAGCTGCCAGCAAAATCCCGCCCAGCGACAGCAAGCGCCAGGGTCGAACCAGCACCATGGCGGCGCCCGCCACTGCGGCTACGCCCAAAAGTTTGAACGGGTGACTTTTTGCATACCGTCCGACCACCGGCGTGGCGACATCGACCGCCATGCTCACCGGGTGGTGTCGCCACCAGGTTCGCACCGCCCGGGCAACCGCAGCAGGCCAAAAGCCCGAGCTGCTGGACGCCAACCCTGATTCATCACCAATTTCATACGGCTGGTCAGAACCGGGCAACGCTTGTTCGTCCCGCGTCATGTGTCTGACGATGGCCTTACGGGTGGCCGCCAGGCGCTCTTGCGGAGTCGGCATCCCGGTTAAAGCCATGGTTTCAGGTGTGGTGTTCGGCAATTTTCAGCTCACCATGCGCAGGGCGCGAATGTCACTGTCAATTTGCGCCTTTAACTCGGAAAATCGCTCAGTCTGCCAGGGCTTCATAGCGCGAAGAATGGCAGCGACGAAGAGCAGCAACGCGACCGCCGGAACGACCACCAGCACCCAATGAAACTGGTTTTGCATCATCCCCAGCATGACAGCCACACCGGTCAAGCCGAGAAAAACCACACCCGTCAAAACCGCCAAAATCCAGGCCGCCGCCCGCGTCAGTACATCGGTGCCTGCGCTAAGGGCTTCCTGGTGCGCGAGCGCCGCATAAGCCGACACATGGTCCACCACCAGATCAGGCCGTTTAACCATCGTCGAAAAAAGGGGATGAAGCATGGCAGGGTGGGGGAGCTTGCTGGCTATTGGAATAATTTTCAGGGCAGTGGAAATGTCGGTGCCAATTTCCCGGATATTGCGAAATCGAAAAACCCGGCGATCGGGTCCGTGCGGATCAATAGCGGTCGTCGTTGCGATGACGGGTTGCAGAAATGAGCATCGCCACCGCGGCTCCGACTGCTGCGGCGATCAGCACCGAGCGCAAAGGCTGCTCTGACACGTAACGGCCAGTTGCTGCCGATGCCTGGCTCAGCGACTGCTGCGCACGGTGTTTGGCTTCGGACGCCATGTCCAGACTCTGGCGGGCAAGTTTTTGGGCCTTGGCTGTCAGCATGTCCACCATCGGGTCAACCTGACCGCGAAGCTCACGGACCTTGCTCTCAGCCTTGTCAAGTGCATCATTGGCGAATTCACGGGTCGAATCGACGGAACGGCTTGCGCCGTCCAGAAGTGCTGCGGACGTCTGGTGAGCGGCTGATGCTGCTTCGCGGGCAGGGCTGGAAAATGGGGTGTTCATATCGGATCCTTGGTGGCGTTAAATCTGGCTGATGAATGAATGAAAAAAAGATGGCAACAAAAGTGATTGAGCTTCCAGCAGCAAGCCAAACTTCGAAGTCGAATGTCACTCGAGTTGCCCCGCCTGCTGTGATTGCCGTTCAATTGCAAGCACTCCCGTCAAGGGTACAAAAACCACTCGTTTTTCCCCATCGGCTTGCGCGCTGTGGCTCTGTCAGGACTTGTGTCTGCCGGCTGTAGGAACGAGCTGACGATTTCTCATTTAGGGGTATGCGAAGGTGGCGCACAGGGGTGATAGCTTTGCGCGGACGCGGACTTGTTAAACAAACAAACGGACTGCAGCAGTTGCGTGACAATTAATTCGACAATAATCGGACATTTAGAATGTTTGCATGACCAGTTGCGCCATTGTTCGCAATTGCGCTGTCCGCAGCTTCCCCAATTCAACAGAAAGAAACCAACATGATCAAAATCGGAATCGTCGATGACCATGCCATCGTTCGTTCGGGCCTTAAGCAATTTTTCTCTGATCAGGTTGACCTGCGCGTCGTCGGCGAAGCCGGCAGCGGGCGTGAAGCCATTGACCTGGTTCGCAACGTGGAGCTTGATATTCTGGTGATGGATCTTTCCATGCCGGGTCAGAGCGGCATTGATGCGCTGGCCATGATTCGAGCCAAGGCGCCTGATGTCGGCATCCTGATTTTGAGCGGTTACCCGGAAGAGCATTACGCGGTAAACCTGATTCGTCAGGGCGCAAGTGGCTATCTGAACAAGGAATGCGACCCCTCGGAAATCGTCGATGCCATTCGCGTGATTTCGCTTGGCAAGCGATACATCACGCCGGCGGTGGCAGAGCTGCTGGCGCAGCAATTGAATCGGCCCAATGACGTAGCCTCGCACGAGCAATTGTCCGAGCGGGAGTTTCAGGTGTTTTTAAAACTGGCCAAGGGCGAGACCGCTGGTGATATCGCCAAGGCGTTGTCGTTAAGCGTGAAGACTGTCAGCACTTATCGCACGCGTGTGATGGAAAAAATGAGCCTCGCCTCCAACAGCGACCTTACATATTACGCACTCAAAAACAAGCTGATCGACTAATTCAGACGTCTGTGGCTCGCAGGCGGGCCTCGGGCGAGTCTAGGTTCTGGGTTTGCGCAATGCAATAGTCAACCAGGGCTTCGATTTCATTGGATTTATCGAAGACTGCATCCACTCCCAACTGGCTGCAGCGCTGCCGTATATCAGCAGTGGCGTAGTTACTGAGCACCACTACTTTTTGCCATGGCTTGCGATCTCTGCAGGCGGCAAGCACACCTAGCCCGCTGCCCTGCTTCAGGAACAAATCGACAATAGCCAGATCCCAGTGGGTTCCTTGTTCGGCCAACCAGGCCTTGCCATCATTTTCAGTTTCGGCCGTGCCAACGGCATCGATGCAAGCCAGCTCTTCCAGCGTGCCAATGAGATTTTCCCGAATAGTCGGGTTGTCTTCCACAATATAAGTTTTTAGTCTCACTACTCATTTCCAGGTCGGAAATCAATTCCGGCAAGGCACCGGAAATCGGCACTCATTGCGAATTGCGTCATTACTTACTGTATCTGCAAACTGTTTATATCTTGACAGCCTCTGGGTGTAGGGTATGTAGGCCCATTCCTACCCGGGACTGCATGCGGCGCTCACAGCCGTACATCGCGCATGCCGATTGAGAAAAATACGTTGATCCAGCCTAGTTAACTTGCGCCGCGTTGCGCTGTTCCGGGTCTTCGGACCAGCGCTCGGGTTTTTATCAGGGCATCAATGAACAAGCTTTCTCTTAAATTCTCTGGTGTTCGCTGGCTGGCAGGCATTGCGGCCTTGCTGCTTGTGCTAGTTATTTGCGTGGTATTTTTTCCTTGGGATGTGTTGCGTCAGCCAATCAATCTCTATGTTTCCGCTCAACTGGGACGGCGTTTCGAGATCACGCGGCACCTCGATGTCAGACTCGGGCGTACCACCACCGTCATGGCGGACGGAATTGAAATTGCGAATCCGGACTGGGCGGAAAAACCGCTGCTTTTAAAAGCGACTGCCGCAGAATTTGACATTCATGTCTGGCCATTGCTGTTCGGCAAGGTGCAAATTCCGCGTATCTTTTTGACGAGCCCGCAGCTGGGTTTGCAGGCTGAAAGTGGCGGGCGCCGCAGCTGGGCGCTGGCACGAGACACGTCAGACGCGGGCGCGGTGCCTTACATTGGCTCCTTGCTGGTTGACCGGGGCACCCTGAGCTACATCGATTCGGCACAGGATGCGAATGTCGATGTGCAATTTTCGATTGCGACTGAATCGCCCGGAGACCTGCCGCTCGATTTTAAGGCCGCAGGTCAGTGGAAAGGGAAGAAGGTGACCGCCGATGGACAAACCGGCGGGGTGCTGAAGCTCAGTAAAAATGTGGAGGGCGGCTTCCCGTTGCAGGTTAACGCGCTGGTGGGGCTTACCAGCCTGAAGCTCAATGGGACTGTCACCGATCTTGCCAAACTTTCAGGCGTTGATGTCGGCTTTGAGATGCAGGGGCGCAACCTCGACGAGCTATACAAATTCACCGGCGTGGTATTGCCCTCAACACCACCTTACAAGGTGCGAGGCAAGCTTCTCAGGCAGGGCAAGACCTGGGCGGCGAACCAGATGCAGGGGACGCTTGGCAGTTCGGACGTGAGCGGCGCATTGACGTTTGACCAGTCTGCCGAAGTGGCTATGTTGACCGGAAAGCTGCAGTCAAAGTTGCTTGATTTTGAAGACCTGGCGCCAGTGATTGGCTTGGCGCCATCGACGCGGAAGTCAGGTGTAAAAAAGCCGCCATTCTCGCCGCCGACGGCCCAAGCCGGGCGAGCCGCTCCAACCTCTGCTACGCCCAAACCATCGCGCGCCGGCGCTTCCAGCAAGGTTTTACCAACGGCTGTGCTCGATCTTGCAAAGCTCAAAAGCATGAACGCCGACGTCACCTATTTCGCAGCCGATATTCGGCACGTGAAAGAGTTGCCGCTGGACAAAGGCAGCGTTCACATCGTGCTGAAAAGTGGCGTGCTGCAGCTGGACCCGATCTCGCTTGGTGTGGCCGGTGGTTCGATTGCAGGCGCGATAAAAATTGACTCGAATCTGGCACCTGCAGCCTTCAACGCCCGGCTCGATGTGCGCGGTATGCAATTAAATCGGCTCTTCCCCACCATTGAAACAACGAAAAGCAGCCTGGGGAAAGTCAGCGGCAAGTTTGATCTGAATGGGCGCGGGAATTCTGCAGCGCAAATGCTTGGCGGCGCCTCCGGCGATGTGGCGATGCTGATGGGCCGGGGCGAGATCAGCAACCTATTGCTAGAGTTCATGGGACTCGATGGCGGCGAGGTGATCAAGTTTTTGGTGCGCGGTGACCGCAACGTGCAATTGCGATGCGCGGCTGCCGCGTTTGA
Source organism: Polaromonas sp. (assembly GCA_031365885.1). Taxonomy (GTDB): domain Bacteria; phylum Pseudomonadota; class Gammaproteobacteria; order Burkholderiales; family Burkholderiaceae_C; genus Polaromonas. Next base: position 23,870 of record JANLYY010000044.1, on the reverse strand, counting down.
TGTGAAGCAGGGCGTCATGACCAGCCGGGCCATCGTGCTTGACACGTCCGACACCGTGATCAATGGAAGTGGACGGATCAGCTTTGCCGACGAGACGCTTGACCTGGTGCTGAACCCGGCGCCGAAAGATTTCAGCATTTTGAGTTTTCGCTCGCCACTGAAAATTGGCGGCACCTTTACCGCGCCCACCGTTTTCCCGGACAAAACAGCGCTTGCCGGCAGGGCCGCCATTGCTGTGGCGCTGGCCGCGATCAACCCCTTGCTGGCGTTGGCCGCTACGGTAGAAACCGGGCCTGGTGAAGATGCTGATTGCGCTGGCGTTTTTGCCGATGCTCAGAAAGGCAAAGCCTCCGCCAGGTCGGCCGCCCCGGGCGTGAAGGCAGTCAACTAATCGTCAGCGAGAAACTCGACCGTCCGAAGTCTGGGCGCCGCACACCCTGCACAACGCGTTGCGCGACAACGCCATCTCGCTCCACTGCATGAACTTGCCGTCCAGCATCAACAACCGTCCAGTGAGCGGCTGACCAACGCCGCAAAGCAGCTTCAGCGCCTCCGCCGCCTGTACCGAGCCCACCACCCCCACCAGCGGCGCAAACACGCCCATGGTGGCGCAGCTGGCTTCTTCTGGCTGCTCTGTTTGCGGGAAGACGCAGGCATAACACGGCGAGTCGGCGCGTCGTGCGTCATAAACAGCGATCTGGCCGTCAAAGCGCATCGCAGCGCCCGACACCAATGGCTTGCGGAGCATTACGCACGCGCGATTAATGGCGTGGCGGGTGGCGAAGTTGTCGCTGCAGTCCAGCACCACATCGGCTTGCTGAACCAATACCTCCAGCAGCTCGTCATCGGCGCGCTTCGCAACGGGTACCACTTTAACGTCGGCGTTGATAGCCGCCACGGCTTCCTGCACCGACGCTACCTTCAACATGCCAATGCGCGCGCTGGTGTGCGCAATTTGCCGCTGCAGGTTGGTCGCATCGACCCGGTCGTCATCGACGAGGGTGATGCGGCCCACGCCCGCGCTACCCAGGTACAGCGCCGCTGGGCAGCCGAGCCCGCCCGCGCCGATGATCAGCACATGCGCTGCCAGCAGCTTTTGCTGGCCGTCGATGTCGATTTCGTCAAGCAGGATGTGCCGCGAATAGCGCAGCAGCTGGTCGTCGTTCATGAAATAAAGCCGGGTGTAAATGACAAAAGGGGCACCGCGCGGATGCCCCTTTTTTATTCGGATTGAAGCTCGATGGTGCGCGTCCGGACCCGACTAATTATCCTTTTTTTCGTTCTTGGCCTCGACCACGGCGGTCTTGCTGACCATTACCGGCCGGCCCTTGAGCTTGTTGATCGCCTGGCCGAGCTGGAAGTCCTTGTCGCTGCCCAACTCGGGCGGGCGACGCTGTTCGGGCGTCTTCTTGGCTTCTTCTTCAAGCCGTTTCATCGCTTCTTCTCTGGCTTTCTCGCGATTGGCATCTTTCACTTCGGTGCCCTGGCCGCTGTTGAGGTGCTTTTCAAGATCAGCTTCTCGCGTGCGCAGCGCTGCAAACGGACTGCCCTCGGCGGTGTCGTCCACCAGCACGTCAGGCACGATGCCGCGCGCCTGAATTGACTTGCCGCTGGGCGTGTAGTAACGCGCGGTGGTGAGCTTGATGCCGGTGTCCGGCCCGAGTGGCCGAACCGTTTGTACAGAGCCCTTGCCAAAGGTCTGCGTGCCCATGATGGTGGCGCGTTTGTGGTCTTGCAGCGCACCGGCGACAATTTCGCTGGCCGAGGCCGAGCCCTCGTTGACCAGCACGATCAGCGGCACGGTTTTGAGTGCCGTGGGCAGGCGCTTGAGGGGGTCACTGGCGTTGCGGCGCTGGTAAAACTCGGGCGCGGCTTTGTAGGTGAACTTGCTTTCTTCCAGCTGACCGTTGGTCGAAACCACCGTCACGTTTTCGGGCAGAAAGGCAGCAGACACCGCAACAGCTGCGTCCAGCAGGCCGCCCGGGTCATTGCGCAGGTCAAGCACCAGCCCTTTGAGGTTGGGCTCCTGCTTGTAGATCTGCTCCATCTTGGCGACGAAGTCATCGACCGTGCGTTCCTGGAACTGACTCAGGCGAATCCAGGCATAGCCGGGCTCGATCACCTTGCTGCGCACCGACTGGGTACGAATTTCCTCGCGCGTGATGGTGACGGGGAAGGTGCGGCTTTCATCCTTGCGGAAAATGGTCAGCAGTACTTTCGATTTGGGCTCACCACGCATCCTTTTCACGGCTTCATTGAGCGACAGGCCCTTGACCGCCGTGTCGTCGATGCGGGTGATCAAATCGTTTGGCTTGAGGCCGGCGCGGTCGGCCGGTGAGCCTTCGATCGGTGACACCACCTTGACCAGCCCGTCTTCCTGGCTGATCTCGATGCCGACGCCAACGAACCGACCGCTAGTGCCTTCGCGAAATTCCTTGAACGATTTTTTATCGAAATAGGCCGAATGCGGGTCCAGACTGGCCACCATGCCGGTGATGGCGTCGCTGATGAGTTTTTTCTCATCGACCGGCTCCACATAATCTGACTTGACCATGCCAAACACGGCGGCCAGCTGCTGAAGCTCCTCGAGCGGCAGCGGCGTGAGGCCACCGCGCGCTACAGCCTGCAGCTGAACGGTGGTGAGCGCCCCGGCCATGGCGCCAATCGAAATCCAGCCTGCAATCTTGAGCTTTTGACCCATAAAAAACTTTCTCTATTTAGCCTGTTGAGGAGCCGTGCGCCCGTAGGGTCAGGGCAATATACACCTTGGACAAAGACCTCGCGTAACAGTTCCGTGCCTTGCGTCGCGTCGGATAAAAAATCAGACCCGGCCGCCCGGTTTTACAGCAGGTTTACACAAAACTGCTTTGTCCCAAACCTTCCGAAACCTGCCGACAGTTTCCGGCGCTCAGGCCTTGCCCTGCGCGCCCACAGCAGCCGCTGCTTTTTCGGCCGCCGCGCGGTCACCCAGGTAGTCATGCGTCAGCGGTTTGAGCTTGGCATCCAGCTCATAAACCAGCGGAATGCCGTTCGGGATATTTAACCCGACGATGTCGCGGTCGGAAACGCCGTCCAGGTACTTGACCAGCGCGCGTATCGAGTTGCCATGCGCTGCCACCACAATGCGCTTGCCGGCACGAATCGCCGGCGCCATGGACTCGTTCCAGAACGGCAACACGCGTTCGACCGTGTCTTTCAGGCATTCGGTCAGCGGCACCTGCTCGGCGGGGAGTTTGGCGTAGCGCCGGTCACTGCGTTCGCTACGCTCGTCATCGGGCGCCAGCGGCGGCGGCGGGGTGTCGTAGCTGCGGCGCCAGACCAGCACCTGCTCGTCGCCGTATTTCTTCGCGGTCTCGGCCTTGTTCAAGCCCTGCAGAGCGCCATAGTGGCGCTCGTTCAGGCGCCAGCTATGCACTACCGGCAGCCAGGTGCGGTCCATCTCGTCAAGCGTATGCCACAGCGTACGGGTAGCGCGCTTGAGTACGCTGGTGTAGGCCAGGTCGAAGTCATAGCCTTCATTGCGCAGCAAAACGCCGGCGTTTTTGGCCTGCGCGATGCCGGTTTCCGTCAGATCGACATCGGTCCAGCCGGTGAAGCGGTTTTCCAGATTCCAGGTTGATTCGCCGTGGCGGATGAGGACAAGTTTGTACATGTGCGGATGGGGTATGAAAGGTTTTACACCGTCTATTCTAAAATCATGGGTTAGTTAAAACCGGCTCGAACAACCCAACAAGGCAAAACGTGAAATTTCTGATCGACAACTGGATGCTGATTTCGATAGCACTCGCCTCGGGCGGCATGCTCATCTGGCCGATGGTGGCCAGCGGCATGAATGCAGGCGCGCTCAGCGCCAGCGGGGCTGTGCAGCTGATCAACCGCGAAAAAGCGGTGGTGGTGGACGTGAGCGAAATCGAGGAGTTTGCCGCTGGCCACGTCGGGGGAGCCAAAAATGTGCCTTTCAGCGAGCTGGAAAGCAGGCTGCCCGGCGTGGTTAAAAACAAGGCCTTGCCTCTCATCCTGGTCTGCGCCAGCGGCGCGCGCGCCAATCGGGCCGTGGCGGTGGCCAAAAAGCTCGGCTACGAGCAAGCACAAGCCCTGGGCGGCGGCCTGAAGGCTTGGAGAGAAGCCAATCTGCCGCTTGAAAAAGCCTGAGACCGGTAATTGCGGGTTTAGCGCCTGCGCCCTGCGCGCCACGGCTTTTTACGGCAGAATAATCATCAAATCGGCTAGTAGCCCACGTAATACGTGCGTAAGCAGCTACAAAAATAATAGCACTTTTGCGCTCTGTCAATTGATCATCCCAGCCGCTTTCAGGATTTTTTCCTGCCGGCATGACCCGGACATATCCATGCAACCCGTGAAGATTTACACCACTGGCAGCTGCCCCTACTGCATTCAGGCCAAGCAATTGCTCAAAGAGCGCGGCGTGACCCAGCTCGATGAAATTCGGGTTGACCAGATGGCCGGCGGGCGTCAAAAAATGACAGAGATCACCGGGCGCCGTACCGTGCCGCAGATTTTCATTGGCCGCACGCATGTCGGCGGTTGCGATGATTTGATGGCGCTCGACGGGCGCGGTGGTTTGATGCCGCTGCTCAATGCCGCTTAGTGCGGCTTGATGCCGCCGGTCGCTCTTGACTTGCCGATGCGTTCGTCAGCCTGAAAAATTGGCGGCCTGCGTGTAGATAATGTGCAGCTGTGATTGCTGGTAGCGCACTGCGCCGCTGGCTCCTGCACAATCCCCGATCCCGTACTCCCCCCAATTTTTTAGCCTTCCGAAGGATGCCCATGGCCGACGCCAATATTGCCAATACCTCCAACACGGCCAACAGCGAGCCCGTGTTCCAGATCCAGCGCGTCTACCTTAAAGACGTGTCGCTGGAGCAGCCCAATTCCCCGGCGATCCTGCTCAATCAGGAACAGCCTGGCGTCGATATTCAGCTCGGCGTTGATGCCGCGCCGGTGGCCGACGGCATGTTTGAAGTCACGGTGACCGCCACGGTCCACACCAAGATCGCCGACAAGACGGTCTTCATGGTCGAGGCCAAGCAAGCCGGGATTTTCGAGATTCGCAATATGGCCGGCGACCAGCTCAGCGCAATTCTCGGCATCGCCTGCCCGCAAATCGTCTACCCGTATTTGCGCAGCAATGTGGCTGACGTGATCCAGCGCGGCGGTTTTCCGCCGGTGCATATGGCCGAAATCAACTTCCAGGCCATGTTCGAGCAGCAGCAGGTCGAGGCCGCCGCAGCTGCTGCGTCCGGCACGCCGCCGCAGATCATCGTTTGATGATCCGGCCGGACAGCAGGCTGACATATTGAAAATCCTGCTCATAGGCGCCGGCGCCTGGGGAACCGCGCTGGCGGTCACCGCAGCGGGCACGGGTCGGAACGTCAGGCTGTGGGCGCGCAACCCGGCGCTGCTGCAGACGCTTCAAGCCGACCGCACCAATGCGCGTTATTTGCCCGGTATCGCACTGCCTGCGTCGGTGAAGTTGCTGGGCGGTGCGAGCTCGCTGGTGGATGCGGTTCGCGACCAGGATCTCGTCGTCATTGCCACGCCGATCTCTGGCGTGCGCGGCGTGCTGGAGCAGCTGCAAGCGGTGCGCGCGCCCGTCGCCTGGCTCAGCAAGGGCTTTGAAGCGCCGCAGCCCGCCAGCGCTGCCAATTCATTGCCTTTTGGCCTTCTAGCCCATGAAATACGTGCGCAAGCAGCTATTAATTTGAGAGCAGGTGTACTCAGCGGTCCGAGCTTTGCACTCGAAGTCGCACGCGGCCAGCCGACCGCGCTGGTAGCCGCCAGCGAACATGCCGATGTGCGCGACGCGCTGGTCGCCGCTTTTCACGGCGCCAGCCTGCGCGTCTATGCCACCGACGATGTGGTCGGCGTCGAAGTCGGCGGTGCCGTTAAAAACGTGCTGGCGATTGCGACCGGTTTGTGCGACGGGCTGGCGCTCGGCTTGAACGCGCGCGCGGCGCTGATCACCCGTGGCCTGGCCGAAATGACGCGCCTGGGCGTGGCGCTGGGCGCGCGCGCCGAAACCTTCACCGGCCTGTCGGGCCTGGGCGATCTGGTGCTGACGGCCACCGGCGATTTGAGCCGCAACCGCCGCGTCGGGCTGCTGCTGGCCACTGGTAAAACGCTGGCGCAGGCGGTCAATTCATTGGGCCATGTGGCCGAAGGCGTGTATTGCGCACGCACGGTAGCGCAGCGCGCCGCGCATCTGGGTGTGAGCATGCCGATCACCGAGGCGGTGGTGGCGCTGATTGATGGCGCGCTGTCACCGCGCGAGGCCGTCGCCGCCTTGATGGGCCGGGACGCCACGACCGAATAACCGTCAGGCGCTGGCGTTCGCGCGCCCGGCGCGTCGTCCTACAACGCGATGGTCAGCAGCACCTGGGCATCGACCACGGCGGTCAGCGAATGCTCCACGCCGCCTTCCAGCCACAGCAGTTGCCCGGCATGCATGCGGTGCGCCTCACCGCTGGCAAAAAAATTGATTTCACCCGCCAGGCACTGCACGGTGATGTCGCCCTTGACGCTGTGCGGCGCCATGGTTTTGCCCTCCGGTAGCACCAGCCGCATGACTTCCAGCGCATGGCCTTTAAAAATCGCCAGCGTGCGGGATTCTGTCAACGGACCGGCGGCGGGTAGCAGGTCAACGACCTGTCCGGAAACAGCATGCGAGATGGCCATAAAGAACTCCTGAAAATCGGGCTGGGATGGAGCCGATAGCCTACCGCCAAAGGCAGTACTGTGCAGGCGCGGCGGCTTGCGCCAGATCAAGGTCGAGTGCTTTTTAGGATCAAATCGGGCTCTAGCCCCCGTACTACGTGCGTAAGGAGCTATAAAAATAATAGCAAACTGGAACGTATCACTTTGACCCGACGCGTTTGATGGCGTTGGTCACGCAATTCGTGTTGTCAAAAGAATTCCTCGGATAGCTGACCTCCGTAGTGACAAGGTACGCTTCCATTCCGTCAGCAAATGCCAACCCGCAGTGATGTGAGCTGACGTCGCAAAGCGCAGAAGTAGCTGGCTGACGCAATCGGCACTTGATGGCAGATTGACGTGCATACGACGATATGTGTTGGTGACAAAAATTAAAAACATTCGGCTTCCTTTCGAAGCGAATGTAAGAAAGCTTGAACCCACCCATGCGTTGCGTTCTTGCTACAGCTTAAATCTCCACGTTGTCAATCAGCCGCGTATTTCCCAATTTGGCAGCGCCCAGCACCACCAGCGGCTCGGGCGGCAGGCCGACTTGCGGCGGTAGCAGGTCGGAACGGCGGCGCACGGTGAGGTAGTCGGGAATCCAGCCGCGCCGGGCCAGTGACTGCATGGCCAGCGCTTCCAGGGCGGGCAATTCGGCAGGCGTTGCCGGCAATGCTGCGTCGCCCAAAGCCCGCAAGGCCAGTGACAGCTGCACGGATTCATCGCGCTCGACCGTGTTCAGGTAGGCGTTGCGCGACGACAGCGCCAGCCCGTCATCGGCGCGCTGGGTGTCACCGGCCAAAATTTCAATCGGCAGCGCGAACTGCTGCACCATGCGGCGCACCACCATCACCTGCTGGTAGTCTTTTTTTCCAAACGCGGCAACACCCGACGGCATGCCGGCATAGACACAGGAAAAAAGTTTCAGCACGACGGTGCTGACGCCGATAAAAAAGCCGGGCCGAAAATGGCCTTCGAGGATATCGCCCAGATCACTGCCCGGATGGACGCGGTAGGTTTGCGGCTGCGGGTACAGCTCTTGCTCGCGCGGGGCGAACAGCACATTGCAGCCGGCTTCGCGCAGCCGCTCGGCGTCGGCGTCCAGCGTGCGCGGGTAGCTGTCGAAATCCTCGTGCGGCGCAAATTGCAGGCGGTTGACGAAGATGCTGGAGACAGTCACGTCCCCCAGCGGCCTGGCTTGCCTGACGAGCGCGATGTGGCCGTCATGCAGGTTGCCCATGGTGGGAACGAAGGCCGGGCGCTTGAAGCCGCACAGGGCGCCTCGCAGGTCGGCAATGGTGTGGACGATTTGCATGGCATATCCCGAAATACTTTTGATGAGGTGCGGGTAGCCGCAGATTTACCAGGAATTCACCAGGCATGCAGGGCATTGACCGGAAAGCTGCCGCCCTTGACGGCCTGCACATAGGCTTCCATCGCACCGCGCACACTGCCGGCTTCTTCCATGAAGTTGCGCACGAACTTCGGCATTTTGCCCAGGTTCATGCCCAGCATGTCGTGCAGCACCAGCACCTGGCCGGCGGTGCCGTCGCCCGCGCCAATGCCGATGGTTGGGCATTGCTTCAAGGTTTCGGTCAATGCTTTTGACAGCACGGCAGGCGTCATTTCCAGCACCAGCATGGCCGCGCCGGCGTCCTGCAGTTCGTGCGCTTCGCGTTTGAGTCTGGCGGCAGACTCATCGGTTTTTCCCTGCACGCGGTAGCCGCCCAGCGCATGCACGGTTTGCGGTGTCAGGCCCAGGTGCGCGCACACCGGAATGCCGCGCTCGACCAGAAAACGCACGACCTCCGCCGTCCAGCCGCCGCCTTCCAGCTTCACCATATGCGCCCCGGCCTGCATCAGCACACAGGCGCTACGCAGCGCCTGCTCTTTTGATTCGTGGTAGCTGCCAAAAGGCAAATCGCCGATCAGCCAGGCCACGCCATGCGAGCGGCGCAAGCCGTTGGCCACGCATTCGGTGTGGTGGCGCATCGTCTCCAGGCTGACGCCGACGGTGCTGGTCAGGCCCTGGCAGACCATTCCCAGCGAGTCGCCGACCAGGATGCATTCGACGCCAGCGGCATCGGCGACGGCGGCAAACGTCGCGTCATAGGCCGTCAGCATGGTAATTTTCTCGCCGCTGGCGTGCAGCTCGCGCAGGCGCGGCAGGCTGACGGGCTTGCGCGACGGTGCCGCCAGAGGCGCGGACGCGGGTGGCAACGAGCCGTAGGGCGTGGCTGAGGGAGTTGCAGAATCAGCGGTCATGATGAGCCTTTGGACTGTCGCGCGAGTCTAACTTGTCGCTGCATCAATCGGCCTGGCCCGGCGCCGCGCGCTGCATGCCCAGGCGCTGCAACAGCAGCACATCGGCTTCGGTGTCCGGGTTGCCGGTGGTCAGCAATTTGTCGCCGTAAAAAATCGAATTCGCACCGGCCATGAAACACAAGGCCTGCACCGCGTCGCCCATCTGCTGGCGGCCTGCCGACAGGCGCACGCGCGCTGTCGGCATGGTGATGCGAGCCACCGCGATAGTGCGCACAAACTCAAACGGGTCCAAGTCGGCCTGGTTCTCCAATGGCGTACCTTCCACCTTCACCAGATTGTTGATAGGCACCGACTCGGGATAAGGCGTGAGGTTGGCGAGTTCGACCACCAGGCCGGCGCGCTGGCGCCGCGTTTCGCCCATGCCGACAATGCCGCCGCAGCACACCTTCACGCCCGCGCTGCGCACCCGCGCCAGCGTATCGAGCCGATCCTGGTACTGCCGCGTGGTGATGATGTCGCCGTAAAAATCAGGCGCGCTGTCGAGGTTGTGGTTGTAGTAGTCGAGGCCCGCGCTTTGCAGTGTTTGCGCATGGCCGTCTTCGAGCATGCCCAGCGTGGCGCAGGTTTCCAGGCCCAGCGTCTTGACGGTGCGCACCAGCTCGGCGACTTTTTCAATGTCGCGGTCTTTCGGTGAGCGCCAGGCAGCGCCCATGCAAAACCGCGTGGCCCCGGCGTCTTTGGCGCGTTGCGCGGCCAGCAGCACCTCTGCCGGCTCCATCAGCTTGCTGGCTTCAACCCCGGTGTCAAAGCGCGCCGCTTGCGGGCAGTAGTTGCAGTCTTCCGGGCAGCCGCCGGTTTTGACCGAAAGCAACGTGGCAAATTCAACCCGCGTGGGGTCGAAGTTTTCGCGGTGAATGGTTTGCGCGCGGTGCATCAGGTCGGGGAAGGGCAGGTTGAACAGCGCCTCGATCGCGTCCACGCTCCAGCGGCCGGGTGCCGGCTTTGGGGTGGCCTGTTTGTGTGGCGGTGACGGGTGAACCTTGATGATTTGTTCAACGGCGGCTGGCAGGGTGAAGGACATATTTTTCCGGGTTAGGTCACGGGCGTAACCGTGGATTGACGTTTTCGAAGGCGCTGGCCTGCAGGACAATGCAGTATTGAACCGCCCGGTGCCGCCGAATCAGCAACACTTGACGGGCCGGGTGCAAGTTTGAGTCAATTTTATTTGAAGTGATTATGAACAAGTCATTTGATTTTTCCCCCGTCGCCGTGGCTGCTCTGGCCAAAGCCGACGTGGCTCGGGCGCTGACCGAAGATGTCGGGGACGGTGATCTGACGGCTGGCCTGGTTGATCCGCAGCGCCAAGCCCAGGCGCATGTGCTGGCGCGCGAGGCTGCGGTGATTTGCGGCCGCGACTGGGTCGAGGCCACCGTACTTCAACTCGACCCGGCGGCGCGGCTGGTCTGGCATGTCCGTGATGGCGAACGCTGTGCCCCAGACCAGGTGGTGCTCGAACTGCAAGGCCGGGCGCAGGCGCTATTGACCGCCGAACGCACAGCGCTCAATTTTCTGCAGCTGCTCAGCGCTGTGGCAACCAAGACTGCGAGTTACGTCGCGCAGGTCCACGGCACGCGGGCAAAAATTGTCGACACCCGCAAGACCCTGCCCGGCTTGCGGCTGGCGCAAAAATACGCGGTGCGCACGGGCGGCGGCACCAATCACCGCATTGGCCTGTATGACGCGGTGCTGATCAAGGAAAACCATATTGCAGCGGCCGGCGGGATTGCACAGGTTCTGATGCGCGCGGCAGCTGTGGCCAGCCAGGCTGATTTTGTCGAGATCGAGATCGAAACCCTGGCGCAACTGGCCGAGGCGCTGGACGCCGGTGCGCACATGGTGCTGCTCGACAACATGGATGTGCCGACGCTGCGCGAGGCGGTGCGGCTAAATAGGGGCCGGGCGATTCTGGAGATTTCGGGCGGGGTGACGCTGCAAAAATTGCGCAGCCTGGCAGAAACCGGCGTGGACCGCATTTCCATCGGAGCCTTGACCAAGGACGTGCAGGCGATTGATTTTTCGATGCGGTTTGCATCGCTTTAAGGATCAGGTCATGAGCACATTGATTGATGTCGAATATGAGCAGCCGGCGTGCAACACCCAGCACGCCTGGGCGCGTGTGCCGGTAGAGCCCGGCCCGCAGCAACGCGCCGAACTCAAGGGCAAAATCCGCCGCCTGCTGAGAAAGCGCAACGCGGTGATGGTGTCGCACTACTACGTACACCCCGACCTGCAGGACCTGGCCGAAGAAACTGGCGGCATCGTCAGTGATTCGCTGGAGATGGCGCGCTTTGGCCGCGACCATGCAGCGCAGACGCTGGTGGTTTCGGGGGTGCGCTTCATGGGCGAGACGGCCAAAATCCTGTCGCCTGAAAAGCGTGTGCTAATGCCCGACCTGGACGCCACCTGCTCGCTCGACCTCGGCTGCCCGACCGGTGCGTTCAGCGCGTTTTGCGATGCGCACCCCGACCGCACGGTGGTGGTCTACGCCAACACCAGCGCGGCAGTGAAGGCGCGCGCCGACTGGCTGGTCACGTCGAGCTGCGCGGTTGATATCGTGCGCGCCTTGAAAGAAAAAGGGCAGAAAATTCTGTGGGCGCCTGACAAACATCTGGGCAACTACATCCAACGCGAGACCGGGGCCGACATGGTGCTGTGGAACGGCGCCTGCATCGTGCATGACGAGTTCAAGGCCTTTGAGCTGGAAGCTCTTAAAAAAGAGCACCCGCTGGCCAAAGTGCTGGTGCATCCTGAATCGCCGGCCGACGTCATTGCGCTGGCCGATGCGGTCGGTTCCACCTCAGCCATCTTGCGGGCCGCCCGCGAGATGGACGCACGCGAATTCATCGTTGCCACCGACAACGGCATGATGCACAAACTGCGCACCTTGAACCCTGGCAAGCTGTTCATCGAGGCACCCACGGCGGGCAACAGCGCCAGCTGCAAAAGCTGCGCGCACTGTCCGTGGATGGCGATGAACGGGCTGGCCGGGCTGGCGCAGGTGCTGGAGCTGGGCACGAACGAAGTCCACATTGATCCGGCGCTGGGGCTGCGGGCGCGGGTGCCGATTGACCGCATGCTGGCGTTCACGGCGGCACAAAAATCAGGTCAGTCGGCAGGCACTTTAGTGCCCAACATCGGCGCCGCCTGAAGAGCTCAAGCGGACGGCGGCACCAGAATCGTCGGCTCAGCAGTGGCCGCCATCTCCGGGTAGTCGCGGCTAAAATGCAGGCCCCTGCTTTCGTGCCTTGACTGCGCCGAACGCACAATCAGCTCGGCCACCTGCACCAGGTTGCGCAGCTCCAGCAGGTCGCGCGTGACATGAAAGTTGGCGTAGAACTCCTGAATTTCACCTTGCAGCAGCGTGATGCGGTGTGCCGCGCGTTCCAGCCGCTTGTTGGTGCGAACGATGCCGACGTAGTCCCACATGAAACGCCGCAGCTCGTCCCAGTTGTGAGAAATCACCACCGACTCGTCGGCGTCGCTCACCAGGCTGTCGTCCCAGGCGGGAAGCGCGGGCGACGCGGCGACTGGCGTGGCGATGATGTTTTTTGCCGCAGCGCGCGCAAACACCATGCATTCAACCAGCGAATTGCTGGCCAGCCGGTTGGCACCGTGCAGGCCGGTGCAGGCGGTCTCGCCGATGGCATACAGACCGTCTACATCAGTGCGGCCGTCCAGGTCGCTGAGCACGCCGCCGCAGGTGTAATGCGCCGCCGGCACGACCGGAATCGGCTGCTTAGCCATGTCGATGCCGAGTTCGAGGCAGCGCGCGTGGATGTTCGGAAAGTGTTCCAGGATGAAGGCCAATGGCTGGTGCGAGATGTCGAGGTAGACGCAGTCGAAGCCGCCTTTTTTCATCTCGAAGTCGATGGCGCGGGCCACCACGTCGCGTGGTGCCAGCTCGGCGCGTGCATCGTGCGCAGGCATGAAGCGGGTGCCGCCCGCCGATGCCGGCAACAGAAGGCGCCCGCCTTCGCCGCGCACGGCTTCGGTGATCAAAAACGACTTGGCGTGCGGGTGGTAGAGGCAGGTCGGATGGAACTGGATGAATTCCATATTCGCCACGCGGCAGCCGATGCGCCAGGCAGCGGCAATGCCGTCGCCGGTGGCGGTGTCAGGGTTGGTAGTGTAGAGGTAAACCTTGCCCGCGCCGCCGGTGGCCAGGATGGTGTGCGGCGCGCTGAAGGTCAGCACTTCATCGGTGGCTTCATCCAGCGCATACAGGCCCAGGCAGCGACCAGACGCTTGTGACGATGCGGCGGTGCTGGTGATCAAATCTACCAGCGTGTGGTTTTCAAACAGGCTGATGTTCGGGGTGCGGCGTATGTGCTCAATCAGCGTACGCTGCACCGCCGCGCCGGTGGCATCGGTCACATGCACAATGCGCCGCGCGCTGTGGCCGCCCTCGCGGGTCAGGTGCAACTGACCATCTTCCTGGGAAAACGGCACGCCCAGGGCCTGCAGCCAGGCAATGGTTTGCGGCGCGTGTTCGACCACAAACCGGGTCGCGGCCCGGTCAGACAGGCCGGCACCGGCGACCAGCGTGTCATCGACATGCGACTCGAAGCTGTCGCCCTCAGCCATGACCGCTGCAATGCCGCCTTGCGCCCAGCCGCTGGAGCCATCGTTCATGCCGCGCTTGGTGAGAATCGCCACGCGGTGGGTGGGCGCCAGCTGCAGCGCGGCGGTCAGTCCGGCCAGGCCGCTGCCGACGATCAGGACGTCGAAGGTCAGTTGGTCGTTCTCATCAAAAGCCATGAGTCACGCCAAAGTAAAACGCGGCCGCCGCGCCGGGCCGCCCCAAGCAAGGCCCGCCCCCTTGGGGGGCAGAGAGCGACACGAAGTGCGCGAATGTGGGGGTCATGTCGTATACGCCAGCCGTACGTAGATCGGTGCGAAGGCCTCGGCCTGTGTCACTTCCAGCAGGCCTTCCTTGGCGAGTTCGAGCATGGCGATGAACGTCACCACCAGCACCGGAACGCCGCGCGCGGCCTCGAACAAATCGGCAAATTCCAGAAACTTGCGGCCCTGCAGGCGGCGCAGCACGATGCTCATGTGCTCGCGCACCGACAGCTCTTCGCGCGAGATGACGTGGTGCGTGATCAGCCGAGCGCGCTTGACGATGTCACGCCAGGCGTCCTGCAGATCGACCACATTCACGTCGGGAAAGCGCGGCTGCAGCGATTGCTCGACCAGCACCTGCGCGCGGAGAAAATCGCGGCCGAACTGCGGCACTCCATTGAGCTTGTGCGCGGCCAGCTTGATCTGCTCGTATTCGAGCAGGCGGCGCACCAGCTCGGCGCGCGGGTCTTCAGGCTCTTGCCCGGCGGCGACTTTTTTCGGCGGCAGCAACATACGCGACTTGATCTCGATCAGCATCGCCGCCATCAGCAGATATTCGGCCGCCAGCTCCAGATTGGTGGCGCGAATCTCATCGACATAGACCAGATACTGCCGCGTGACGGCCGCCATCGGAATGTCAAGAATATTGAAGTTCTGCTTGCGGATGAGGTACAGCAGCAAGTCCAGCGGGCCTTCAAAGGCCTCCAGGAATACCTGCAGCGCATCCGGCGGAATGTACAAGTCGTGCGGCATCGCAAACAGCGGCTCGCCGTACAGACGGGCGAGAGCGACCTGGTCGATGACGGCGGGCATGTAGGGCAAGGCGTCAGCGGGACCGGCGCCGGCTGACAGCGCGAGCGCCTGCAGCGAAGCCGGGATGGGAGGCAGATTCATGACGCGCGGACGGGCAGCAGTTGCAAAATTACTTGCTATTAAAATTATAGATGCTTGCGCACGTAATACGGGGTCTGCAGGCCGATTTGATCCTCAATTCCATGACTACTGGCTGTTCGGATGGCCGCTGGTGCCGTACACATAGCTTTGCTGCGGCACCTTGCCGTCGAGGTAGTCGGCCTGGTCGGCGCGGTTCGGGTTTTTGTCCCACAGCAGGGCGCGGCCAGCGCGTTGTTCGGCTTCCAGCGTCGGCTTGTTGGCTTTCAGCTGCTCGATAAACTGCGTGGCTTCAGAGGTGTAGTCGGGGCGGCGAAAAAAGGACATGGTGTGGAGCAGCTTTGAAAACGTATAGTGGCCAGATTTTAACGGGGGGACTGCCATGAGATCTTTTTCAACCATAACCAGGATCATCACTGCCATGGGTCTGCTGTCATTTGCTCTCGGTCTGGGCGGCTGTGACCAGCAACGCATCAGCGAGCTCGAAGAAGGCGTGGCGACAGAAGCCGACGTGCGCACGCGCTTTGGCGAGCCCGAAAAAATCTGGGACGCAGCCGACATGGCTAGCACGCCACTGCCACGCGCCACGCTGGGCGTGGTAGCCGCGCCCGGCCCCCGCACTTTCGAATACAACCGCCAGCCGGCCGGCAACGTCAACTACATGATCACCATCGGCGCTGACGGCAAGATGAGCTCGTTGCGCCAGGTCTTGAGCCCGCAAAACTTCAAGCTGGTGCTGCCGGGCATGAGCGTCGAGCAGGTCAGAAAGCTGCTCGGCAAGCCGATGAAAATTACGCCGTATGCGCTCAAGCAGCAAACCGAATACGACTGGCGCTATCTCGGCTCGCCCACCGTGCCGTTTATTTTTACAACCGTGTTTGATGCCGATCTGCGTGTCGTCAGCACCGGCTCGGCTGAGGAAGCGCTGGTGAACCCGATGGGTGGGCAGCGATAAGGTTTAGGCCGCTGGCGGCTGATTTTGATTGTATTCATGCATCAAATAGGCCTGCAGCCCCCGTAATACGTGCGCAAGAAGCTCTGTTTTTAATAGCAGATGCCATTGAGGTCAGGCCGCGACTGCAAGCCCATCCCGCCTGATTTTTTGTCCACGAAGCTCAAGCGCCGCGCAGCACGATGGCATCGCGCAACGGCTCCAGCACGCCCGGTCCCGGCGCCAGGTAGCGGGCAGGCGCTTGAGGTTTTTTAGCGGACGCGCATGCCCGGCACCGCGCCGGGCCCAGGCTCCAGCACGTAAATGCCGGGCTGGGCTTTTTCGTCACCATGGCTGGCAGCCAGCACCATGCCGTCGCTGATGCCGAACTTCATTTTTCGCGGCGCGAGGTTGGCAACCATCACGGTGTGCTTGCCGATCAGGTCTTCAGGTAGGTAAGCACTGGCGATGCCGCTGAAGACGTTGCGGGTTTGCGCTTCGCCCACGTCCAGCGTCAATCGCAGCAGCTTGACGGAGCCTTCAACGGTTTCGCAGTTGACGATTTTGGCGATGCGCAAGTCGATCTTGGCGAAGTCGTCAATCGTAATGGTGGGGGCGATAGCTTCGCCCCCCTGATCGCTCCCTCTCCCGCTTGCGGGAGTGGGCTGGGGTGAGGGCGTCCCCGAATTTGCTATTAATTTAGTAGCTGCTTGCGCAGGCTCTGCCTGGGCTGGGGGCTCAAACAATGCATCAAGTTGCTCTGGGGTGACGCGTTGCATTAGGTGCTTGTAGTCGCCGATTTGGTGGCCAGGTCGGAGTGATTTCAACTGATCCGTCCATTGAAGTGGCTCTATTCGCAGAAACGCTTCTACGTCTCTTGCGAGAGCGGGCAATACTGGTTTTAGGTAAAGGGTGAGCAGCCGAAATGTTTCGAGGCAGGTGGAGCAAACCTCGTGCAACTTTTCGCGTTGATCGGGGTGCTTCGCCAAGTCCCACGGCTTGTTTGCGTCCACGTAAGCATTAATTTGGTCAGCCAAGAACATGATCTCTTTGAAGGCTTTTGCAAATTCTCTGGCGTCATACAAATCGGAAATGCTCGAAGCTTCGCTAATAAGCTTTTCCAGTAAATGTTTGGAGTCGCCTTTAATGAGACCCATTTTCCCGTCGAATCGTTTTGCAATGAACCCCGCCGCCCGACTCGCGATATTGACGTACTTGCCAATCAAATCGGAATTCACCCGCGCCAAAAAATCACTGGCATTGAAGTCAATATCCTCATTCTTCGCATTGAGCTTCGCAGCCAGGTAATACCGCAGCCATTCCGGATTCATACCAAGGCTCAGGTACTTCAACGGGTCCAGGCCGGTGCCGCGGCTCTTGCTCATCTTTTCGCCGTTGTTCACCGTCAAAAAGCCGTGGACAAAAATGTTGTCGGGCGTCTTGCGGCCGCTGAAATGCAGCATCGCGGGCCAGAACAGCGTGTGAAAGGTAACGATGTCTTTGCCGATGAAGTGAACCTGCTCCAGCGCCGGGTCGGCCATGTATTCGGTGTACGACAGACCGTCTTCACCGGCTTCGATGCAGCGCCGGTCGAGCAGATTTTTCAGTGATGCCAGGTAACCAACGGGCGCGTCCAACCAGACGTAAAAATACTTGCCGGGAGCATCGGGAATCTCGATGCCGAAGTAGGGCGCATCGCGTGAAATGTCCCAGTCACCCAGGCCTTCGCTGGTCGTGCCGTCGGCGTTGGTGCGGACTGAAAACCATTCCTTGACCTTGTTGGCCACCTCAGGTTGCAGCTTGCCATCCTGCGTCCAGGCCTGCAAAAAATCGACGCAGCGCGGGTCGGACAGTTTGAAAAAAAAGTGCTCCGAATTTTTAAGAATCGGCGTCGCACCCGACAAGGCTGAATACGGATTGACCAGATCGGTGGGCGCATACACCGCGCCGCAGACTTCGCAGTTGTCGCCGTACTGGTCTTTGGCGCCGCACTTGGGGCACTGGCCCTTGATGTAGCGGTCGGGCAAAAACATGTTCTTCTCGGGGTCGAAGAACTGCTCAATCGTTTTCGTCTCAATCAAACCCGCCTTTTTCAGATCCAGGTAGATTTGCTGCGCGAGGTCGTGGTTCTCGGGCGAGTCGGTGGAACTCCAGTTGTCGAAACTGATGTGAAAACCATCCAGATACGGTTTGCGCCCGGCGGCAATGTCAGCCACGAACTGCTGCGGCGTCTTGCCGGCTTTTTCTGCGGCGATCATGATGGGCGCGCCGTGGGCGTCGTCAGCGCCGACAAAGTTCACATCGTGGCCCTGCATGCGCTGGAACCGCACCCAGATGTCGGCCTGGATGTATTCCATGATGTGGCCGATGTGGAAATTGCCGTTGGCGTACGGCAGGGCGGTGGTGACGAATAGCTTGCGGGACATCGGTAGTGCTTTTTCTGGGGTGAGCCAACCATTTTAGGGGGCTGACTACACTAGAGGAAGTTATTAGGAAATTTCACGCATGCCTACGCAACCACAGATACTCGACGCCCTCATGGCCGTCACCGACCCGAATACCGGCAAGGATTTCGTCAGCACCAAAGCGCTTAAAAACCTGCAGATCAGCGGCGCAGATGTGTCGTTCGACGTCGAGCTGGGTTACCCGGCAAAAAGCCAGATCGCCGGCCTGCGCAAAACGCTGATTGCCGCGACCAAGGCCGTCAGCGGGGTGGGCAATGTATCCGTCAACGTCAGCTTCAAGATCGCCAGCCACAGCGTGCAGCGCGGTGTGCAACTGCTGCCCAATGTGAAAAACATCATCGCCGTAGCGTCGGGCAAGGGCGGCGTGGGCAAAAGCACTACCGCCGTGAATCTGGCGCTGGCCCTGGCCGCTGAGGGCGCCAGTGTTGGCTTGCTCGATGCCGATATCTACGGCCCCAGCCAGCCGATGATGATGGGCATCGAAGGCCGGCCTGAGAGCGTCGATGGCAAGAACATGGAGCCGATGGAAAATTACGGCGTGCAGGTGATGTCAATCGGTTTTCTGGTGGCGCAGGATGAAGCGATGATCTGGCGCGGCCCGATGGCAACGCAGGCGCTGGAGCAGTTGCTGCGTCAGACCAATTGGCGCGACCTGGACTACCTGATCGTTGACATGCCACCCGGCACCGGCGACATCCAGCTGACGCTGAGCCAGCGGGTGCCGATGACCGGCGCGGTGATTGTGACTACGCCGCAGGACATCGCGCTGCTGGACGCGAAAAAAGGCATCAAGATGTTCGAGAAAGTCGGCGTGCCGATCCTCGGCATTGTTGAAAACATGGCGGTACATGTGTGCTCGAAGTGCGGCCACACCGAGCATATTTTTGGCGAAGACGGCGGCAAGAAAATGGCCGCCGACTACAAGATGGATTACCTGGGTGCCTTGCCGCTGGACATGCAGATCCGGCTGCAGGCAGACAACGGACGCCCAACCGTGGTGGCCGACCCTGATGGCGAGGTGGCCGGCATTTACAAGGCCGTGGCGCGCCAGGTTGCGATCACGGTGGCTGCCAAGGCGAAAGATTTTTCAGCCAAATTTCCGAGCATCACGATCTCCAAAAATACCTGAAGCCCTTGTGCAACACGGGGCAGACTACTCGCTTGCGCGAGGCGATTGAGTCAAAAAAAAATAAAAAAGGCAGGACGACGAGCATGGACAAAAGCATTGCAATCATTGGCGCCGGGGTGTCGGGGCTGGCCGCAGCCTGGGGCCTGCGTGACTATCCGGGCCGCGTCGTTTTGTACGACAAAGGTGACAAGATCGGCGGTAACTGCCAGTCGCGCTGGGTCGCTGTCGGCGACCAATATCGCTTTTGCGACCTGGGCGTCAATGACTTCAACACCCGTGCCTACGCCGACGTGGTCGAGGCGATGGACGAAGTCGGTATTGGCTATAGCCTGCTCGAAGACAGTGCCTGTTTTCACAGCCCCGACGGCTCGTTCGCCTACACCATTGGCGGGCTGGACTACCACCGGCCGATGCCGCCCGCGCTGGCGGCCGAATACGCGCGTTTTCAGCAAGAAGCGGCGCAGGACTATTTGAAAGATCCGACCACCCGCGTCTCGATTGGCGAGTATTTGAGCCGCGTCGCGTCGCCGCCGTATTCCGAAGACTTCGGCAGCCTGTGCATCTTTCCTCGCGTCAATGCCATGTACTTCATGGACCCGACGCGGCGCGCCCAGGACATGCCCTTCAAGGCGGTGATGCACTACTACATCCTGCAGGAAGGCTTTGGCACGCCCTACGGCCCGCTGCGCATGTACTTCCACGGCGGGGCGCAAAACTGGCTCAGGCGGCTGGCGCAATACCTGGGGCGGCGCATCGTGATGGGGGCCAAGGTGCAGATCAGCGCCGAGCCGTCGGGCCAGTACACCGTGACCGGCCTGCAGGGCGGCAGCGCGGCGGTGCAGGAGTCGTTTGACACCGTGATCTTCGCCTGCCATGCCGACGCGATTGCCGGCCTGATGCAGAACGCGCCGGTGATTCGGCCGGTGCAGCAAGACGTGCTGCAGCACATTCGTTATGCGCCCAGCACGGCCTATGCGCATACCTACACCGGTATCTTGCCGCCCGACGTGAACCTGTGGCGCAGCTATAACGTCACGGTGCATGCTGAAGACGGGCCGGTGGGGCAGCCGCATCCGTATTCGATGACTTACCTGTGCAACAAGCACCAGAACGACACCCAGAGCGGCAAGTACGACGTGTATGGCGGGCCGCAAATTCTGATCTCGCTCAATCCGCGTGATGAAGTGAAAGCGATTCTTGACGACGAGATCGCCGGGCGTACCCAGACGCGCTACATGCTGTGGGATGCCAACACGCACGAAGCCATCAAATGGGATTTTCCGCACAACGTGCTTGACCTGTCCGGCATGGACGCGCAAGCCCGGCTGGACGCGCACCAGGGCCGAAACGGGCTGTACTTCACTGGTGGCTGGAGTTACGGCTCGGGTCTGCATGAGGAGTGCTGGCAGCAGTCGCAGGCGGTGGCTCGGGCGGCGGGCAGCGGCGCGCTGTTTTCGACGCCCGGCCTGGCTGGTGCGGCGCCGCCGCACATCGTGCGGGCGCTTCAGCCGCGCTGACTGCCTGTTTCTCAATCAATAAAGACACGGGCCGTCATTTGATGATCTGCGCCGCCTGCCAGGCTCCACACCAACCGGCCCAGCGGTTTTGTAGCGCTTGCGGCGCGGCGCTGCACGTTGACGGGGTATCGGCCCACAGCCCCGCAGTTCCGCCGGATTCACCAGCTGTTGCAATGGCCTCACCTGATCGGCCCATGGGAGAGCGCCGCGATGTTGCCATCCTGTTCGCCGACCTGACCAACTTTACCGGGCTTTCGACGGAAATAGATGCTGAAGACCTGCACACCATCATCCGCAGCTACACGCGGCGCGTCGATGCCGTGGTGCACGCCTTCGGCGGCGTCATCGAGCGCTACATCGGCGATTCAGTGATGGCGGTTTTTGGTGCGCCTGTGGCCCATGGCGACGATGCGCTGCGCTCGGTTCGTGCCGCGCTGGCCATTCAGTCCGAGGTGCTGCCTGCGCTCAGTCTGCAATTTGGTCGCGCGCTTGAGGCCTCTATAGGTATCGGCTTTGGCCAGGTCATGTTCACTCAGGGGGAGTCTGGGCATCCCGAGGGGCTGGCCGTGGTCGGCGAAGCAGTCAATCTGGCGGCGCGGGTGCAGGGCCAGGCTGGTGCCGGCACTATTGTTGTCAGCGACACGCTGCATTCCGCTTGCGGGCCACGCTTGCAGGCAGAATTTTGTGGCGAGCAGCCGCTCAAAGGCATTGCCCGCAATGTCAGGCTGTACCGGGTTGGCGGCCTGCTTGATGCAGCGCAGGGCGTGCAAAGCCGCCTGCGCGGGCGGGACTGCGAGATGCAAATCATGCGCGGTGCCGTCGTTCAGTGCGCGCAGGGCTGGTCAGGCGGGCTGGAGGGGCGGGAAAAATCCAGTAGTGGCCAGTGGATTCATTTTCGCGGCGAACCTGGCATTGGCAAGAGCCGCTTGCTGGAAGAGCTGCAGACGCTGGCCCAGGCTGCCGGGCTCGCCACGCATGGCTGCGCCTACCTCGATTTCGGACTTGAGCAGACGCTTTCGGGCATGTCGGCATTGGTCGCGTCACTGCTGGGCTTGCAGCCGGGCGGCGGCGTTGCAGCGCGCCGTGAGGCGCTGACCCAGGCTGTGGTCAGCGGTCTGCTGTATGCCGAAGACACCCCGTTCGCCGCTGATGTCTTGCAGTTGCCGCAAATTGCGGCAGACCGGGCTGTGCTTGATGCACTGGAGCCCCGCGCGCGGCGGGTTGCGCTGCAGGCGTTCGTACTCAAACTGGTGACTGAAGCAGCCAGGCATTGCCCGTTGCTGCTGAGCGTCGAGGACATCCACTGGATGCCGGCGTCCGAGCTTGAACAACTGGTCGCGCTGTGCGGGCTGGCGCGCACCGAGCCGGTGCTGGTGGCCACCGCGACCCGTGTGGTCGGCGACCCGCTGCGTGCTTGTTTCGAGCGGCCTGAGGCACCGGCTTCAGCACAGCTGCTGGAAGTCGGACCGATTTCGGTTGCTGCGGCGCGCCAGATTGCGCTTGAATTCAATGCTGATCACCAACAAGCCATTGAGTCGAGCATCGCTCAGGCCGACGGCAACCCGCTTTTCCTGGAACAGTTGCTGCGCCATGCGGCTGAAACCGGCAAGACCACTGTGCCGGGGTCCATCAACAACGTGGTGCTGGCCCGACTCGACCGTTTGCCTGCGCTTGATCGCCATGCGGCGCAGTGCGCTTCCGTGATCGGCCAGCGTTTCGGGCTGGGCCTGCTGCGCCAGCTCTTGCCCAACCTGGGCTATGACCCGGATTCGCTGGTTCTTGCCAACATCATCAAGCGTCACGGTGTGGACTGGATTTTTGCCCACGCGCTGGTGCAGGAAAGCGCCTATGGCTCGCTATTGCACAGCGCCGCGCGGGCGATGCACCGCGAGGCGGCTGCCTACTACCGACCCATCGATCTGATTTTGTGTGCCCAGCACCTGGACCGTGCTAGAGCACCCGAAGCGCCGCGTGCCTACCTGGACGCAGCGGCAGGGCAGCTTGATCTTTTTCACTTTGACCGCGCGCGTGATTTGCTGCTTCGCGGCATTGATCTGGCTGATCTGCCGTCAGACCGCGCCGCGCTGCGGCTGTTGCTCGGCTGCACACTGCACGACCAGGGTTTGGTTGGGGAATCGATGCGGTCCTATCAGCTTGCGCTCGATGAAGCCCCTGACGCCGCTCAGCAGGGCCGGGCCTGGCTGGGTCTGGCGATGGGCATGCGCCTGACGGATGATCTTGATGGCGCTTTCAACGCACTGGACCGGGCAGAGCCGCTGGCTTTGCAAAGCGGGGTGGCAACCGACCTCAGCGAGTTGCATTACCTGCGCGGCAATCTGCACTTTCCGCGCGGTGAGCTGGAGGCTTGCCTGGCCCAGCACGGCAAGGCGCTGGAGTGGGCGCAACAGGGCGATTCGGTTATCGACGAAGCGCGTGCGCTCAGCGGCCTGGGCGATGCCCACTACGCGCGCAGCCACATGCAGACGGCGCAGGGCTATTTCGAGCGCTGCATGAAGCTGTGCCGCGCCAGGGGCTTCGGCCGAATCGAGGCTGCCAACGGCTTCATGGTGGCCACCGTGCGCATGTACATGAACGAGCTGGACGCCGCCCTTGAGGACGCGCTGCAATCGGCTGAACTGGGTCGGCGCGTGGGCCACCAGCGGGCGCAGATCGTCTCGCGCCTGACGGCCGGATGGATCTACCTGTTGCAGGCACAGACCCGCAAAGCCGAAGAGCAAGTCACGCTGGGGCTGGAAGTAGCACGCGAACTGGGCGCACCACGTTTTCAGGCGTTTTTGCTGGAAAGCGTGGCGCGCATCCGGCTGGCCGATGGCGACCGTGCCGGGGCCATGCTTGCCATTGACGAAGCCTGGGCGCTGGCGCAGTCGGCCAATGTGTTGCGCTTCATCGGTCCGTGGATTTGCGCCTCGCGCGCGCTGGTATTACAAGACGCGGATATGGCGCAGGCGTCGCTGTCTCAGGGGCAGGTGCTGATCGACGCGGGCTGCGTTGGGCACAATTATTTCTGGTTCTACAAGCACGCCATGCAAGCCTGC
>JANLYY010000039.1:0-15861 GCA_031365885.1 Polaromonas sp. | reverse complement strand
GGTTTCGTCAAAACCAAAATCATTGGCAAATGTTTCGTAGTCGTTGGGCGAATAGCGAAAAGCGTGGCCTTCGCGCAATGCACGGCGGGCATAAATGTTGAGCAGCTCGGCCGCTGAGTCGCGCACCTGCTCGGCGGCTTTGCGCTTGGCTTTGTCCCACTGGCCGCTGCCCAGGCGGTGCAGCGGTGCTTCGTCGGCACTGACGCCGGTGTAACGGCTGATCTGGTGCAGCTGGCTGACGGGCACGTACAGCGTGGCGTCGTCGGCGTACTGCAAATGCAAAAACTCACTCGGCCCCTGGCCCATGTCCATGTTGATCAGGCCCTTGTAGCGGCCAATACCGTGTGCGCTGTGCACCACCGGGTCGCCCACATTGAGCTCCGATAAATCCTTGATCAGCGCTTCAACATCGCTGACTCGCTCCTGCTTTTTGTTGCGTCTGCGGGTGGTGACGCCGGCCGCGAACAGCTCGGTTTCGGTGATGAAATCAAGACCTTCATCACCATCGTTTAGCCAGCTGAAGCCAGTGTTGAGTGCTGCGGTGGCGATGCCGAGCTTCTCGTCGCTGGTCTGAAAATCCTCCAGCGAATCGAAGGCCGGTGCGCTAACGCCGCTGGCGCGCAAAAAGTCGAGCAGGCTTTCACGCCGGCCGTCGCTTTCAGCGAGTATCAGAACCCGGTGCGCCGTGTTACGCGTGTGCGCCTTGAAGCGGGCCAGCGGGTCTTCGGCGCCGCGCAGTACGGCCATGTCTTCCAGCTTCTGGAAATACGCGTTGTCCGCTACATCTTCCACGCTGCTGCGGATTGCCAGCTGCGCATATCCATTGGCCCGCGCATAAAACTGCTCTGCAGTCAAAAACAGCGACTCCGGCGGCAGCGCAGGCCGATCGGGGGCATCGCGCACCAGCCGGTAACGGTCTTTGGTGTCTTGCCAGAAGCGCTGGAAGGCCGGCTCCAGGTCGCCATGCAGCACGACCGTCGCGTCATTGCCCAGATAGTCGAACACCGTCGCAGTGTCTTCAAAAAACAGCGGCAGGTAGTACTCGATGCCCGCCGTCGCCACGCCGTTGCCGATGTCTTTGTAGATGCGGCTTTTGGTCGGGTCGCCTTCCAGCAGCTCGCGCCAGCGACTTCTGAAGCGGCCCCGCGCGTCATCGTCCATCGGGAACTCGCGGCCCGGCAGCAGCCGCACTTCCGGCACAGGGTACAGGCTTCGCTGGCTGTCCGGGTCGAAGGTGCGAATGCTGTCGATTTCATCGTCGAACAGATCAACGCGAAAGGGCACCAGCGAGCCCATCGGGAACAAATCGATCAGCCCGCCGCGCACCGCGTATTCGCCGGGGCTGACGACCTGCATCACATGGCTGTAGCCGGCCAGCGTGAGCTGCGCCTTCAGCCGCGCTTCATTGAGCTTTTGCTTCACCTTGAACTCAAACGTGTAGCCGGCCAGAAAGCTTGGTGGTGCCAGCCGGTACAGCGCCGTGGTGCTGGGAATAATCACCACGTCGGCGCCAGTTTCCTTGTCGCGCTGCTGGATGCGCCAGAGTGTGGCCAAGCGCTCGCTGATCAAATCCTGGTGTGGCGAAAAGGTGTCGTAGGGCAGCGTTTCCCAGTCGGGGAAAAGCGCACAGCGCAGATCAGGCGTAAAAAACGCAATCTCGTCCATCAGCCGCTGGGCCGTGGTGGCGTCTGACGTGATGATGGCCGTCAGCGTGCCGGCAGATTTCTCCCGGCTGGCCAGACGCGCCAGTAGCAAGGCATCAGCAGAGCCGGGCGGCTGGGGCAGGGTGTAGCGTTTGCCGGAAACAAGTGAAGGGAGTTGCATTAAAGAATTAGTGCCGTATGAGACGGTGCGGGCCGGGCGCATAAAAACCGCAGAAAAAGCCAAACACCCCAAACCATGCGGAGTAGGGTGTGGCTGATGATCAAAACGCTGATTTTAGAATCTATGATGAAACCATGACGACCGCGCGCGCAGATTCCCGAAATTCCACTTCCTCTGACGCCCGGTTTTTTGCCTTGATTCCCTGCGCTGGCCAAGGCAGCCGCGCTGGCACGCCGCTGGCCAAGCAATACCAGCTGATTGCGGGCCAGGCGCTGGTGTTGCACACGCTGGCGGCGTTTGCTGCTGTCAGGCGGCTTGACAAAACGCTGGTGGTGGTGGCGCCCGGCGACTGTTTTTTTGGCGAGCCAGCTTCAGACCAGGCGTTTGAAGTGGCCGATTGCGGCGGTGCCAGCCGCGCCGGCAGTGTGCTCAATGGCCTGCAAGCGCTTCGGCTGGCGGGCGCGATGGATAACGACTGGGTGCTGGTGCATGACGCAGCGCGCTGCCTGATCAGCCCGGCGCAGATTGACCTGCTGATTGACGCCTGTGCCGGCGATGCGGTCGGCGGTTTGCTGGCACTGAAGCTGCCGGATACCCTGAAGCGCGAGGTAGACGGACGTGTCGCCGATACGGTTGAACGCGCCGACAAGTGGCTGGCGCAGACACCCCAGATGTTTCGCCTCGGCGCCCTCGCTGCAGCGCTGGCGGAGGCGCCGCACGGGGCGGAAGCCGGCATCACCGACGAATCGAGTGCCATGGAAGCGATAGGCCTGCGGCCGAAACTGGTGGCTGGCAGCGCGGAGAATTTCAAGGTCACCTATGCGGAAGATTTCTGGTTGGCTGAAGCCATTTTGCTGGGGCGACGGGATCGGTTGAATAGACAGATAGCGCCTTAACGGGCAAATCACGCGGGAAGAAAATTTCGTCAATGAATGCTGCCACCACACTACCCGTTTCCATTCCCCGCATCGGCCAGGGCTGGGACACCCACGCGCTGGTGCCGGGCCGAAAACTCATCATTGGCGGCGTTGAAATCGATCACCCCGTGGGCCTGCTCGGGCATTCGGATGCTGATGTGCTGCTGCACGCCATCATTGACGCATTGCTGGGCGCGGCGGGCCTGGGCGACATCGGAACGCATTTCCCCGACACGAATGCGCAGTTCAAAGGCGCGGACTCGGTACTGCTGCTGACAGAGACCGGCCGACTGCTGGCCGCGCGCGGTCACCGCATCGGCAACATCGACAGCACCGTCATCGCTGAAGTGCCCAAACTGGCACCGCATATCCCCGCCATGCGCGTGCGAATCGCCGGCGCGCTCGGCATTGAGGTCAGCCAGGTGAATGTGAAGGCCAAGACGGCAGAAAAACTTGGGCCGGTCGGGCAGGGCCTGAGTATGGAAGCGCAGGCCGTCGTGCTGCTGGTTTGAAAGTGCATTGCGGCAGGGCTGCATGCGCACTGCAGACGCTATTAAATCAATATCTGCTTGCGCACGTATTACGGGGGCTAGAGGGCTTTTCGACTGGTAAATGTTCAAATACAAGCCGCAGAACCGCGCGGTCTGTTCTTGCAGAAGGCTGTCAGCCCCGACGCAGTTTGATATGCGCCGCCAGACCGCCCGACGCCGTGTTTGCCAGGCCAAACACACCGCCCATGCGCTCAACGGTTTTTTCGACAATCGCCAGGCCCAGGCCTGCCCCGGTGGCGGCGGTGCGTGCTGCGTCGCCGCGAAAAAAAGGTTTGGTCAGCTTTGACAACGCTTCGGGCGCCACGCCCTGACCGTGGTCGCGTACCTTGATCAGCACCCACTGGTCACGGGTTTTGGCGGCGATCTCGACAATCGCGATACCGGTTTCCGCCGACTTGCCGTAGCGACGCGCATTCTCCAGCAGATTGGAGATGACCCGCAGCAATTCCACTTCGTCGGCGAGCACGCTGATGTGCTCGGCAACATCTACCGTGACGCGCATATCGTCGTAGTCAGCAATGGCATACACCGAAGAAGCAATCACCGCATTGAGTGACACGCTCTCCAGGTGCGCCGGTTCTGGCCGGGCGTAGTCCAGAAACTTGTCAATGATGGAGTCGAGCTGGCTGATGTCAGCCGCCATGTGGTTGCGCGCATCGGGGTCGGCCACGCTCATCTCGGTTTCCAGGCGCAGCCGGGCCAGCGGCGTGCGCAGGTCGTGCGAAATACCGGCCAGCATGATGACCCGGTCGGCTTCGATTTTCGACAACTGTTCGGCCATGCGGTTAAAGCCGATATTGACCTCGCGAATCTCACTGGTGGCTACTTTTTCGTCGAGCAAGCTGGCGTCAAAATCGCCATCGCGCATGCGGCTGGCCGCAAACGACAGCTGCTTCAGGGGCCGATTGATCAGCCGTGCAATAAAAGCAGCGCCTGCCAGCGACAGCGCGCCGGCCGTGATGAGCCAGATGATCCAGGTGCTGTTGCGCGAAGGCCCGACCTTGGCCGGATCGGTCAGCAGCCAATAGGCGTCGCCATCAATGGCGAAGCCCACCCACAGGCCTTTGACGCCATTAACGCTGCTGGCCACGACGGTGCCGGTGCCCAGCCTGGCCTTGAGTTCCTGGGCGATGCGCTGCCCCAGCTCGTCGTTTTCGTAGCTGTCGAACCTGTCTTTGGGTTCACGCGGGGTGATGCGCACCCTCTCTTCGTCGGCCAGCGTCTTGATGAGCGACACGCGCGCAATCGAGTCGGAATAACGCAGCGCCGCCCGGCTGAGATTCACCAGCGAGGCCAGCTGCTGGGCGCTTTGTATTGCACGCGGCTCGGACTCCAGCGCGCGAAAAGTCTGCAGCCAGGCAATGATGGAGCCGAACAGCAGCAAGGCCAGGAAGAAAAAAGTGCGCCAGAACAGACTGACCCCCCGGCGCGGCCGCATTTCCATTGGCGCGGGGGTGGTCTCTAGCGGAGCCGGGCTGGTGAAGTCCATACGTAAACAGGCAGCAAAGCTTTCAACTCAATACGGGGCAGCCCGGCGCAAGCGCTGCATCGGGCGAAAGTGGCAGGGATGCGTCGGGTCGAACTTCCGACTCAATCAGTTCGTACCATCCGGCACAAACACATAGCCAATGCCCCATACGGTCTGGATGTAGCGCGGCACGGCCGCATCAACTTCGATTAATTTGCGCAGTCTTGAGACCTGAACGTCCAGGCTGCGGTCAAAGGGCTCGAATTCACGGCCGCGGGCCAGCTGCGCCAGTTTTTCGCGCGACAGCGGCTGGCGCGGGTGCCGCACCAGCGTTTTCAGCATCGCAAACTCACCGGTGGTGAGCGGCAACTCGTCACCATTTTTGTGCAGCGTGCGCAGGCCCATGTCGAACGAAAAAGGCCCGAAGGTAATCACTTCCTGGTCGCTCGACGGCGCGCCCGGCACTTCAGCCGTTGGCCGGCGGCGCAGCACCGCATGGATGCGGGCTAGCAGTTCGCGCGGGTTAAAGGGCTTGGCCAGGTAATCGTCAGCGCCGACTTCCAGCCCGACGATGCGGTCCACATCTTCGCCCTTGGCGGTCAGCATGATGATGGGCGTGCGGTCATTGGCGGCGCGCAAGCGGCGACAAATCGACAAGCCGTCTTCGCCCGGCATCATCAAGTCGAGCACGATCAGGTCGACGGCGTCGCGCAGCATGATGCGGTTCAGCGCCTTGCTGTCCTCGGCCAGGATGACTTCGAAGCCCTCCTGGGCCAGGTAGCGCCGGAGCAGGTCACGAATGCGGGCATCATCGTCAAGGATGAGAATCTTGTCGGCGCGGGGGGTTTGGGCTTGGGTCATGGTGGTCTGGTGATTTGTAACAGAGCCATTTTGCGGGCTTAAATGTTTGGATGTCTCATTTTTCAGTCACTTTGACACAGTGTTACAAAGTTTGCAGCAACGATTTGAAGCGTCCAACGAAGTCAAACGAATGCCCTGTAAGGTTTGTTTGATGGTGCAAATTCATTCCAGCTTCTCGACCAGAATTTTTGACGGTTTCAACCTTGGCCTGATGCGCCTTCACAGAAAGACAACCTTGCTTCGCACCACTCAACTTGCAACTCAATACGCTACTAAATTAATAGCTGCTTGCGCAATTATTACCTGGGCTGGAGCATCATTTGCACAACAACCCGGCGGACGCGAGAGCTTGCAGAACGTGGCCCAGCTTTCGGCCGTCGGCTCGGTCGAGGTGCAGCAGGACCTGCTGTCAGTTTCGATGAGCACCACGCGTGACGGCGCGGATGCAGCTGCCGTTCAGACGCAGCTCAAACAGGCGCTTGACACCGCGCTGGCGCAGGCCAAGCAGGCGGCCGCGCCCGGCCAGATGGAGGTGCGCACCGGCAATTTCAGCCTGAACCCGCGCTACGGCAAAGACGGCAAGCTGAGCGGCTGGCAAGGCTCGACCGAGCTGGTGCTGGAGGGCAAGGATTTCACGCGCATCACGACAACCGCTGGAAAGATTCAAACCCTCCTGCTTGCCAACGTCAGTTTTGCGCTCAGCCGCGAGCAGCGGGCCAAAGTCGAGGGCGAAGCGCAAACGCTGGCCATCGAGCGCTTCAAAACCAAGGCCGGCGAGATTGCCAAAGGCTTTGGGTTTAGCGGCTACACGCTGCGGGAAGTGTCGATCAACGCCAACGACCAGGGCCCTTCGCCGCGCCGTTTCGAGCTGGCGGGGCGGGCGACTTCCGCCATGGCCGATTCAGCGGTATCGGTGGAAGCCGGAAAAAGCACGGTGCTTGTCAATGTGTCGGGTTCGGTGCAGATGAAGTAGGCCTGGGGCATGCTCTGCAATGAGGCTTGAAGCGGCCCACAAAAAGGGGCGTCAGCTGACACGGCAACTTGCTGCCAGCACGTACGCTAGGCGCGATGACCCCATCCTTGGAAGCGGCTGAAACTGCAGCCCGCACCGGCCCCTTTTTTATCGTGATGAATGCCGCTTCCGGTCATAGCGACGCCGACGAAGAGCGGCAGATCATGGCGGGCGTGTTTGAAAACGCGGGACGCAAGTTCGAGTTTTTGAAGATCGAAGATCCATCGCAGATCAAGGAAGTCTGTGAGCGTGCCGTCAGGCTGGCAGCCCAGCATCTCGGCGTTGTGGTGGCTGCAGGCGGCGACGGCACCATCAACGCCGTGGCCAGCGCGGTGCTCGGTACGGGCTGCCCCTTTGGTGTGCTGCCGCAGGGTACTTTTAATTATTTCGGGCGTGTCCACGGCATTCCGCAGGAGACGCGCGCGGCTGCCACCGCGCTGCTGGGCGCCAGTGTTTCACCAGTGCAGGTGGGCCAGGTCAATGGACAGATTTTTCTGGTCAATGCCAGTCTGGGGTTGTACCCGCAGTTGCTGGAAGACCGCGAAGCCTGGAAGCAGCAATTGGGCCGCAGCCGCCTGGTTGCGTTTCTTTCGGGTTTGTCGACATTGCTGAAGGCGCGCGGGCAACTGAAGCTTGAAATTGAACTGGCGGGGCAGCGCGTTTTTCTGCGCACCCCGACGCTTTTTGTGGGCAACAACCATTTGCAGCTGACGCGGGTCGGCATCGACGACAACCATGCCGGTGCAGTCAATCGCGGCGAACTTGCGGGAATCGCATTGCGGCCCATCGGCACGCTGGCGCTTTTTGGACTGTTGGCGCGTGGCTTGCTCGGGCGCTTGGGGGAGGCTGACAACATCGACAGCTTTTCTTTTCGCACCCTTAGCGTGTCGCCGCGTAGCCGCAAACGCTTGAAGGTGGCGACTGACGGCGAAGTGACGTGGATGAAGACGCCGCTGGTTTTTCAGGTGGCTGCCGATCCGTTGCTGCTGCTGGCGCCAGCACCGCAAGACCGCGCGGAGGTCGCGTGACCCGGCTGCTGCAAATTTCAGACACGCACTTCGGCACCGAGCAGCCGCATGTGATGGCCGCGCTGCTGGCGCTGGCGCATGTGCAAAAGCCGGATGTGCTGGTGCTGTCGGGCGACATCACGCAGCGCGCCAGTGCAGACCAGTTTCGCCGCGCGCGCGAGTTTTGTGACCGGCTGGCCATTCCTCGCCTGCTGTCCTTGCCGGGTAACCACGACATACCGCTGTTCAATATTTTCGGCCGGCTTTTCAATCCGTATGCGGCTTATCTGGACGCCTTCGGTCCGGAACTTGAACCCGAATTGCAGACCGCGTCGCTTTGTCTGCTCGGTGTGAAAACCACGCGCCGCTGGCGGCACAAGAACGGACAGATATCTGCCACGCAAATTGAACGTGTTTGCGCGCAGCTTGCGAAAGCCACGCCCCAGCAGCTGCGGGTGGTGGTGGTACACCAGCCAGTGCATGTGCTGCGGTCGTCAGACGCGCATGACCGCCTGCACGGCTGGGAGCCCGCCGTGCGCGCCTGGGCTGCGGCGGGTGCCGACATGGTGATGGGCGGGCATATTCACCTGCCCTATGTCTGTGAACTGTCTGCCAGCGTGGCGGGACTCGGCAGGCGCATGTGGTGCGTCCAGGCCGGGACTGCGCTGTCGTCGCGGGTGCGGCGTGAGGCGCCCAACTCGGTCAATCTGCTTCGCTACGCCGCCGGCGATCCGGGCTTGCGGTGCCAGGTCGAGCGGTGGGACTTCGACGGCGCCGCCAGTTGCTTTGCCCTGGTGAAATGCAGCGACTTGCAGCTGGACCGTGCGCTGCCCATGACTGCGGCCTAGCACTGGTATCGGCGGTCTTTGTCCGCTCAGACAGTAAAAAAGCTGATAGCCCAATGAATATGTGCGCAAGCAGCTATTAATATAGTAGCAAATTAGTGGGACGTAAAAAAGCCCGCCACCGTTTGACCGATGACGGGCAAGGTTTTCAAGGCGTCGTTCAGCGCCAGGAAAATTAGAAACGCAGACGAAGGCCCAGCGTGGCGGCGCCGATGCGGTCACGTCCGGCGCCCGCAAATTCGAGGCGATGCTCGTCGTACTGGGCAACAGCTGACAGTTGCGGCGTGAACAGATATTCAGCGCCAACACCGTACGAGATGCCAAAGCCGGTTTCTTTGCCGGAGCCGATGCCGGAA
This sequence comes from Polaromonas sp., assembly GCA_031365885.1. Lineage (GTDB taxonomy): Bacteria > Pseudomonadota > Gammaproteobacteria > Burkholderiales > Burkholderiaceae_C > Polaromonas. Next base: position 7,020 of record JANLYY010000039.1, on the reverse strand, counting down.
CCGGGCAAGGACGAGACTTCGGTGCGGCCGTAAGTCGTGCCCAGCTTGCCGAGCAGGTTGATCGACGCGCCCAGCGGGTATTTGCCGATCAGGCTCAGATTGAAACCCATCGCCTTGCTTTCACCGCCACCGCGCCTGGCTTTGCCAAAGTCGGTATAGCCCACTTCAAGCCCGAGGTAGGGGTTGAAATAGCTGCCGGCGTAGATGCCATAGGCAGTGTCCTTGTCGTCACCCGAGAACAATCCGGTACCGTTGCCCAGTGAATAATCAGACTGCCCGGCGTTCAAGCCGATGTAGCTGGAGCCGGGCGTGTAGAACGAAAAGCCCGAGCCCGAGCGGTTGCTTGTGGTCTGTGCCTGCGCAGCTGTCGCGGTTGCCAAAGACGCACAGGCAAGTGCCATGGCGGACAGGAAGTGGCGGGAGTGTTTCACTTGAGAATCCTTTGTTGGGTTGACTGCGCCGATGCCGCATAGAGACCGGCTTGAACAGCATTTATTGCTCACGGCATGACGATAAGTTCCTCGGGCGCTGCTGCCTGTCAGAAGGTGTTGGAGCTGGTTGTAGGACGAATCTTCCCGGTGCGAAGGCTATGTCCAGCTTTCACCGAAACTACAGACCATGGAAACCATAGATTGCGTTGTGATTGGCGCCGGAGTCGTCGGACTGGCGGTGGCTCGCGCGCTGGCGCTGCAGGGCCGTGAGGTGCTGGTGCTGGAAGCGGCAAGCGCCATCGGCACGCGGGCGAGTTCGCGCAACAGCGAGGTGATTCACGCGGGCATTTACTACCCGCAGGGCTCACTGAAGGCCCGTCTGTGCGTGCAGGGCAAAACCATGCTTTACGCGTATTGCGCCGAGCGCGGCGTGGAATACAAACGCTGCGGCAAACTGATTGTGGCCACCACCGAAGCGCAGGTCGCCCAGCTGGAAGCCACGCGACATCTAGCCGTAGCCAACGGCGTACACGACCTGGTATTGCTGACGCGCGACGAGGCCATGGCGCTGGAGCCGCATCTGGCCTGTGAGGCCGCCCTGCATTCGCCGGGAACCGGCATCATCGACAGCCATGCTTACATGCTGGCGCTGCAGGGTGATCTAGAGCGTTCGGGTGGAGTTGTGGTAATAAATACGGCTGTAGCCCAGGCAGAATGTGCGCAATCAGCTATTATTTTAGTAGCAGATGACGGCACCGAGCTGGCAGCGAAATGCGTGGTCAACGCCGCCGGCGCGCATGCGCAAGGCCTGGCGAGGTGCTTTGCTGGCATCGCGCCTGCGCTGGTGCCGCCCAGCCATTTCTGCAAGGGCAACTACTTCACGCTGTCGCAGCGGGCGCCGTTCAGTCGCCTGATTTATCCGGTGCCCGAAGCTGCGGGCCTCGGCGTTCACCTCACGCTGGACCTGGGCGGCCGCGCCCGCTTTGGCCCGGATGTCGAGTGGGTCACATCGCCCGATGACCTGGTGGTGGATGCGTCGCGCAGCGCGGCGTTTTATGCCGAGGTGCGCAAATACTGGCCCGCGCTGGCCGACGGCGCGCTGGTGCCCGACTACGCTGGCATTCGCCCGAAAATTCAGGCGCCCGGCGAGCCTGCACGGGATTTTCTGATCCAGGGGCCTGCCGTGCACCGCGTACCCCGGCTGGTCAATCTGTTCGGCATTGAGTCGCCGGGACTGACCAGTTCGCTGGCGATTGCGGCTTATGTCATTGGCTTGCTTTAGCCCGTAGCGGCGATGCACCAGGCCGTATGAACTACGATCGTCGCCAGGATTTTCGCCCAATTTTTCAGATCAATATTGAAGGCGCTCCAACATTCGTGTCGGAGCAAAAAAAACCATGAACGATGTAAAGCTTGATTTTGTCCACTGCCCTGATGCCGAGGGCGGCCACCGTATGGCCTATTGGCAGTGGGGCGACCCGCAAAGCGCCCATGTGGTGGTGTGTGTCCATGGGTTGTCGCGCCAAGGGCGTGATTTTGATGTGCTGGCGCAGGCGCTGTGTGAAGCCGCGAGCCAGCAGCAACGCACGATTCGCGTCGTCTGCCCTGACGTGGTGGGCCGCGGTGAAAGCGAATGGCTGAAAGACCCTATGTGCTACCAGGTAGCGGCCTATGCGGGCGACATGCTGGCCCTGCTGGCGCAACTAAACGCGCACGCCCCCATCGAGGCGCTGGACTGGGTTGGCACCAGCATGGGCGGGCTGATTGGCATGGTGGTGTGCGGCGGTGCCGCGTCCAGGCCCTCCGACGCTGGCGTGCCGCTGGTGCGCCGACTGGTACTTAACGACGTCGGGCCAGCCATCGAATGGCAGGCGATTGTGCGGATCGGCAAATATTTGGGTCAGGCCGGGCACTTTGACAGCGTTGAAAACGCAGCCGACGCGATGCTGGCGATATCCAGCGGCTTCGGGCCGCACACGCCGGAGCAATGGCTGGCATTGTCGCGCCCCATGCTCAGGCCCGTGAATGGCGAGGCTGGGAGTCCTCTGCGCCTGCATTACGACCCGGCCATCGCCGGGCCTTTCAAGCTGGCGACGGAAGAATCCACGCGGCAGAGCGAGGCCATTTTGTGGCAGCTGTACGACCAGATTTCTGCCCAGACCTTGCTACTGCGCGGTGCCCACTCTGATTTGCTGAGCGTGGAAACTGCCCGCGCCATGACCGAGCGCGGCCCGCGCGCCCGGCTGGTGGAGTTTGAGGGTGTCGGGCATGCGCCTACCATCGTCGCGCCGGATCAGGTCGAGACGGTGACCGGTTTTCTGCTGGGCTGATTTTTTCTGCGCATGAAAACTCTCGCCGCCGGGTCTGATCGTTCCGGATCGCCCCCCTCAGTGCCGGTCATCCCGGCTGGGGATCGCGCGTCCATCGTCAGGGCCACCGCCGCCAGCTTGCCCGACCAGCCGCATGCGCTGGCGCGGGCGCGCGCCTTTGCCGAGCCGCTGATTGCTTTTGAGACGCTGGAAAACGGCGAGAACACGCTGGCGCATGCCGATGCGGTGGCTGCGATTTTGAGATCTATCGGCGGTTCGGAGGCGATGCAGGCGGCGTCTTACCTGGTGTATTGCTGCCAGCATCTGGCGCGGCCGCAGGAGGTGATTGCAAAGGCCTTCGGCAGCAACTTTGCTGCGCTGGCGATGGAGACCACCAAGCTGGTTAATCTGCAGCGCCAGGCGCGTACGGCAAGCGTACACGCGCAGTTGCTCGATGACCCCGCCGCGCAGACCGAAAACGTGCGAAAAATGCTGCTGGCTTTTTCACGCGACCTGCGCGTTGTGATGCTGCGGATGGCCTCGCGTCTGCAAACGCTGCGCTTTCATTCCGCGACCAAAACGCCGGCTGCGCCCAGTCTGGCGCATGAATCGCTGCATGTGTTCGCGCCGCTGGCGAACCGGCTGGGTATCTGGCAGATCAAGTGGGAAATGGAAGACCTGGCGTTCCGTTTTCTTGAACCTGCCACCTACCAGCAGACCGCTCGTCTGCTTGACGAAAAGCGCGCCGAGCGCGAAGAATTCATGGAGGCGCTGCGCTTGCAGCTGGAGCGCGAACTGAACCAGAGCGGCATTGCGGCGCTGGTGCGTGGCCGACCCAAGCACATCTACAGCATTGTAAAAAAAATGCGCGGCAAGTCGCTGGATTTCGAGCAGGTGTTTGACGTGCGGGCGCTGCGCGTGATCGCTGCTGATGTGAAGGGCTGCTATGCCGCGCTGGGGTTTGTGCATTCGCGCTTTTCACCCATCGCTGGTGAGTTCGACGACTACATCGCCAAGCCGAAGGCCAACGGCTACCAGTCACTGCACACCGTGGTACGTGATGAAGCGGGCAGGGCCGTTGAAATCCAGATTCGCACGCAAGCGATGCATGACCACGCCGAGCATGGCGTGGCCGCGCACTGGGCTTACAAAGAGGCGGGCACCAAGGGCTATGCCGGCGTGTCGGCCAGCAGCGAATACGACGCCAAGATTGCGGTGCTGCGGCAGCTGTTGGCCTGGGAGCGGGACTTGTCCGGGCCGGCGTCACAGCGCGCGCGCGAGTCAAAACAGGGATTGTTTGAAGACCGCATTTATGTGCTGACGCCGGAAGCCGCGATTGTTGAATTGCCGCAGGGTGCCACGGCGGTTGACTTTGCCTACAGCGTTCATACCAATCTGGGCCATCGCTGCCGTGGCGCGCGGCTTGATGGAGCGATGGTGCCTTTGAACACGCCGCTGCAGAACGGGCAGACGGTTGAAGTGATCACCGTCAAAGAGGGCGGGCCGTCGCGCGACTGGCTCAACCCTGAACTGGGTTTTCTGGTCAGTCACCGGGCCAAGTCGAAAGTGCGTGCCTGGTTTAACGCGCTGGCGATGGAGCAAACCGTGGCGCGGGGACGTGACGCGGTTGAAAAACTGTTGCAGCGCGAAGGCAAGACAGCGATGAAGCTCGACGACCTGGCCGCGCAGCTCGGCTTCAAGGCGGCCGATGATTTGTTTGAAGTGGTGGGCAAAGACGAGCTGTCGCTGCGCACGATAGAAAACATGCTCAGGCCGCCGGAGCCGACGCCAGAACTCAATCCGGAAGTATTTGCGAAGAAAGCCCGCCAAAGTGACCGCAGCGCCCAGTCGGGCGGCGGCGCAAAAAGCAGTGTGCTGGTGGTGGGCATCGACTCACTGTTGACGCAGCTTGCCAAGTGCTGCAAGCCGGCACCGCCCGATTCGATTCTGGGTTTTGTCACCAAGGGCAAGGGCGTTGGCATTCACCGCAGCGACTGCAGCAACTTTCGCAACATGGCCGCAGGCAGTCCCGACCGCGTCATCGAAGTCGCGTGGAACGCACCCAGAACCGCCAGCGGGCAGGCCGCGAGCAATGCGGTTTATCCAGTAGACGTGGCCGTGGAAGCCGCCGACCGGCAAGGCTTGCTGCGCGATATTTCCGAGGTATTCGCCAGGGAAAAAATGAACGTGATTGGCGTGCAGACCCAGTCGGTGAAAGACAAGCGCGGAGGAACCGCGTGGATGACGTTCACTGTGGAAGTTGCTCAGTCCGGGCGGTTGACGCAAGTGCTGGCGGTAGTCGCCGATGTGCCCGGCGTGCGCTCTGCGCGACGGCGGTGAACGGTAAGGCGGAGTCGGGCTGGCTCAAGCCCGGTGCAAACCTTGTCTGTTATGATTTGCGCTCGATAAGTTTTCAGGCGCATAGCTCAGCTGGTTAGAGCACCACCTTGACATGGTGGGGGTCGTTGGTTCGAGTCCAATTGCGCCTACCAATTTCCTTGAAACTGCATCGCAGTTCCGTCTCTTGTTTTCTCGTTTCCCAGTGTGGTTCGAACTGACAATTGAGGGTAAACCAAGGTCATTGCGTATCGTCCCTTTTCCTAGAACACAGTGAACCGTGAGGCACTTCCCCGCAGTCTGCCAGGCGCTGTCTTTCATCGGAGCCTTCCTTGCCAAAAAGCAAAATTACCAGCGACGAAACTGGCGTTTCCTCAGCACCGAGCGCCACCACAGTGAGGATCGCTGCGGTCACCAAAAGCGCCCGCGCCACTTCCGAAAAAACTGACGCTGTTCGCGTGATCAAAAAGTATCCGAATCGCCGTCTGTATGACACGGAAACTTCGACCTACATCACCCTGGCTGAAGTGCGGCAGCTGGTCATGAAAACTGCAACCTTTGTTGTGCGCGATGCGAAGTCCAATGAAGACCTGACGCGCAGTATCTTGCTGCAGATCATTCTTGAGGAAGAAAGTGGTGGCGAGCCCATGTTCACCGAAGCTGTGCTGGCTAACATCATCCGGTTTTACGGCAACGCAATGCAGAGCTTCATGGGCTTGTATCTGGAAAAAAACGTACAGAGTTTCATGGATCTGCAGCTCAAGATGGCCGAAAAATCAAAGGGTCTGAGCCCGGAGATGTGGGCCCAAGTCATGAGCGCACAGTCTCCGATGATGCAGGGCATGATGGGAAATTATGTCGAGCAGTCGAAGAGTGTCTTCACGCAGATGCAGGAACAAATGCAAAAGCAGAGCGAACAGATGCTGGCTGCGCTTGGACTCAAGCGCTGAAGTCTTTCCTGACTTCCGGCCTCTGAGACAATAGGGTATGAGCGAAGTTATCTCCCCGACCCATCCAGTCATTCATAAACCAGCGCCACGCGTTGGCTTTGTCAGCCTCGGTTGCCCCAAGGCGCTGACCGATTCGGAACTGATCCTGACCCAGCTCAGCGCAGAGGGTTATCAAACCTCCAAGACTTTTGAAGGCGCCGACCTGGTCATCGTCAACACCTGCGGCTTTATTGATGACGCGGTGAAGGAAAGTCTGGACACCATTGGCGAGGCATTGGCAGAAAACGGCAGGGTTATCGTCACAGGCTGTCTGGGCGCGAAAGCAGGCGCGGACGGCGGCAATCTGGTGCGCCAGATGCACCCGAGCGTGCTTGCCGTGACCGGCCCGCATGCCACCCAGGAAGTGATGGATGCGGTTCATCTGAATCTGCCTAAACCGCACGATCCGTTTGTCGATCTGGTCCCCAACTCTTTCGCTAACTCTTTTGGTATCGCCGGCATCAAGCTGACGCCCCGGCATTACGCTTATCTGAAGATCAGCGAAGGCTGCAACCACCGCTGCACGTTTTGCATCATCCCGTCGATGCGCGGTGATCTGGTGTCGCGGCCCATCGGCGATGTCTTGAACGACGCGCGCGCGTTGTTCGAAGGCGGCGTGAAGGAGCTGCTAGTGATCAGTCAGGACACCTCAGCCTATGGCGTCGATGTGAAGTACCGCACCGGCTTCTGGGACGGCAGACCAGTCAAGACCCGCATGCTGGAATTGGTGCAGGCACTGGGCGAGATCGCCGAGCCTTACGGTGCGTGGGTGCGCCTGCACTACGTGTACCCCTACCCCAGTGTGGACGAAATTTTGCCTCTGATGGCAACCGGCAAGGTACTCCCTTATCTGGATGTGCCTTTGCAGCACAGCCACCCGGACGTACTAAAACGCATGAAGCGTCCAGCCAGCGGCGAAAAAAATCTGGAACGGATTGCGCGCTGGCGCGAGAT
>JANLYY010000032.1:0-21067 GCA_031365885.1 Polaromonas sp. | reverse complement strand
GCTCAAGCGCTGGTGCGCCATCTGCACCGCCAGCGTGCCGGTTTCTTCGGCAATGCGAATGCGGTCGGCCGTCACCGCTGGGGCCGATGCCCCGCCTGGCACCATGATGCCGAGTGCTTCGGCAATGCAGGCCATGGTGCTGGCCGTGCCCATGACCGAACAGGTGCCGACGCTGGCGACGAGCTGGTTATTCACCGAGCTAATTTGATCCGCGTCAATCTCGTCCGCACGAAACCTGGCCCAGTAGCGCCGGCAGTCGGTACACGCACCGACGCGCTCGGAGCGGTGCGAGCCCGTCAGCATCGAACCCGTCACCAGCTGAATCGCCGGAATGTTGGCCGACGCCGCACCAATCAGCTGCGCCGGCACGGTTTTGTCGCAGCCGCCAATCAACACCAACGCGTCCAACGGCTGCGCGCGAATCATTTCTTCGGTGTCCATCGACATCAAATTGCGCAGGTACATGCTGGTCGGCGCCGAAAAACTTTCATGCACCGAGATGGTCGGGAAATCCATCGGCAGGCCGCCGGCCAGCATGATGCCGCGCTTGACCGCCTCGATCAGTTGCGGCGCGTTGCCGTGGCACGGGTTGTAGGCGCTGCCGGTGTTGGCAATGCCGATGACCGGGCGCTCCAGCGCGCTATCGGTGTAGCCTGCGCCCTTGATAAAGGCCTTGCGCAAAAACAGCGAAAAGCCTTTGTCGCCGTAATTGGTCAGGCCTTTGGAAATACCGAATTCGGCGTTGAGCGGCTGGGTCAGATTTTTTGGAGTGGTCATGGCGAACAGGTGACGGCGAGGGCTGACTGCAAAAACGGGGCACCCTTGCATTGACCGGATTGATCATAAGATCACCGAAGGATTGGCCTCAAGCGACGAAACCCAACGAATAGTTTTTAAATCTTATTCACTGGAAAATATATGAGTAAATTGATCGCAGCCCCCGTACTACGTGCGCAGCTAGCTAGTGTATTAATAGCAACAGGCAGCGCGTCCGAAGAAGCTGAAAGCGTTTCCAGCAACCTGGTCATGGCCAATCTCAGTGGTCATGACTCACACGGCGTGGGCCTGTTGCCGCGCTATGTCGATGCGGTGCTGGAAGGTGGCCTGGTGCCCGGCAACAGCGCACGTGTGCTGGTGGATGCCGGTTCGCTGATGAGCATCGATGGCCAGCGCGGCTTCGGTCAAATCGTGGGTGAGCAGGCGATGCGCCTGGCCGTCGCCCGCACCAAAGAGATCGGCAGTTGCATCATGACGCTGGCCAATGCGCACCACCTCGGACGCATCGGGCACTTCGCCGAGATGGCGGTCGCCGAGGGGCTGGTGTCGATTCACTTTGTAAACGTGCTGGCGCGCCAGGTGGTGGCGCCGTTCGGCGGCGCCGATGGGCGCTACGGCACTAACCCGTTTTGTGTTGGCATACCTTTGAGACGACCGAAACCAAAAGCGCGCGGCGACGGGCCGCACCAAGCAAGCTCAGCCCCCTCGGGGGGCAGCGCATCACACGAAGTGGAAAGCGTGGGGGCTCCTTTCGTGCTCGATTTCGCCACCAGCCGCGTCGCGCAGGGAAAAATGCGGGTCGCGCACAACCAGGGTCTGCAGGTCGCGCCCGGCCTGCTGCTCGACGAGCACGGCCTGCCCACGACCGACCCGCAGGTGGTCGTTGCGCCGACCGTTCCGGGCCTGTTCGGCTCGCTGATTGCCTTTGGCGAGCACAAGGGCTACGGCATGGCGGTGGCGTGTGAACTGCTGGGCGGCGCGCTGACCGGTGGCGGCACCGCGCACGCGCCTATCGACCCGCTGCGCCGGGCGGTCTATAACGGCATGCTTAGCATCCTGATCGATCCGGCGAAGCTGGGACCGCAGACCGCTTTTGATCAGGAGGCAGTCGCGTTCATCGACTGGCTGCGCGCCGGGCCGGTTGCGCCTGGATTTGATGCGGTGCACATTGCCGGGGAGCCAGAGCGCGCCGCGCGTCTGCAACGCGAAAAGGAAGGCATCGCGATTGACGCGCAAACCTGGCAGGAAATCGTCGCTGCGGGCGCGAAGGTTGGTGTGGTGTTGCCCGCCTGAGTGAAGCTGGTCAGCGGCGCAGCTGGCGCGCGACGAAACGCTATACAGCCGGAAGGTTTTAGTGTTTTAGGCCTCCAGCCCAGGTAATACGTGCGTAAGCAGCTATTATTTTAATAGCGACAAGAATGATGATCCGAGATCAAAACTCGAAAACCGACGCCTTCAAAAGCAGGCGCCTGAACAGCTTCCGACGCTCAGGCCAGCAGCGTGGCGAGGCTGGCGTCCAGGTGTTCTGACGGCATGCGCTTGAAGCCCGAGCGCGCAAAGCGCTGGAGACGCCCGACCATGAAAGACACCAGCACCGAGGCTTTCACCTGCGCATCGACCGTCGGCGTGGCCGCGCCGCTGGCGGCCGCAGCGTCCCGCAGGCTTTGTTTGAAACCGGATTCGAGCTTGTCGAAAAACTGGTTCATGCGCTCCTGCAGGCGGTCATTTTCAAACACCAGCGCATCGCCGACCATGACTCGGGTCATGCCCGGATTCTTTTCCCCGAACTGCAGCACCATGACTACCAGCTTGCGGGTGCGGGCGATGGGGTCGGTCTCGCGCTCGGTGATCTGGTTGACCAGGCTGAAAACGCTCTGCTCGATGAACTCGATCAGTCCTTCGAACATTTGGGCCTTGCTGGCGAAATGGCGGTACAGCGCGGCTTCGCTGACTTCGAGCCGGGCGGCCAGTGCCGACGTGGTGATGCGCTCGGCGCCCGGTTTTTCGAGCATGTTGGCGAGGGCCTCAAGAATCTGCACCCGTCGCTCACCGGGTTTCGGTCGCTTGCGCACGACATGCCCGGAAGCAACGATGGTCGACTGCAAGCTAAGGTCGGGGTCGGTCGCAAGTTCGGGCATGGAGGTTTTTTAGTTATGTTTATGAATGTTTCAAAAAAGCGCTTTTGGTTGCAATTCATTCTCTCACGGTGAGCCAACGATAGGGCCACCCGACGCCAACAGGTTTCCCTCACTGGTGCGCGCCCGCAACAGTTACATTTAACCGGTCTTTAAGCCGGGCCCCCGTCCCAAGCACCGCCTGCTGATCGAAAATTTACCGCCGCGTCTGCAGGTAACACAGCACCCGCCAGCGAATCATGCACCCGGGCTGTGTCGTCGGCAATGGGCAGGCTGGCCGTTCTACAGCGGCATCAAGCACAGTGCCCGCCGCCCTCAAGCGCTCCAGGCGCGGGCGTTGCCAGCCAGAGTAACCAACGCACTTCACTATTAATTTCATAGCTGGTTGCGCAGGTGATACAGGGGCTGACAGCATATCTTGGCACTGGCCAACGGTTGACAGGCCGGTCGGGCCCACTGCAAACGGCAGGCTCAGTGCGAGCGGATCATGGTGCCGAAGGCCTGATCGGTCAAAATTTCGAGCAGCAGGGCATGCGGCACCCGTCCGTCGATGATATGGACGGAATTGACACCGCTTTTGGCGGCATCGAGTGCGCCTTCGATCTTGGGCAGCATGCCGCCCGAGATGGTGCCGTCGGCAAACAGCTCGTCAATTTCACGCGCCGACAGATCGGTCAACAGCTCGCCCGACTTGTTCAAAACGCCGGGCGTATTGGTCAGCAGCAAAAGTTTTTCAGCCTTGAGCACGGTGGCCAGCTTGCCAGCCACCACATCGGCGTTGATGTTGTAACTCTCGTTGTTCTCCCCAAAGCCAATGGGACTGATGACTGGAATGAAAGCGTCGTCTTGAAGCGCTTTGACCACGCTGGGGTCAATGCTGACGATCTCACCGACGTAGCCGATGTCGTGCTCGCGGCTCGGGTCGTCGCGGTCGAGCATTTTGAGCTTCTGCGCGCGGATCAGGCCGCCGTCGCGGCCGGTCAACCCGACCGCTTTGCCGCCGGCCTGGTTGATCAGACCCACGATATCTTGCTGAACCTGCCCAGCCAGCACCCATTCAACGACTTCCATGGTCTCATCGTCAGTCACCCGCATACCTTGAATGAAGTGGCCTTTTTTGCCCAGTCGGTTCAGCGCCGTTTCAATCTGCGGACCCCCGCCATGCACCACCACCGGGTTCATGCCGACCAGTTTCAGCAGCACCACGTCCTCCGCAAAATCGGCCTGCAATGCCGGGTCAGTCATGGCGTTACCACCGTACTTGATGACCATGGTCTTGCCGTGAAACTTGCGGATATACGGCAGCGCCTGTGCAAGAATTTCTGCCTTGTCGCGCGGACCGAGATGCGATAGGTCGGGGTTGATCGGTGGAATATTCGTCATGGTGAAGCGTTGGGAAATCGGTCGTCCAACTCAAGTCGCAAATCTGCAGCAGGAGCCAGCTTCATGCCTTGATTGCGAAGTCTTCCTTGGTGCGGCCCTGCTCCAGCAGCGACTTCAACCAGCGAGGCGTCAGTCCGCGGCCGGTCCAGGTTTCGCCGTTGGGACCATGGTATTTGGCGGCCACGGTAGTCCCAGCGGCTTTGGAGCCCGCTCTGCCGGTTTGTTTTTTGGCAACAACCGCCTTTTTACCTTTGGCACCCCGAGTGCCTCGTTTTACCGTTTGCAAATCTTTGGCAGTGATACCAAATGCCTCCATCTTGGCGCGAATTTCTTCGACCGTTTTGTCGAACTCGCGCGCTCTGATGTCGGTCGCCTGTTTCTGCAGTTTCTGGATCTGGCTTTGAATATCGATTAGGTTGCTCAAGATATATTCCTTTTTCAATTTAAAGAGCGTGGTCAGCATACTTGCCCGACACAGGATTAAACCCTAAAAAACAACTTATGCAAAGTATTGCTGAGTTTCAAACACCAGTGCGGCAGCAACTTCAGAAAATTGGAGCAATCCAAGGTAATAAGATCACCGTAATGGGGAAGTTTCTACCAGACGCGGGCTACAGCTCAACGTCCCGCACCTTACGACTTCTCGCTCTCATCGCGCCAAAGCAAATCGATAATCAAGCGGCGCCACAAGAACAGCGCGACAAGAAACGCGGCCATCACGGCTGACAACAAACTCACCATTAACGGCGTCGGACGCTCGGGAAGTGCGGGAACAGACGGCTTGGCGACAAACTGGGCCTGCGTCAGAAAACGGGCACTGATTTGCGACAAATCAGCCGCCAGGGAAAGCAGTTTTTCCCGCTCAGCTTCCGTTTTTACTTTTTTGCTGGTCTCCGTGATGACGCTTGAAAGTTGGCGCACGCTGTCGTTGCCACTCTGCGCATTGTTCGCGGTGGTGTCCGCCTCCAGTACCAGCGACTTCACGAAAGACTGCTGCTCAATTTCCCGGTCCAGCTTCTGAAGACGCTCACGAATATCGATCACCTCGGACTCGGCGCCGACCAGTTGTGACAAAGGAGACATAAATTTTTCGTTGTCCTTGCGCACATCCACCACTTGCTGGGAATCGCGCCGTGCGGCGTCGGGATAGGCGGCAACAATGGTTTTCAGCGCCGTTGCCCGTTTTTGCGCCTGCTCAATATCAAACTCGAATTTCAGTCTGCGCTCCAGCGCCCGATCGGAAAACTGACGGTTTTCTGCTTTCCAGCGTGAAACCTGCTCACGCACCGCCTCTCGCGTGGCCACGTCCTTGAAATAATCGCCCAGCCAGCTCGCCACGTTGGCAACCTGTTGTGGATCAGGGGCGGTGTGGGTTAGTCGCAAGCCGAGGTAAACCGTGACAGGTAATCTGCGCTCCCTTTGTTGCTCCCTGGCATCCTGATTCTTCTCGCGTTCCTGCTCGAGCTGCAGCAATACATCAGGCAACTCTTTCGCATCAGCACGGCTCACCTTGGGTACTGGTTTGTGCCACCCGCCAAGTGCAATCGTTCTGATCAAGTGCTCCAGCTCAGTGCCTTTCAAATCAGGCGGAGGAAACACGGCCATATATTGCGTGGCTGTATTGGCGTCATTCGCCAGCTCCGAAAACCGTTTGTATTCAGCCGTGCCCATCTCCATGCTCAGCACGCCTTCGGTCTTGTATTTGAGCAGCGGACCATAACCCAGACCTGCTCCAATTCCAGCACCCAGCAACGCGGCGATGGCCACCAACATAACTTTCTTTCTCATATTCACTCCAGAATCCTTCGCAGCCGATAACGCGGCTGCTCTACACCGACTAGATTAACCCAGGAACTGACACCTCATAAGGAAGAGGCCTGTAGCCGTGAACCAGGTTTGTCAGAATCTCGCGTATCACACCCTCGTTACTCTGGATAGCCGCCTGGCGCAGCTGGACCAGAACTGGAGACAATTCTGCCCACGGCACAAACGCCTCACGCGCCTTCATGATGCGCTCATGCACCGTGGTGACGGGGTTGTCACCGATCAGCAATTCCTCGTACAACTTTTCGCCTGGGCGAAGGCCAGTAATGGTGATTTCGACATCTCCTTGAGGATTTGATTCGTCCTTCAGCGTCATGCCCGAAAGACGCACCATACGACGCGCAAGATCGACGATTTTCACGGGCTCGCCCATGTCAAGCACGAAGACATCACCTCCGGTTGCCATGGCGCCGGCCTGCAAAACCAGTTGGGCGGCCTCGGGAATCGTCATGAAGTAACGGGTCACTTCTTCATGCGTGACCGTCAGCGGCCCGCCGTGCTGAAGCTGCCTGCGAAACAAGGGAACCACGCTGCCGCTGCTGTCCAGCACATTGCCGAAGCGCACCATGGCAAACACGGTTTTGTTCTGCACTTCAGGGCTCACCGAGCCGTCCGGCAAATGAAAGCGAACGGATGGGTTGGCAGCGATTGCCTGCAACACCAGCTCAGCCATGCGCTTGGTGGCGCCCATCACATTGGTCGGTCGTACTGCCTTGTCTGTTGAAATCAATACAAAATGCGCGGCGCCGCTTTCCATCGCGGCACGCGCCATGTTCAGCGTGCCAAAAACGTTGTTCAACACGCCTTCGCTCGGATTGCTTTCAACCAACGGCACATGTTTGTAGGCCGCAGCGTGATAAACCGTCGCCGGCTTGTACAGCTGGCAAATTTCGCGCAGCCGCCCGAAGTTGCCGACACTGGCCAACAGTGGCACTACGCCCATCGACAATGCGTGCTCGGCGCAAAGCGCCAGCAACTGCGCATGAATGGTGTACAGGCCAAATTCGTTGTGCTCCACCAAAACCAGCTGGCTTGGCCGCTGCAAAATAATCTGCCGGCACAGCTCACCGCCAATACTGCCGCCAGCACCAGTGACTAATACAACCTTTTCGGCAAGATTGCGCACCAGCAAAGCTTTGTTTGGCGGCACCGGTTCACGGCCCAGCAAATCCTCGGCGCCCAGCTCCTGAAAATCCTGCACCGCAACCTTGCCCGACGCCAGATCAACCATGCCAGGCAAGGTGCGGACGTGTACCGGCAAACTGCCCAGGCTGGCAATGATGCGGTTGCGCTGTTCGCGCGCCAGCGACGGCATGGCCAGCAAAATATCGGTAACGCCCATGCGTTCGACAGCATTGGCAACTTCGTTTGAAGCCATGATGTTGACGCCGTTGATGCTGCGGCCAATCTTTCTCGCATCGTCATCAATGAAGCCGAGCAGCACAAACTGGCTGCCCACCCCCAGCGCCGACGCGGTTTGAACACCTGCATCGCCGGCGCCGTAGATTAGCAATCGACCCTCGGTGTGTTTTGCTTTGGCCGACCAGCCAGCCAGCCAAAACCGCGCGACGGCCCGGCTGGTTCCCACCAGCAGCAAAAACAGAATCGGCTGAATCAGCCCGGTGCTGCGGGGAACGCCTTCCCATTTAAACAACAGCAATGCGCCGAAGAACAACCCCGTATAAAGCGCAACGGCCTTCGTGGTCGTCGCCAGCGCAGCCATGCCGGTGTATCTAAAAATCGCCCGATACAGTCCGAAGCGAATGAAGATCGGTATGGCGACGGCAGGCGCCAATAAATACACATATTTTTGCTGCAACTGCGGCAGGCTGGCCTGGTCAAGACGCAAATAGAAAGCAACCCAGACCGAGGCGAGTGCCAATGCGATGTCAACGGCAATGACCAGCAGTTTTTTAGCGGATCGTGGTAACGCTAACAAGGGCGCCGCTGTTTTAGTAGACATCATCAAAATAGCTTTTTCTACATGTTGGCCGTTCGGCCTTTATTATTCTGCGGCTCTAGCAGCGTTTGGATTGTGACCAAAATCGCTGTCTTTCTGCCCCTCCCCTTTGCCTGCAATGGCAAGTCACTATTTTCCGTCAGCGCGTTCGGGTCCCCGCAAGATACCAAATTTTGTGCTGCACCGATTCACATTCAATGGGTGACTCCATCACGACGCAACACCTTGATGAACGTCAGCCAAAGGATGCGAAGGTCAAAAACCAGTGACTGGCGTTGCAAATATTCGATATCGAGCTTGACCTTCTCGGGAATCGGCAACTCGTCGCGCCCATTGACCTGCGCCCACCCAGTCAACCCGGGGACGAGGACGTCCACACCGCGCTGCGTACGCAAGGCGATCAGATCATGTTGGTTAAAAAGCGCAGGCCGCGGCCCGACAAAGCTCATGTCGCCGACCAAAATGCTCCACAGTTGCGGCAGCTCATCCAGGCTGCTTTTGCGAAGAAAAGAGCCAATGGGGGTCAGGTAGGTGGAAGGGCCTTCCAACAGGTGGGTGGCTACAGCAGGCGTGCCAATGCGCATGCTGCGGAATTTAGGCATTTTGAAAAGCCTGTTGCTGCGACCGACCCGATCCGACCAGTACAGCGCAGGGCCGTCTGAAGTTAAACGTACCGCTACAGCGACGATTGCTACGGGTACCGCAAGAACTATAGAGGCGAACAACCCCAGTGCCAAATCAAAAAGCCGTTTCACGCAGATATCCCTCCACAGTCTTTTGAAGGCTCTCGCGCACCGAAAATGATGCGTACCCCCCACCCAGCAGTAACTGGACGGTGTATAAATACTCACCATCGGCGAATAAATTTGTATGAATTGCTGCAGCGGGATGCATGAGGCAAGTGCTCATCAAATCAAACCGATTTATCAGGCAAACCCAACAAATTATTCAGCTTCG
The DNA here is from genome assembly GCA_031365885.1 of Polaromonas sp. Classification (GTDB taxonomy): domain Bacteria; phylum Pseudomonadota; class Gammaproteobacteria; order Burkholderiales; family Burkholderiaceae_C; genus Polaromonas. The sequence continues at coordinate 12,031 of JANLYY010000032.1, read as the reverse complement.
AGCTTATACGACTATTTTTCGCGATCTCCTGGAGTTCCAGGAGTTCGGAGACCCATCCTTCACATGAATAGTAGTTTCTGAGCGAGTCTGGGACGCCCAAGTAAGGTTGATCGAGAAACTTGGCCGGAATGTCTGGCGCGGTCCTATTGATCAAGACTACCCGTGACGGATGATAAAGATTGCTGGTCAAGATGTACTTATTGGTTGTGACGAGCTTTTTCTCCGCCAGCAAGGTTTCGATCGTGCGCATGGTAAATCCACGCTGGCGAGGGTGCTCAACATCCAAAACCGCTCTGGAGTTTTCGACTTTCTGCGCAACCTCAGTGGCGGGCATTTGCTTGGTCGACAATGTGCCCTTTGGGGCAATCCACAAAGTCCAGTCCACCAATAAACGAATCAAAAGCATCAAAGGGCTCTGAAAATAGGCAAACACGAAAGTTTTAGCCTGCCGGCCGCAACGCTGGCGCAACCTGTGGATCACCCTGTGGCGATCGGAATGGATGGTGCCGATAAAGCACCAATCGAACTTATCTGGCGCCGCAATATCTCTCTTTGCTTCAATATTGCGACCAAACAAAGGTCTGTAAGTCCAGCCTAACGTCTTTGAATCCACAGGATCGAATGTCGCCACGGAGTCGAACGCTGACACGATATCCAGCACACCCTTTACATTGTCTACGCTATCCCACAAGTAAAGGCCCATACTGGCCGATTCCAATGTCTGGCGAATCTTTGTCGCAACCCGCAAAGAAAGCCCCTCGCCCTTAATCACCAACACATGGGTAAATAAACTCGGATCAAGTTGATCCAGCTTATCGAGGAAAGAGCGCTCAAACCAGCGAGCTGTGGTCCTGGGAAATAGTCGCAACGCGAGTTTGTACCATGTAGCGCTGCTTGCACGCTCATCCCACCAAGTTACAGCGTAACCGATGGAGCGGAGGGTCTCGGATATCGCCAGGTGGTAAGAGAAAGTGAGAGGAGACACGAGTAAAACATGCCCGCGCCGGATACCTAGGGTACATCCCAGATTGTCATTGGGTGGCATGGTCTGATGACTTCATTTCAACAGCTTAGCCGGGACGCCTACGGCGAGCGAACCCGGCAAAACATCGGCTAGAACGACTGCGTTGGCACCCACTCGCGAGTCTGTCCCCAAAGTAAGCCCGCCCAAAACCTTGGCTCCAGCGCCAATCGTTACACCATCGCCTACCGTGGGGCGCGATGACCTCAGGTAGGAGAAATCAATCTCCTTTGCTCCAAGCGTCACGCCCTGAAAAATAGTGGCATTTTCACCGATAGACCAGGCGCCAATAACCGTGCCCTGGGTATGTGGAAAAAACAACCCTTTACCAATCGGGCATCGAGCGGCGATCTCGATACCAAAAAAGAAAAAATTCAGCAGGGAGAAAAGCTTGGCGACGGGGCCAAGTCCGATGCGCTGACTGGCATGGGCAAGCCTGCACAGTAATACAGGAACAAATCGCGGGGAAAAAATCCCCAACCACAGACGCGGCCCGGAAACCACTGCAGAAGCGCCATTTAATAGCTGTTGGGCTCGACGCAGATCAGCATCCAGATAAGGCAGTAGTTTAAAACTAGTTGTATCACCCAGCATTATCTTAGGCTGTTTCATAAAGTCTTCGTCTGGCCCATCAGCCCTCTGGACGAAAGCTCATTTACTGACCGGAGGTAGGCACCCTTATCCTCCGCCTGCTGCTCAGATGCCCATCCCAAAAAATGGGTTAATCCCTGTCTGAAAGTAGTTGACGGAACAAACCCCAAAATTTCATCGAGCTTTGAGACATCGGCTATGTTGTGCCTGATATCCCCAATTCGAAAGGCACCCGTTACCGAAATCGTGCTAACGCTGTCGAAGAAGGCTTTGACCTCCCGGGCCACTGTTATAACGCTGGTGGCAGCACCGGAGCCTACATTTAGCGCCCCGACGAACAGCCCATCGTAATTGACGCCACGCACGGTGGCTTCAACAACATCATCGATATAAACGAAATCGCGCGACTCGAGTCCGTCTTCATAAATCTCAATCGGCTGATTCTGACGCGCCAAATTTGAAAAAACAGCCAAAATTCCGGTATAAGGATTTTTCAGCGACTGCCCCGGACCATACACATTTTGATAACGTAGCCCAAAACCGTTGATCCCACGTGTTCGCGCAAACATCAAGACGGCTTGCTCCTGGACCTGCTTGGTCAATCCATAAACCGACATTGGCTGAAAAGGCGCAGTCTCTGGCGTTGCGATCAGACGGAGTTGCGCGCCACATTGTGGGCAATGCGGCTCAAATTGCCCGGCTGACAACTGCTCCCGACCGCGTGACTCAGGATAAACCTCGCCGTGTACAGTACAGAGATAAGCACCTTCACCGTAAGTTGCGCGACTCGACGCGACCACAACCGATCTCACGTTTGCACCGCAGCTATCGTTTTGAAGCAAATCAAGAAGAATGGCGGTACCCTGAACATTGACACTGAAGTAACGTTCAATCTCATACATTGATTGGCCGGTCCCGGTTTCTGCCGCCAGGTGAATCACACCGTCCACCGCCATCAGCGCTTGCCTCACTACATCCCGATCACGCACATCGCCCTTAACCAGTTCAACTGCACCGACCAGGTCAGCCGGAAGCATTTCGGCAGAATGCACCTGAGGGCTGAAATTGTCCAGCAGCCTCACACGTCCACCCGCTCTCAAAATTCCGCGCGTTACGTGTAAACCAATGAAGCCGGCACCACCCGTGATCAGAATCGTCTTGCTCATATTTATACCTACTTGTTAAACCGTATCCCTTGTCGTTCAGCTACGCCTGGATCGCCAAGTTAGTGCGAGAAAAATTAACACCAAGATCCCACCGCTCCAAAACATCGGCATCAACGCATTATTAGCCAGCGAATAGCTGGTCACTACCGTAGCTGCGGCAAATCCAGGATGTGTGCAACGGGAAAACCAACCAAACAAAATTCCACAAATTGCGGAAGAAAAGACAACACCCAACCACCCAAAATTAATCAGCGAGTCGATGAAAAACGCAGTGTTTGCACGCCCGGCACTATCATCTCCACCACCAAACTGGAGTATAAAAACCTGCTGTTCAAGATTCACATAAGGCAGCCCAAAAATAAAGGCAACCGGGGCAGACGTCGCCCCCCATAGGAATTTCCCCTGATGATATTCAGTCCAATATACCAAAGCATCGTACGCAGAAACAAACGGAATCCATACCGCACGATTGAAAAAATAATCAAACCCCGATGACCCAAGATAGAATCGATAATCATCTTCATCCGAAAGCGCTGTGTGGACCAATTGCGTCTTTGAGTTTTCCAACAAAGGTAGATCGGTTTTTAAAATCCCTGAATTCTCTCTAATTCTGGGTGACTTAAAAGCCACGTTCTGCCTGAGAGGTAGTACATTCTGTGCCTGCCCCTCAACGATTTCGCCGGACTTGGACAATACAGAAGCGAATACCAAAAATCCCAACCCAAGAAGCACAAAACCGAGCAGCAATTCTCGCCTATTTATGATCCAAAAATAAAGTCCAATTGGGATCAATACCATTGCAGTCAAGAATTTTTCGAGAGGAAGCAACAGCGCAAAAAGAACCAGCCCAACGTAAAGCCAGCGCCGCTTATCTCCAGATGCAAAAAGCATAATCAAAGCGATAGGGAGCGCGCCTTTCAATATCATTGCATAGACATAGACCAGCAGCAATTCAATTCCAGAGCGCCCCTTGGTAAATGCAACTCTTGCATCAAAAAGCGCATCCCCTCCGCCGCCCTGTAGCGCTGAAATTAAAGCGATCTCAGGGGCGGTAAATGCCAGAGTCGCCACTACGGCAAGGAAGACCCCTACTATTGAAGCCGGTGAAACTACCCGGATATTTCCAGGAGAAACCTGAAAATCACTGAAATTTTTCCGCGAAAAGGCAAAGAAAAAATAATAGGAAAATACGACCAGAAATGAGGCCATCAATATCTGCAACGCCATGAAATCATTAAAAATCAGGTATGTTATGCCAGCTTGCGGAACTATAAGCAAGAAAATCACCACGGGAAGTGAGTGCCGGAGCAACGCAACCCGCCTCCTGTCAGCATCGACGTCACACGTATTATTAAAATTCATTTTCAGATCAACAATTCTTTGCCTACAAGGCCAGTGATTTGAGTTTTGCCTTAATCAAATGCAGAAAATATCCGGCAATGCCCGCAATTATGGGAACTTTCGATATACCCAATAAAATCAGGTACTTCCTGTTGTCTCGGTCAAGAGAGACGCTACGAGTAAGCAGTTTTTCAGCGACTTCCCTATCAACCCTCAACTGGCGAAATGCCTCGCCAGCAATATACCGGGCCTTGGCTCTGTCGCAATACACGATTAAATCAGCTCTTTCCGGATGTTTCTCTAAAAACAGATCAACATTTCGCAAAGACTCCTCTAGAAACTCCAACGTTCGATCACTTGCGCCTTGTCCGTGCTTACGATACCGAGCATAAACCCCATCAAGCTTTCTGATTTCGCCGCTTAATGCCAGCTCCAACATAAAAAGCCAGTCAGATACCATTGGCAATCTTTCATCATAACCACCAGGAGGAATAGCGGATCTTCTATGCATAAGCGATGAGCCACCCGGGATCCCCAACTTTGTCAGCATATCCTCAATATTCCTGATATCACCCTTCGGATTGCTATTGGTGACATCGAGAATTTTTCCCGTCTGGTGCTGAAATACTTCGACTGCGTGGTACGAGAGGTTCACTTCAGGGTGGTCAACAAAAACACCCACCTGTGCGGATATTTTTCCAGACAAGAACAGATCATCCCCTCCCAGCACTGCAATCAATTCGCCGGTGCAGGCGCTCAACGCGGTGTTGCAATTACGCGTGATACCAAGGTTTTTCTTGTTTAACATCAGAATGAATTTTCCCGGGTATTTGGAAGCATATTCCTGCAAAACCAATTGGGTACCATCCGTGGAGGCATCGTCGGCAACCACTATCTCAAGCCTTTCATAGTCCTGCAGAAGGACACTTTCGATTGTCTCGCTGATCAAGCTTTTCTGGTTATAAGTAATAATCATTACCGAGACTTTTGGCAACACTGTCATACAGTTAGAAAAAAATGAAATTGGGAAATCACAAACGAAAGCAAAAGTAAAAAAATCAAACCAAGAATCCAGCTAATTGAATCCGCATTTGTGAGCCGAAACCGATATTTTTTGACGCAGTAAAAATATGCGTACAAAAAGTACAGCACATACAAAATCAAAAACAAAATCCCAATACTCTCTATCCCCTGTCCCGCAGACAATGCGATTGCGGTTATTAAAACAAAAGCAACGTTCCAGGAAAACTCGCCGATTAAATATGACCTCATATCCGCATATGCCAGCATAGGCATTGCAAATACCCACGAAGATATCTTAAAAAAATCACCCAACAACATCCAGCGCATTGTATATATTGCCTGAGAAAATTCTTCGGAATACAGCAAATGTATAGCCCACGGCTTCAACACCACCACAGATCCTATTAACGGTATTGATGCAAATGTGGTGAATTTAAAATACTGTTGAATCAGTTGGTTGCGCTCCTCGCCATTTCCCTGCAATGTGGTCAACGTTGGCAGGTAATAGGCGCTAAGAGATGTCAAAATTAGAGTGACATAAGTCATGCTTATTGTCCAGGCGGCATCGAATATACCGGCACCGCCCAAACCATGATGCCTGCTAACTAGCGTTCGCACTATCAACACCGCACTGGCACCCATCATTCCCGCGACCATAGTGGCGGCGCCAACCTTGTAAAAAATAGTAGCGTGTAGCTGATCGCCTCGGCGCCACCATGTAGTTCGGAGGATTTTCAGCCAGTCATTCCTGACACAAAAATAAACCGCCACGGTTAGGCCAGCTAACCCGCTGGAACTCAACAAAACAATGAAACTTATCCCAGTTGGATTACTCGCTGCAAAATATGCAAACGCGGCCAAACTAAGTCCGGAAGCAATTTGTACTATTGCTAGCAGGCCGACTCGCCTATGACTGGTAATTATTCCAGAGAGAAAAATAAGTGCAGCGCCCAGTACAGTTGGGACCGCAATCAATCGAAGCACATTCGCACTATTCGGCATAGCCCCAAGTATCAAGGGAGCGACCCAATGCGCGGCAAGGATGATCGCTAAGCAAACGAGGAATGTGGACATCAGAACAGCCCGCAGAATCAGCGCTGCATGTGCATCTCTTTCTTCACCGGTTTTGTTCGACAAGCCTTGTACGATGGCTGCCTGCCCGCCGATGGAACCGGCAATTGCGGCGGTCTGTTGCGCTTGCCTCAGAATTGAAAAAAGTCCGATCCCGGTCGGGCCCGCTACAGTGGCGATGATTTTAATGGCCACCACGGAAGACAACAAGGCGACCAAAGTCCCTGCACTGGACTTCAAGGCCGCACGCAACAGCGTCCTCATTTAAGACTGTTCACAGCAGCCACCACAGCCGCTGCTTGAGTCGATTCGAGATGAGGTCCAAGCGGCAGGCTAAGCACTTGCGTTTGAAATGACTCGGCAATGGGAAGCGACCCGCTTGCATAACCCAGTCCAGCGTAAGCCTGCTGCAGGTGCGGTGCAATTGGATAATGAATCAGAGTGCTGACGCCAGTCCGGCCTAGCGCCGCCTGTAACTGGTCACGCGCGTGGTGCCGTATCACATACAAATGCCAGGCGGGTTCTGCCCAGTCGGGCACATAAGGCAAAGTCAAAATGTCACTCGATAGTCCCGCTTGGTATAGCGAGACAATGTTCCTGCGGCGAGCATTCCATTCATCCAGATGCGCGAGCTTGACGCGGAGAATCGCTGCCTGGACTGGGTCCAGCCGACTGTTGTAGCCCTGCACCTCATTGATGTATTTAACACGCGAGCCGTAGTTGCGCAAAACACGTATTCGGTCAGCCAACTGAGCGTCGTTGGTGGTGACCGCACCGCCGTCGCCCATGGCTCCTAAATTCTTGCCGGGATAAAAACTCCAGGCTACGGCATCACCATGGGCACCCAAGCGCTGGCCTTTATAACGCGCACCGTGCGCTTGTGCAGCGTCCTCAAGCACGCCAAGACCGTGTTTTCTCGCAATAGCCAGTATCGGGTCCATATCCGCTGCTTGACCATACAAGTGCACCGGCAAGATGACCTTGGTGCGTGGCGTGATGGCCGCCTCTATGAGAGCCGGGACGATGTTGTAGGTGCGGGCATCTGGCTCTACCGGCACCGGGGTAGCCCCGCACTGGCTGACGGCCAGCCAGGTGGCGATGTAGGTGTTGCTAGGCACGATGACCTCGTCGCCCGGCCCCACCTCCATGGCACGCAGCGCCAAGTGCAAGGCGTCAAGACCGTTAGCTACGCCCACACAATGTTGTGCCTGGGTGTAGACGGAAAACTCTTGCTCGAAGGCTTCCACCTCTGGGCCACCAACATACCAGCCCGACGCTAGCGAACGCGCCACTGCGGCGTCAATGTCGGATTGCAGTTCGCGATAAGCCGCACCAAGATCCAGAAAAGGAATGTTCATCTTTAAGTCCGTGTCTGCATGAATTCTGCGTAATTTCGGTAATAGTCGTCTTCGCTGTATTTACTCGACGCGAGCACCATGCAGACCGACCCTGACGAGAAGTTATCCAACTCCCTCCAAATCATCGGGCAAACATATAAGCCACTGTATGAGCGATTGAGATGGACGCGTTTTTTATCACGCCCATCGTCGAGAACCACATCAAAACTGCCAGACATGGCGATAATGAGTTGATACAAGCCTTTGTGCGCATGTCCGCCACGCTCGGCGCCGCCCGGCACGTCATACAGGTAGTAGACACGCTGGATATCAAATGGAATATGGTTTCCGCCTTCGATAAACGTCAGGTTGCCCCGAGGATCAGATATTTTTGGTAGCGAAACCATCTGACAGGCGTCAATGCTGAACTTCATACTGCTGCCTTTGGGCTGGTTAGCTTGATTATCTTGGCTGGATTGCCCGCCACAGTGACGCCGGCGGGCACATCTTTGGTCACAACGGCGCCGGCACCGACCGTGGCACCCGCGCCTACCCGAATACCCGGCAGCACGGTAGCACCGCCGCCAATGCTGGCGCCAGCTTCAAGCCATGTCAATTCAAGTTTGAAATTGCTGTTTTGGCTCTTGGGATACTTGTCATTAGTAAACGTGACATTGGGGCCAATGAACACATTATTTCCTACGCGCAAACCATCCCAGAGCTGCACACCGCTTTTTACAGTCACACGGTCACCAAGCACCACATCGTTTTCGATCAGACAGTGCGAACAAATGTTGCAGTTGTCCCCGATCTGGGCGCCTGGAAGCACAACAACAAACTGCCAGAGACGCGTGCCGGAGCCTATTGCGGTGGATTGAACGTCTGACAGCGGATGAATAAATGGGGGCGTCATGAAATGCGTTGGATTAGCGTCGCCAGCGTTTCGATATCGCTACGTTTGCAGTAGCTCTGGCGCCTATCGGACGAGAGCTGACGCTTATTTAATTTGCTACTTTTAATTGATGCGCCGCGTTCCTGCGGGAGCTACAAACTATTTCTATTGCTATTTTGCGTAGTTATGCCATTGCATGGGTTACAAGAAAAGGAGGGCCGTCCGCTACTAAAACGCTTCAGCATCGTGCAAAGCCAGCCCCTGCTGATCCTTAACTGACAAGCTGGGGAAAGAAGTTACTGCGGACCACTCAATACCTACAGCGGGGTCATCCCACGCAATGCAGCGTTCATGCTCAGGCGCGTAATAGTCAGTGGTCTTATACAGAAACTCTGCCGAATCGCTGGTCACCAGAAAGCCATGCGCAAACCCAACAGGTATCCAGAGCTGCTTGCGATTTTCTTCGCTTAGTTCCATACCCACCCATTTGCCAAAGGTAGGCGACCCCTTACGAATATCAACCGCTACATCAAACACCGCGCCACGGACTACCCGCACGAGCTTCCCCTGCGGCTGCTGAATTTGGTAGTGCAACCCGCGCAGAACGCCTTTGCCGCTGCGGCTATGGTTGTCTTGCACGAATTTGACATCAAGCCCCGTGGCTTCGTTGAAGGCTTTTTGATTAAAGCTTTCATAAAAGAAGCCGCGAGCGTCGCCAAACACCTGGGGTTCGATGATGAGCAGATCAGGGATTGCAGTGTGCGTAACTTTCAAAACGATGTTCTTTCTTCTTTCAGTAGCCGCAACAGATATTGCCCATAGCCGTTCTTGGCCAGCGGTCTTGCCAGCTTTTCAAGTTGTTCCGAGTCAATCCACTTCTGGCGCCATGAAATTTCTTCGGGACAGGCGACCTTGAGTCCCTGCCGATGCTCGAGCGTGGAGATGAACAAGCTGGCCTCCAGCAGGCTTTCATGCGTGCCCGTGTCCAGCCACGCATAACCACGCTGCATGATTTTGACGTTCAGCGTGCCTTGCTCTAAGTAGATCTGATTGACGGCGGTAATCTCAAGCTCGCCGCGAGCGCTGGGTTCGATGGACTTGGCGATGTCGACGACTTGTCCGTCGTAGAAGTACAGGCCGGTGACGGCGTAGTTGCTCTTCGGCTGGGCGGGCTTTTCTTCGATGCTGCTGGCCTTGCCTTGGGCGTCAAAGGCCACCACGCCGTAGCGCTCGGGGTCGCGCACATGGTAGGCAAACACCGTGGCGCCGCTGGCCTGTGCATCGGCGCCGCTCAACAACTGCGAAAAATCATGGCCGTGAAAAATGTTGTCGCCCAGCACCAGCGCGCTCGGCGCGCCCGCCAGAAATTGCTCGCCAATGATGAAGGCTTGCGCCAGACCGTCCGGGCTGGGCTGTACCGCGTAATGCAGGCGCATGCCCCACTGGCTGCCGTCGCCCAGCAGCTGCTCAAAGCGTGGTGTGTCTTGCGGCGTGCTGATGATCAGCACCTCACGGATGCCCGCCAGCATCAGGGTGCTCAGCGGGTAGTAAATCATCGGTTTGTCGTACACCGGCAGCAGCTGTTTGCTGATCGCCAGGGTGGCGGGGTGCAGCCGGGTGCCGGAGCCGCCGGCGAGGATGATGCCTTTGCGTGGGGTCATGGTGTGATGGATATCCCGGTTTCAGTCTTGTGTTTTTTTGTCCTGCCGCGTCGATTGGGTTAATAAGCAGCCGTTCCATGGGTGATGCACACCTGACTTTGCTTTACTTCTAGTTGCTTGCCGGGAGTTCCAGGATGCGTTTGACTTCGGCCACCAGGCGGTTGGCAGTGGCCAACAGCGTTGGCACAAACGCGTGTCCGCTTCGCAGGGCGCTGGAAAGTACCGCCAGGTCTTCGATGTACTCATGCACCATCTGGTTTCTGAGTTTTCGCATTTCCATCCAGGCATCGGTGGATTCTATGAAGCCAAATTTTTCTGCCCGATCCAGATTGTCGATGGCCGGCCCTGTCTTTTCGGCCAGCGCGATGAGCAAAGCTGGTAGTAAATTGTCACCCACGGTGTCTTGCAGACGCCCAAAGCGACTCACAAAGGCGTCCAGTCGCTCGGCCAGGATGGGGTCAGCCTGAATTTTTCGAGCTTCTTCAATCGTAAACAGGTTGCCAAAAAGACGACGGTCTGTGTCAAGCAAATACGCACATTCCTTTTGCGTCACACGCGACAAAAATTCAAGCCGTGCAGTCAGTGCGGGGGGCAGCTTCAAAGTCGTACCCCTTCTTGCAGTGCAACCGAGTGGATGGGTAAATGCATCAGGTTAGGCGCCTTCACCACAACGTCAACCTTTCGGCCGTACATGGCGCGCGAAACACGTGCCGAGAGGCGGGCAGCCAGCTGCGCCGGTTCGCTAACAGGCACATCGAGCTCGAGCGGCAAATCTACATCGCCTCCACGCGCCTGGTCGTGAACGCGCGACCCAAACAGCCATACCCGTGCGTCGCGCCCCGCCACGTCGACGACACCCGAGCGTATTGCTTGAATTTGTTCAGCGGTGAGGCGCATGACTGAATTGTAATTTGGGAGGAAGAACAGTTTGAGGCGATCAAAGCGCTGCCGCAAGCATGGCTGCATGGCAATCACGATTCATCCGTTCACGCCTTGCCTGGGCGCGTTGCGCATTGCGTTCACCCACGACAGGTTCGCATCGGCTAGGGTCTCTGCCAGCATGCGATCCACCCCGATCTGCCAGCCCGGCAAACTTAAGCCGAAGGTCGCTTGCAGTTTGCCGGTATTTAACCGGGAGTTGTGGGGCCGCGTAGCCGGCGTGGGAAAGGCGCTGGTCGGAACAGCAGCAACTTCTTTTGCTACTATTTTAATAGCTGCTTGCACACGTTCTGCCTGGGCTAACACGTATTTTGCATACCCATGCCAGCTGGTTTCGCCGCTGGCGGTCAGGTGGTAAAGGCCGGCGTTGCCAGGGCGTTGCAGCAGCTGGCGGATGGCCTGGGCGGTAACGTCAGCAAGCAAATCAGCCCCGGTGGGCGCGCCGAACTGGTCGTCGATCACGGTCAGCCGTTCGCGCTCTTGCGCCAGGCGCAGCATGGTTTTGGCGAAGTTGCCGCCGCGTGCGGCATAGACCCAGCTGGTGCGCAAGATCAGGTGGTGCGGGCAGACCGCCTGAATCAGTTGCTCGCCTTCTAGCTTGGTACGGCCATAGACATTGAGCGGCGCCGTAGTGTCGGCCTCGGTCCAGGGGCGGCTGCCGCTGCCGTCAAACACGTAGTCGGTACTGTAGTGAACCATTAATGCGCCCAGTTTGGCGGCTTCCTGCGCCAGCACGCCGGGCGCCAGGGCGTTGACGGTGCGTGCCAATTCAGGCTCGCTTTCGGCCTTGTCGACGGCGGTGTAGGCGGCAGCATTGACGATGACGTCGGGGCGCAGCGCGCGCACGGTGGTGGTCAGCCCGCCCAGATTGCTGAAGTCGCCGCAGTGGTCGGTGCTGTGGCGGTCTAGTGCGATCAGCTGTCCAAGCGAGGCCAGGCTGCGCTGCAGTTCCCAACCGACCTGGCCCTTTTTGCCAAATAGCAATATTT
>JANLYY010000260.1:0-10936 GCA_031365885.1 Polaromonas sp. | reverse complement strand
TACCGGCCTGTCACGCCGGGGGTCGCGGGTTCGAGTCCCGTCCGCTCCGCCAAAAAATCAACGGGTTGCAGCAGAAATGCCGCAACCCGTTTTTCTTTGCCTGTTTTTTTGCTATCAAGTCCGTGGCGACTGCGCTATTTTACGAACTGGTTCAGCTGAATGATCGGCAACAATACCGCCAGCACGATCAACATGACCACCAGACCCATAGCCACAATCAATAGCGGCTCAAGAATGGTGGCGAGCGCCATGGCCCGGCGCTGGACTTCAGTCGAGAGCTGACGCGCCGCTCGTTGCAGCATGACGGGCAACTGGCCGGTCTGCTCGCCCAGTCGGGCAAACATGCTGACCAAACCTGGAAAACGCTTTTTCTGCGCCATTGCAGAAGCCAGCGGCGCGCCTTCGCGCACCAGCATCAAAGCATCGAGCGCATCTGCGCGCATTGACCGGTTCGACAGCGTCTCCGCCGCCGCCTGCAGGGCCTTCAAAATCGGAACGCCGGCACCCGCCAGCATCGCCAAGGTGCTGGCAAAGCGGGCGGCGTTGTAGTCACGCGCCAGCCGGCCGATTAGTGGCAGCCGCAGCATGGTGGCGTCGAATTTCTCCCGGAAGGCTTCCTGACGCAGTGCCAGTTTGAAGAGAAACCCCGCAGCCACCAGCGCGCCCAGCACCGCCCAGCCGTAGCTGCGAACAAAAGCGCTGATCGACAGCATTGCCACCGTCAAAAACGGCAGCGCCCGCTTGGTGCCGGCGAACACATTGGCCACTTGCGGAACCACGTAGCCGACCAGAAACATCACGATCACGATGGCCACCAGCGTGACGATGGCCGGGTACAGCGCGGCCCCGATCAGTTTGGATTTCAGGGTCTGGCTTTCTTCGAGATCGTCAGCCAGGCGCTCGAGCACAAGCCCGAGATAGCCGCTTTGTTCGCCGGCGCCGATAACAGCAATGTAAATCTCTGAAAATTCGTTGGGATGCTGTGACAGTGAGCGTGCAAAACTGGCCCCGCCGTTGACCTCGGCGCGCAGGGCAGCGACGAGGTTGCGCTGCTTTTCGTCTTCGGCTTCGTCGGACAGGGCGGTAAGTGCGCGCTCCAGCGGCAAGCCGGCGGCAACCAGTCCCGCAATCTGGCGCGTCCAGATGGCCAGGCGCGTGGCATTGAAGACGCGGCCACCAAATAGCGGTGTTTGCAATATCGACCGGGGGCTGCCCAGCGCGACGGTGGTAACCGGATTCACATCTAGCGGCACCAGCGCCTGCGTTCGCAGCAAGCTGCGCGCCGCCTTGGCGGTGTCGGCCTCGATCACGCCCCGACGGACTTTGCCGTCATGTTGCATTGCTTCAAAAGAATAGGCAGGCATGGTGACGATACGAAGAGCTAAAACATGGCCGTGCTTGCGGCTGCTCAGTCCGGCGTAACCCGGAGCAGTTCCTCAGGCGACGTGATGCCCGAAGCCACCAGCCGCTGGCCGTCCTCGCGCATCAGTGTCATGCCGCTGTTGATCGCCGCTGCGCGAATGTCGGCTTCGGATGCGCGGTTGTGAATCTGCGCCCGCACCGCGTCGTTGGTGACCAGCAGCTCGAACACGCCGGTGCGGCCAGAGTAGCCGGTATGCCCGCAGTGCTCGCAACCGCCGGGAAGGCCCAGACCGGCTGGTTCTCCGTGGCAAAACGTGCAACGTTTGCGGACCAGCCGCTGCGCCAGCACGCCCAGCAGCGACGAGCTCAGTAGAAAAGGCTCGACGCCGATGTCGGTGAGGCGCGTGACCGCACTCGATGCGTCGTTGGTGTGCAGCGTGGCCAGCACCAGGTGGCCGGTAAGAGAGGCCTGAATCGCAATCTGCGCAGTTTCAAAATCGCGAATTTCACCGATCATGATCACGTCGGGGTCTTGCCGCAGGATGGCGCGCAGGGCTTTGGCGAAGTCGAGATCAATCTTGGCATTGACCTGCGTTTGTCCAATTCCAGGCAACTCGTACTCGATCGGGTCTTCCACCGTCATTATGTTGCTGGCGCCGGCATCGAGCCGCTGCAGCGCCGCGTACAGCGTGGTGGTTTTCCCTGAACCTGTGGGTCCCGTGACCAGAATAATGCCGTGCGGCTGCGTCACGAGATGCTCGAAACGGCGCAGCACGTCGCCCTGCATGCCGACCGATTCCAGGCTGAGTTTGCTTTCGGATTTATCAAGCAGCCGCAGCACCGCGCGTTCGCCATGCGCGCTCGGCAGCGTGCTGACGCGCACATCGACCGCACGCGTGCCGATGCGCAGGGAGATGCGGCCGTCCTGCGGCAAGCGCTTCTCCGAAATATCCAGATCAGCCATGATTTTCAGCCGCGAAATCAGCGCCGCATGCAGCGCCCGGTTGGGCTGCACGACTTCACGCAGCGTGCCGTCAACACGAAAACGCACACTTGAATGGCGCTCGTAGGGTTCGATATGGATGTCGCTGGCGCCGTCACGCGCGGCTTGTGTCAGCAGCGCGTTGAGCATGCGGATGATGGGCGCGTCGTCGGATGTTTCCAGCAGGTCGGCCACTGCGGGCAACTCCTGCATGATGCGCGACAAATCGGCGTCGGACTCGACTTCACTGACCACGGTGGCGGCGCTGGATTCGCCGCGCGCGTAGGCAGCACTGATGCGCTGCGCCAGCGTGCCGGGGTCGGCGCGCTGCAGAATCAGCGCCGCACCGTTGCCGGCGTATTTGCGCATGACTTCGCCGAACGCGCCCGGCTCCGGCCGGGCATCGTGCCACAGCGTCAGGGCCTGGCCGTCATCTTCCAGCAACAGGGCGTTGCTGCGGGCGAAGCCGTAGGGAAGTGGATAACGCATAGCGGCGTAGTGGACTTTATGGCTTGGGCGCGGGAATCTGAAGACTCGACGGCGGCGGCGTTGACTGCGGCGGCAGAGGAAACAACAATGGCGGCGGAAAGGCGGGTGCAGACCCCGGCTCCACCGGCATCGGGCGTCCCGGTGGCAGCACGCCAGCCTCATTCACTGGCACCAGCGCATTCGGCACCGGCTGCGCGTTATTTTGCGCCGCGCGAATCAGATCGTAGCGGTCCATTGACAGGCTTTCGGTGGCTGTGGCGTCACGGACCACCACCGGCCTTAAAAACACCATCAAATTGGTTTTTCTACGGGAACGGGTTTCGGCTTTGAAGAGGTTGCCGAACAGCGGGACGTCACCCAGTCCGGGGACTTTTTCCTGTCTGCCCGCATATTCGTCCTGCAGCAATCCACCGAGGACCACAATCGCTCCGTCGTCAACCAACACATTCGATTCGATCGAGCGCTTGTTGGTGATGAGGCCCGTCGGGGAATTGACCGACGCCGCGTCCACGCTGCTCACTTCCTGGAATATCTGCATTTTTACCGTCCCATTTTCACTAATCTGGGGCTTCACACGCAGCGTCAAACCGACGTCTTTGCGTTCGACTGTTTGAAAGGGATTGACCGATCCATTGTTGCCGCCGCCTGTGTTGGTGAAAGAACCGGTGATGAATGGCACGTTCTGGCCGATCACGATGCGAGCCTCCTCGTTGTCAAGTGTCAGCAATGTTGGTGTTGAAAGAATATTGCCATCGCCCTTGCTTTCCAGGAAACGCGCCAGCACGCCCAGCACCAGTCCGTTGGTCACCTTGCCGACACCGAAGTTAAACCCGCCAGCGAGTGCAGCGCCTGCCGTCAGGGCATTGATGTTGGTGCCGCCAAGGTTGAAATTGGTTCCCAAAACACCGACGCGGTTTGCTCCCGAACTGGTCGTCGGCGCCTGAAACTGAATGCCAAATTCAGCTGCCTTGTCGGCATTGACCTCGACGATCAGACTTTCGACGAAGACCTGAGCGCGCCGCGCATCGAGTTTCTCAATCACCGCGCGCAGCTGGCGGTATTGCGGCTCCGGCGCGGTGATGATGAGGGAGTTGGTCGCCGGGTCAGCCTGAATCTGCCCGCCGGTTGAAGGCTGGCTGCTGGCCAGGCTGCTGGTCTGGCCGGTCGAAAGCCCGGCATTCGTCAAACCACCGCCTGTGGCGGCGGGCGGTGGGGCGGCAATTTGCTGCGGCGAACCCGACGCAGTGCTGCCAGCGCCGCTGCCGGTGTTGGCAGCCAAAGACGCGCGCAAGGTAACGGCCAGCTTGGTGGCGTCTGCGTTCTTCAGGTAAACGACATAAATATTGCCAGCGGCCGCATTGGCGCCGGCGCCGCTGTAGGCGGCCTGGTCGAGCCGATCCACCAGCGTTCGGACCAGCGCCACGCGAGCCGGGTTGGCCGCCCGCAGAATCAGGGTGTTGCTGCGTGGTTCGGCCAGCAGCGTGGTTCGAAACGAGGTGTCGCCCTGGCCCGGCGCGCCGCCGGCACCGCCGGAATCAATCAGGCGCGTGACCAGCGGCGCCAGATCGGTGGCAATGGCGTGCTGCAGGCGGATGATTTCCACGCCGGTCGCGTTGGCTACGTCCAGTGCGGCAATGATGGTGCCCAGGCGCTGCAGGTTGTCTGCGTAGTCCGTGATGATCAGCGAGTTGTTGCCCGGGTTGACGTTGATGGTGTTGTTCGGGGTGATCAGGGGGCGCAGCACCGGCACCAGGTTGTTGGCGGTTTCGTGGTTCAGGCGAAAAATCTGGGTCTGGATCTGCCCGTTGTTGGCGGGCGCGCGGCCAGCCGTCACCGCGCCGCTTTGCAGTTTCGCATCGGCTTCGGGCACCACCAGGTACAAGCCAGCTGATTCAACCAGTGCAAAGCCCTGGGTACGCAGCTGCACCGAAAAAAGCCGCAGCGCCTGTGTCGGCGTCACGGGCGAGGTGGTGACCACGGTCATCGTGCCCTTGACGCGCGGGTCCACCACCACATTGCGACCAGTAATGGTGGCCATGGTGCGGGCCACGGCGTCGATTTCGGCATTGGCAAAATTGAGAGTCACCGGGCCGCTGGCACGTCCGGCCACGACCGCTGGAGCTGTTGCCGCCGCCGGGGCTGTGGGAGCCGCTGGAACCGCTGGAACTGCCGTTTGGGCATGTAATTGGCCTGTAGCCCACACAATACCTGCGTAAGCAGCTATATAAATAATAGCAGACTGGGATCGGCTCCGGGGCTTTCGTCGGTCTGCGGCGCTTGGTCGGTGGCGTGTGGTCATGCTTGTTTAGCCCAGAGTGATGATGGAGCGCGTGCCTTGACGGCGTCCGATGATGTTCAATAAATTGGCAAGAGCGGCTTCATGCTCTGGTGCGGCGCTGGCGATGCCTTGAAACCGAAGCCGCGTACCGACCCATTGGCCACGGCCGCTTAGCTGCAGGCTGCCTTCAAGGGTAGTCACTTCCAGCGCGGTACTGTCGCCGCCATTGAGCGTGATGCGGTAACTGCCCATGGGCTTAAGGGTGGACAGGCGCGATGACATGGCGATCGCGGTCAGCTCGGCCCGGCCAGCCACGACCATCCGCCCTTCGTTCCAGCTTATCGCCAGGCCGCGCGTCATCAGGCGCAAGTCGCCTTCGGCTCTCAGGGTGTTCCAGGGCGTGCCCAGCCCGGCAAGCACCGCTGCTGGCCATTGCGACGTGCCATCGTCCAGCTGCAGTACCGAGGCGCTCCACCCTGGTGAGAGGCGCGCTTGCAGCGGAGCGGGCGTGCAGCAGGTTGCGGTGAATTGGAAGTTCAGCGCCAGCCAGCCCGGGCGCAGTTGCCAGTCGATCTGACCGGGCAACGCAGCGCTGTCGCGGCTGCCGCTGCCGCCGGTCAGCAGTAACCGGGCCGAGCCGTTCCAGAGCGTGCCGCGCGGCTCTATCAAACGAACCTGACCGGCGCTGGCCTGGTTGACTATGGCGCTCAGCCAGCGCGCCGGGGCAAATAGCACCACGGCGATTGCCACGCCCAACAGCGCACCGGTGATGGCCCAACCCCAGGGTTCAGCGGCTGCCGGGTTGCGTGAGGTGGAGATGTTTCGTTGCATCGCAGTCAAATTCTGATTACTGCGGCAGGCCGAGCACGACGGTGCCATCCCAGGCCGCCGCGCCGCCGGGGCTGGCTGCCGAACGGGTCAGGCGTGCTTCGCTGGGAATAGCGCGTGCGTTCACCCTGGCCTGGGACAGCCAGCGCGCGAGCGCGTCTGCCGCTGCGCCGCGCAGCGTCACCGTGGCACGGTCACCTGCCACATTGAGTTGCGCCGTTGCGCCCAATCCTTTCACCGACGCTTCCAGCGCACGCAGCGCGTCATCGCGGTTGATTTTTGGCTGTGACGCGATCGCCTGCGCCTGCGCCTGCAGGCTTTGCATTTTTTGCGCTTGGGCCGTCAGACCGCTTCGCTGCGCGTCGGCCTGGCGCAAGGTGTTCAGCGCGGGTGAAATGCCGACCCACCACAGCAGCGCCACGCCGACTACCGACAGGGCGGCAAAGACCAGCGTGCGTTCACGACTGTTCAGTTGTGTCCAGCGGGCGCGCAGCGGCGCCAGGGTATCGGTAATTTTCATGGTGCAAGCCCCGATGGGACGTCAGGCCGGATGACGGCGGTGCCGCCCTCGACCCGCGCCGCGTAACCGATGTTTTTTAGTTGCAGCGACAGACTTGAGGCTTCTTGCGGGCTGAGTTGCAGGCCCTTGAGTTTTGCTTCGCCGGCCGAAAATTCGATGCCACCGGGAACACGGCCCGCCGGTAACGCCATACCTGCAGCTGCCAGCATGGTTTCCAGGTCGCGCTCGGACGAGGCACCAGTGGCCTGGCGCAGCGCCGCCACCTCGCGCTCCATTTGCAGCGGTGCGTCAACCACCACCCGCACCTGCGGGAACGCCTGCGTGAGCAGGGTGCGCATGGACGCGCGCGTGACATCCAGCGCGGATTGCTCCCGCCATGCCCAGGCATTGAGCCCGACCAGATTGGCCAGCAGCAAGGTGACCATGCCCCAGCGCGCCGGCCGCCACGTAGGCGACTGCAACAACTCGCGACCGATGCCGGACAACCGCTTGACGGTGCGGGTGCGGCTCGACGACACCAGATCAAACTGGGCCAGGTCCCAGGGCGAACGGGCGGAATCCAGCCAGCGCTGCGGCCGCGTGAGCAGACTCACCTTGCAATGCAAAGTGTGTTCGGCCACAGCCGCAACGCCGGGTTCGGCCAGTACCATGACTTCAGCGTCATCGGCTGGTGTGCCTTCTGGCAGCGCCGGAATCATTTCGGATGCCGAAGCGCTCAAAGGCAGCCGCAGCACGCCGCCCGCATTCTGGCCGGTGATGACGAGTTGCGGAAAGCCGGGCTCATCGAGCGCATACAGCCGCATGGCGCCGTTGCTGGGCGCAAACTCAGGCACCACACGGCCCACCGGCCTTTGCGCGGCTTCCAGCGCGTGCAAGTGCGAGGCCAGCCACTGGCGGTCACAGGCGGCAACCCAGATGCTGCCATCTGCGTCGGCACCTGGCGCCAGCGCCAGGTGCAGCCGGGCCGCGTCATCCAGCAGGCGGTCTTCCAGCAGACCTTCCAGGATGGGCTTGAGGCGGGTAGAGCCCGGGCCGACACCTTTTGGCAATTCCACCCGATGCCATGACATCAGCGATGCCGGAACGACCGCCACTACCTCACCGCCCCGAGCCGGTGTCGGCAGCAGCGCCAGCGGCGCGCTGGAATGCACGCCCAGGCTGCGCCCGTCAGGGCTCAGGGCGTAGTCGTAGCCCGCCGTCGCACCAGACGCGGCCAGGGGGAGGCAAATAATGAGTGTGCTCATGGCGGAAGTTCGAGATCATTGTAGGGTAGCGATTCGGCTTGCACAGGCTGCGCTGATCGTTCAAAACCGCATCGATTTCCGGCTGCTGATCTCCGTTCGATCAATGAGCTTGCACGACTCAAGTCGGTTCGTTGATCGCGCCGCATCACG
This sequence comes from Polaromonas sp., assembly GCA_031365885.1. Taxonomy (GTDB): domain Bacteria; phylum Pseudomonadota; class Gammaproteobacteria; order Burkholderiales; family Burkholderiaceae_C; genus Polaromonas. The sequence goes on along the minus strand of JANLYY010000260.1, from coordinate 3,083 downwards.
GCCTGCGACCAGTGACTGGCGGCGGGCTGATCACCACGCCGCGGTCGCGCCAGAGCGTTCGCACTTGCAGGCCATCGCGCTGCAGCACTGAACGCTCCTGCACCAGCGTCTGGTCCAGGCGCAACTGGCCGGTAACTTCAAAAAACCGGGTCGCGACAGCGTGCTGGGCGTCGTTGAACTTGCCTTCCGTGCCGCCGATTTGCTGATTTGCCTCGGCCAGCGTGCTGAAATGCTTGCGGTCGCGGGCCGCCACCAGCCGCTGCGCATTGGCCATGTCCAGACCGGGGGTAGAAGCGTAAATGACTTCCGCGCTGGCGGTGTTGAGGTTCACGGCAGTGCGCTGCGGAAGCAAGGTGATATAGGGCGTTAACACAGCCAGCGTCTCGCGCGGCAGGCCAAGCCAGGCCAGCTGCTCGACCCGCTCGGGCATCAGCGGGCTGAGCGCAGTGACCGCCGGAGCTGGCACGGGAGTGGGCGAGTTACTGATCGGAGCCGGGGCGCTGGCACCCGTCGATGGTGGCGCTGCCGTCGGATTGGGCGCAGCGCCTGCACCCGCGCCAGAGGGCGCCGGGTCACGCACGGCCTCGAGCAGGCTGCTGGCCAGCGTCAGCAACTGCTCTTTGGGCAAGCCCAGCAGTTCAAACAGGCGGCTAAAAGACGCCAGCGCGGTGGCCGACAAACTGTTGCCTTCAATCAGGTTGCTGACGTTGAGCTTGCCCTGCAGGTCAATCACCTGGCCCGACAAGAAAGCCTCGCGTTCGGTCTCGCTGGCATTTTTGTCAACGGCGAGAAAGGCTGACAACCGTGCTTCATTCAGCGGCACGGCCCAGGGTTCGGCCAGATGGTCAGCGCCGCCAACACGGCCGTCTTCACGCAGGATCAGCCGCGACCAATCGAGCGCGCCCGTCAGAATCCACGTCGACTGCACTCTGGCGCGTTCGGCCGTTTCCACTTCCACGCTGCGCCACTGCTGCCACAGCGCGGCTGCTGCAAACGTAGCCACCAGCGTGACCGTCAGCATGGCCGCCAACAGCGCCGCGCCGGTTTGCCGGTTTTGGAAAGACGTCGTACTCATCGGTCACCCCCCAGCGTCGGACGCACCCAGTCCATCGTGAGCCGGCCATTGACGGGCTGGCCCGGCGGCAGTTCCAGCACCAGCCGAATGCCGTCTGGCACCGTAGTCGCCTGGGTGCCCGGTTGCGGGCTGCCGCCCACCGCCCCCACGGCGGCTCCGTCACTGGAAAGCGAGTTGCTCCAGGCATTGCCGCGAAAGTAAAAGAGCTGCCAATTGGCAAGCGGCGTGATCACGACCTCGCGCACGCGGTCTTCTGCGCTGGCGGTTTGCGACCACACATTGGCACGGTTCCAGGCGTCGGTCCATCCGCCCAGTGTGCGCACCGGCGGCGACTGCCAGCGCAGCCACTGGCCTTGCGCATCGCCCCGGCGCGTCCAGGCCACCACCACCAGGCCCTCGCTTCCGGTGGTAACACGGCGCGTCAACCGCAACACCCGTCCGTCCCAGGCCAGGCTGGTGATCTGCGGCGTTTGCGTCAGTGAATCAAGGTCAACTTTCCACTGGCCCAAACCCGCCTGAAGGTTGAGAACCTCGTCAGCACGCTGGCTGGTTTGCGCCTGCGATCGAGCCATGCCGTCGAGCCCGCGCCAGCTCAGAACCGCCAGCAAAGCCATCACGCTGATGGCCACCAGCAGCTCGATCAGCGTGAAGCCACGGTTTGACCTCACAGCGGGTCGGCGATGCCTCAGTGCGCCGGGACCGCGCGGGCGAAATAAATCGGCGATGACCATGCTAGAAACGGGTCATGATGGTGGAGATCTGCAAAATCGGCGCACCGGCATCACTCACCTGCGCATCCACCCGCCGAAACAGTGGATTCGGTGTGGGCCGCACCGACGTCGTGACCTGCAGCGCCCGCCCGCCCTGTTCGCATGGCAGGGTGTTTTCGCCGACGTCGGGCAGTTGCCGTGACAGTCGCATCCGGATCAGCTCGTTTTCTGCGCATACCTGGCCCAGCAGCACATCAGACTGGCGCAGCGCATTGCGCGTCAGTGCGCTGGTCGCCTGCAGGCCCGCCACCAGCGCAATAGCCACGATCGCCAGCGACACCAGCACTTCGATCAGCGTAAAGCCTGCGCCGTGCCGCTGCCCGCGTGCGGCAACCAGTCGCTTTGCCTTCACGGCTGCTCTGCCGTTTGCAAGGCAAACGGGCGCAGCCCATCGGTGGCGATGCGAAGCACCCGGGCCGGCTGCGTGTCGCCTTGCCCGCCAGAGACGATGTCTACCGCCTGCGCGCCGATGATGGGTTCAGGCCCCAGCTGAATCGGCACGTTGGCACCGGCCCTCGTGCCTGCTTCCAGCCAGTGTGTCGGCAGCGCATCCGGTCGCAGTCCTTCAAACCGAAAGCCGTCCACGGTCGGACGCCAGATCACCGCCGTACCACTGGCCCGCGACTGGGCACGGGCCGATTCAAACAACACCGCCAGCCGCTGCGCCTCCCGCTCCAGCGCGGTCTGCGAAGAGTCCCGCAGCGACAGAGAGACCCCCGCCGTTGCCACCGCGATGATGGCGATGACGACCAGCAGTTCAAGCAGGGTGAAACCCGCGTGTTGCAGACCAGTAAAACGATGCTGCCGGGCGGGTGCAAAGCAGGGGGACTCTTCAAGCCAGTAGGGGCTGCGGCACACCGCCCCGTTGGGGGGCAGCGCACTAGGCGAAGTGAAAAGCGCGGGAGCTACGGCCGCCGCGCCGGGCCGCCCTAAGCAAGGCCAGCCCCCTTGGGGGGCAGAGAGCGACACGAAGTGCGCGAACGTGGGGGCTATTTTTCCGCCGGGCCGCCCCAAGGAAAAAACGGCCCCCTCGGGGGGCAGGGAGCGACACGAAGTGCGCGACCGTGGGGGCAAGTTATTCAAGCAGGGGCCGCGGAACCGGCTTTGCCGGGCCTCTGTCGCAGCGGCCCCCTCGGGGGGCAGTGAGCTACACGCAGTGAGCGAGCGTGGGGGCTCTACATCACTGCCAGCTGCCAATATCCGCATTCTTGCCCTCTCCCCCGGCCTGGCCGTCGGCG
>JANLYY010000234.1:0-29621 GCA_031365885.1 Polaromonas sp. | reverse complement strand
GCGACCCGGCGTGAATGCCAGCGGCGCGTACACGGCCACCAGCGTCGCCGTCATCGTCACCACGGCAAAACCGATTTCGCGGGCGCCTTTGATGCTGGCTGAAAACGGATCCATGCCCTCTTCGATATGGCGGAAAATGTTCTCCAGCATCACGATGGCATCGTCCACCACCAGCCCGATGGCCAGCACCAGCGCCAGCAGCGTCAGCGTGTTGATGGTGAAGCCGGCCAGCGCCATCAGGGCGAACGTGCCGATCAGGCTGACCGGTATGGTCACGATGGGAATGATGGACGCGCGCATGGTGCGCAGGAACACAAAAATCACCAGCGCCACCAGCAACACCGCCTCAACAATCGTGCGGTAGACATTTTTTACCGAGCGGTCAATGAACACCGAGTTGTCGTTGGCGATTTCGACCCGCAGGTCGGCCGGCAGGTCGGCCCTGAGCTTCGGAAGCACCTCACGCACGCCCTTCGACAGATCCAGCGGATTGGCCGTGGCCTGGCGAATCACGCCGACCGCCACGGCCGGACGGCCATTCAGACGCACAGCTGATCGCTCATCGGCAGCGCCTTCCTGCACGCGCGCCACATCGCGCACCTTGACCGAAAAGCCGTTGACGTTTTTGACGACGATGTCACCAAACTGGCCCGGCCTGACCAGATTGGTCTGTGAGGTGACCGTGAATTCGCGCTGCTGCGATTCAATGCGGCCAGCCGGCAGTTCAAGGTTGCTGCGCCTGATGGCATCTTCAACGTCTTGCGTCGTCAGTCGATACGAGGCCATCTTGTCGGAGTCAAGCCACACCCGCATGGCGTATTTGCGTTCACCAAAAATGCGCACATCGGCAACGCCGGTCACGGTTTGCAATCGGGGCTTGACTATCCGGTTGACCAGATCGTTGATTTCAAGCGCGCTCAGCGACTCGCTCGAAAACCCGACCTGAATCACGGGGAAAGCATCGGCTTCAACTTTTGAGATGACCGGCTCTTCAATCGCCTGCGGCAAGCGGTTGCGCACCCGCGACGTACGGTCACGCACTTCCGCTGCGGCTGAATCAGCATCTTTTTCAAGCCTGAAACGCACCGTGATCTGACCCTGTTCGGCGCGGCTGATTGAGGTGATCACGTCAATGCCGTCTATGCCGGCAATCGAGTCTTCAAGAGGTTTGGTCACCTGAGACTCGATCACCTCGGCCGAAGCGCCTGCGTAACGCACGCTCACTGTCACGACTGGTTCGTCGATTTTCGGGTACTCGCGCACCGTCAGCCGGTTAAAACTAACCGCACCCACCAGCACGATGAGCAGTGACAACACGGTGGTAAAGACCGGCCGGCGGATGGAGATTTCTGCGAGTTGCATGTCAGCGGTTCCCCGGCGTATTCATGCGCTGTTTTAGCTCGGACATTCAAGCCGGATCGCGCGGCGTGGGTGCATCGCGATTGCGCTCTGGAGCGGCTTGCTTGCCAGCCGGTTTGCCACTTGAAGTCGCGCCGGGAATCGAAACACCACAAGGATTTAAGCCTTCAAATCGTCGGTCGCCTGAAGCTGCAGCGGGCGCGACAGTCGCCGGCTTCTCGACAGCGCTGCGGCTGTTGCGACCAGCCACCTCCACCACAGTAACAGGGCTGCCGTCTCGCTGTACACGTTGTTGCCCAGACGTGACCACAGTGTCGCCCGCCTCAAGCCCAGCCACAATTTCGACCGCTCCGGGGCTGCGAAGCCCGACCTTGACTTCCACCCGCTGGGTGGTGCGCGTTTTACCGTCCGCAGCATCGACCAGCCTGATGACATATTGTTTGCCGCCTTGCGGAACGATCGCCTCTTCGGGGATCACGCGCGCGTTTTCCCGCATGCCAAAAATGGTGTTGACACGCGCAAACATGCCTGGTCGAAGCTGCAACTGCCGATTGTCCACACAGCCGCGAATGCCGATGGAGCGGCCATTTGCGTCGATCAGCGGATCAATCGCCTGCAGCTCGGCCGTGTACCGGCGGTCCGGAAGAGCGTCGATATCCAGCACAGCCATCTGTCCCCGTCTGACCTTGTTTTGAAAGCGTTCGGGCAGACGGAAATCGACGTAGATCGCGTCAATGTCTTCAATGTTGACAATGTCTGCGCCGTCTTTGAGGTAGTCACCCACATTGACCAGGCGAATGCCGGCGATGCCGTCGAAAGGTGCCAGAATTTTCAACCGCGCCGCCGTAGCTTTTGCCAAGGAAAGTTTGGCTTGCGCGACCTGCAGGTTGGCGGCACTTTCATCCAGTGAACGCTGGCTGATGAAGCCTTGTGCGACAAGCTCCTGGTTGCGTTTCTGGTTGGCCAGTGCAATTGACAGTTCCGCCTGGCTTTGCTGGACTTGCGCGAGTTGCAGCTGGTCGTCAAACTGCACCAGCACCTGCCCTTTCCACACCCGCTGGCCGTCAGCGAAATTGAGCTGCGTGATGCGCCCGCTGACTTCAGGCCGCAGCACAACGCCCCGGCGCGAACGCAGACTGCCCACCGCCTGCGTGTCATCAGTCAATCGGACAGTTTCGACCTTGGCGACTTCAACAGTTGGCGGCTGGCCAGCGGGCGCACTGGCCGAAGCCGACGGCAACTCTGACCCAGGTCTGGCAAGCCGATCAACTTCGCTGCTCACACTGATGCCGGATCGCGGCTGCTGATACCACCAGGCGGCGGTGGAAGCTGCGGCAATGCCCACCACGGCGATGACTGTGTAGATTGCTTTTGAGGCCATGAAAGAACCGGAATATAAAACGCCACCGACAAGACAAAATGTAGCAGGACAGGGGCTGATACGGGACGCCAAAAATAGAGTTGCGCAGTGCGCGTATGGCGATTGGTCTCTGCTTTACACGCGCCTCTCGTTGGTGAAGCAGGGCAATTTGGTAAGTACGCTTATGGTGCAGTCAAAATCGCGCCACGCCTTGCCTTTGTATTGCGGGTAAACCCCAAAAACGCCCCGCACATCACAGGCGCCCCAAAGCACGCTCTACGCCTTTGTTGGCCAGTGCGTCCGCACGTTCGTTGCCTGGGTCTCCCGCATGGCCCTTCACCCAGCGCCAGTCGATCTTGTGCTCGCTGGAGGCGACCAAGGCATCGAGTTTTTGCCACAAATCAACATTCTTTACTGGCGCCTTCGCGGCTGTGCGCCAGCCGCGCGCTTTCCAGCCGTGTATCCACTCGGTGATGCCTTTTCGGACGTATTCGCTGTCCAGATAAAGCGTCACATGACAGGGCTTTTTCAATGCCGTCAGCGCCTCAATGACGGCTGTCATTTCCATCCGGTTGTTGGTGGTGCCCAGTTCGCCGCCAAACAGTTCTTTCTCGGTATCGCCGTTGCTGAGCAAGGCGCCCCAACCGCCGGGGCCGGGGTTTCCTTTGCAGGCACCGTCGGTGTAGATAACGACGGATGCCGATAATTTGCTCATGTGTTTTTTTGGTTTACGGAAGAGTGGAAAAAATAGCGCTGCCAAATTTAGGAATCAGACTTTGGGACCAGACCCTTCGAGCTGATTTCTGTTGGCTACCACTGCTGGCGCTGCCACTGGTGTCTTGCGCATTTTCCAGCCGGGCTCCAGCAGCCGAACACCATGTACGCGCTTGACCGCGCCCAAAAAATAAGCAGCACCGAAAATTGGCCACCAGCGTTCGCCAGCAGCATCCATCCAGTGGAAACGATCAAGCCACTTCTGACTGCCGAACGCCGGTCGGTAGCAGCCAAAGCTTGCAGATTCGACCTCGAAGTCAAGCAGCCGGAGCCAATCGCGAAGCCGCCAGTAACCAATGAACTCACGTGTGCCGGGAAGATAGGGCGGTTGCACGGTGCCTGCATGAGGAGACCGGTAATGCCTTCTGCCCAGCCCCCACAGGCTGACCGGATTGAAACCGCTAATCACCACCCGCCCTTCGGGCACCAGCACGCGCTGTACTTCGCGCAATGTGGCGTGTGGGTCTGCACCCAGCTCAAGGGTGTGGGGCAGCAACACCAGATCCAGGCTGCTTTCGGGAAACGGCAGCGCGCCGGAATCTGTTAGAAAAGCTACTTTACGGGAACTCGCTGCTGCACCAGCTATCTCATCGCTGGCGCGACCAGTGGCTTTGGTTGCTGCAGCTTCATAAAAAAGGTTGGGTGACCGACGCGGCGTGCCCTCCAGCGCCAGCCACTTGTGCGGCATGCGGTTGACCAGCAGGGCATCGAGCTCAGGCAGACCGAGTTGCAAGGCGTGATAACCAAATATGTCGCTTACTGTCTGGTCAAATTGTGCGCGTTCCCAATTGAGCAAGTAAGCACCCGGCGGCGTTTTCAGCCAGTCTGTAAAACCTATAATTTCCGACTTCATCCAAACCACCGCATGTATCTGATTCCCTTTCCCGCATTGACTGATGATGGACTGTGCATGCTGCAAAACAGCAAACAAGACATGGTGTCGAGCCTAGCTAACGCCAGGCTGGCGAAAGCATTGCACAAGGGACACGACGCTGATTCGAAGTCGATTTTAGTCAGACGCCAGAAGGGCAGCTTCGTAACGTTTATTCCATCAGGAGATAGTCCGTGCGCGGGGCAAATTGGAGTATTGCGGGCGTCAACCCACCGATTGGGTCGCATACATCGGACAAGACGCATAAACGCACGCAGCAAACCTATCGCGATCGGCCAATGAAAACATCCATTCCAATGACACCTCATCAACAACTATCCGCTTTTTCCGCTTGCGATCTCCATTCCGTTGAATCGTCCCCCTGTCTCCCTTCCCGGTCCTCGTTGAGTTCCCGACTTGTTCTTGCTGCACTGTTCGCTGTTTCAGCCGTGCTGGCCGGTTGCGCGTCGCCTCCGGGAATGCCGGGTGATCCGGTCTTGAGTACCGCCACCCCCAGCACGCGGCCGGTGCCAGTGCTGATCCCCGATCCGACTCAAAACCAGCCGGTGCAGCTGCCCGATGGTCCTTTGCAGGCCCTCACGCCAGGCCAGACAACATCGCAACAAGTCGCAGCAGCCGAGCCTCCAAAAGAATTATGGGACCGGATCCGGCGCGGCTTTGCCATGCCCGATCTTCAAGGCGAGATGGTTACTGACCGCGAGCAGTGGTATGCCAGCCGGCCCGAATATATTCAGCGAATGACCGGGCGGTCGAGCAAGTATCTCTTTCACATTGTTGAAGAACTTGAGCGCCGCCAGATGCCGACCGAGCTGGCTCTGCTGCCGTTTATTGAAAGTGCATTCAATCCCCAAGCTGTGTCCAGTGCGAAAGCGGCCGGCATGTGGCAGTTCATGCCGGCGACTGGAAAGGACTTTGCGTTAAAGCAGAATGTTTTCCGCGACGACCGCCGCGATGTGCTGGCGTCAACCCGTGCAGCGCTTGACTACCTGCAAAAACTACACCGCATGTTTGGCGACTGGCACCTGGCGTTGGCCGCCTACAACTGGGGCGAAGGCAGTGTTGGCCGGGCTATCGCCAAAAACCAGAAACTTGGACTGGGCACCAGCTACAGCGAACTCAGCATGCCCGCAGAGACGCGGCAATATGTGCCAAAACTTCAGGCGGTCAAAAACATTGTTGCGAATCCGCAGGCCTTTAGCGCCGAGCTTCCCCTGATTGAAAACCATCCCTATTTCCAGCAGGTTCAGATCACGCGGGATATTGATGTGGTGCTTGCTGCCCGTCTTGCCGACATCAAGCTGGAAGACTTCAAGGCGCTCAATCCATCGGCTCACCGACCGGTAATTCTGGCTGCAGGCACACCGCAAATTTTGCTGCCTTGGGACAACGCCACCGTGTTCCAGCGCAATTTTGACGCGCACGGCAAGGGCCAATACGCCAGCTGGACCGCCTGGACCGCTCCGAGCACCATGAACCCCACGGACGCTTCGCGGCGCACGGGAATGACCGAAGCCGATCTGCGCAGCATCAACAACATTCCACCCCGCATGTTGATCAAAGCCGGCTCCACCTTGCTGGTGCCCCGCACTGGCACCTCTGCAATCGACGTCACCAGCCATGTAGCCGACAACGGCCATGTTTCGCTTGCGCCCGAGGCAGTAACGCGTCGCACCACCATCAAGGCGCGCAGGGGCGAGTCTGTGGCGACCATTGCAAGGCGTTATGTTTTGAACCCTCGCAGCGTGGCAGAGTGGAACAAGGTGTCTGCCTCGGCAGCCTTCAAGACCGGGCAGTCGGTGGTGGTTTTTCTGCCAGTCACCAATCGCGTGTCCAGGGCGGGCCGTACGCGTGCCGGGGTAGCCCAACGGGCCAACGCATCATCCGTCAAGCCCAAAGTGGCTGCGGTCAAGCGCAGCAGCAGTCGGGCCGTTGTCAAATCGAAGCGACGCTGAACAGCTGCGCTTTATTGCCCAATGCAGGCGACGCCGCTGCCGGTTATCCTGAACGGCAGCGCACTATATCTTGAGCGACCCGACGCCGAACAGCCCGATCAAACCAATGACGATCAGGTAGAGCGCGACGATGTAGTTCAGCAGCCTCGGTATCAGCAGGATAAGAATTCCTGCAACCAGCGAGACAATCGGGCCAATGCTGACGGCTAAGTTCATGGTGCTTCCTTTCTGGACGTGCCCGCCAAAAGCAACACCTGTAGAAGCATGCAATGCGGTACACGATGGCACCACTTTATTTTCCCGCGCATCAGGCCGGTGTAGGACGAGAGGATTTAATTGAAAGAATGCCTAGTCGGGCCCGACGTCGCCTGTGCTGCGGCTTCTGCGGCTTCTGCGGCTGCCGCAGTCAAGCCTGAAACCGCTCTTTGGCCCGACGTGAAAACTCGTTCGTATAGGTTTTGGCAAGGTCGATTTTCTCCGGCTTGATGGCCGGATCGAAACTTGCCAGCGCCTTGAGTGCCGTGCGCGGACCGTCTTCGGCGATGATGCCGTCCAGCGAGATGGATTCCCGTATTTTGTTGAATGACGCCAGGTAAAGCGCACGGTCGCCCAGCAGATAGCTCTCTGGCACCGTCTTGAGGATGTCCCCGGGGCCCGAGGTCTGCAGCCATTTAAGACCCCGAACAATCGCATGAGTCATGGCCTGGCAGGTGTTCGGATTTTTCTCGATAAATTCCACAGGCGCATACAGGCAGGCGGCTGGCATGCTGCCGCCGAACACTTCCAGCGTGCCTTTGAGCGTGCGCGTGTCGCTGATGATTTTCACGTCGCCTTTTTGCTCCAGCATAGTCATGACCGGGTCGGTGTTGCTGATCGCGTCGATCTGCCCCGACCGCAGGGCAGCCAACGCGCCGGCCGCCAGACCTACGCCTATAAAACTAACGTCGCTGGACTTCAATCCGCCGAGGGACAGGACCAGATTGGCCATCATGTTGGTCGAAGAGCCAGGCGCCGACACGCCGATTTTTTTGCCGCGCAGGTCGGCAATCGTTTTGTAGTTCGGCATGTTTTTGACAGAAACTCCAAATGCGATTTGAGGCGCCCTGCCCTGAAGTACAAAGGCCTGAAACATCTGGTTTTTCGATTGCAGATTGATGGTGTGTTCGTACGCGCCCGAGCACACGTCGGCCAAGCCACCTACCACTGCCTGCAAGGCGCGCGCACCACCGGAAAAGTCGCTGATCTCGATGTCGAGCCCCTCGGATTTGAAAAAACCAAGCTGGTCGGAAATCGTCAAAGGCAGGTAGTAGAACGCAGCCTTGCCGCCTACTGCCAGCGTCAGTTTTGCTTTTTCAAGCCTGGGCTGGGCACGAATTGCCGGCATGGACAATGTGGCAGCTGCAACAACGCCCGCACTGGCGAAAGTACGTCTGGAAAATGTGGATCGGCGATGCATGCAACTCCCTAATCTTTGTAGATGTCAGCTTAGGAGCGCCATAAAAAACCCGCATCGGGAACATCCCGTGCGGGTTTTTACTGAAAATTTTTGATGCTGACGTTGGGGGTTACGTGCGGTTACCTGCAAAGGCATTCGCCACCGGGGCGCTGTCGGTGTGGGCAGAACCGAGGCCCAAAACGTTCAGCGGTAGCCCGACAGCAAAATCGCGATGTTCACCAGCATGGCCAGTGCCCAGATGACTGACCGGGCCTTGGCCAGATCGGCCACATACATGATGACGTAGGCGATGCGCAGCATGACAAAGATCAGCGCCAGAATATCCAGCCGTGTCTGCGGCGCCTGCAGCACATGCGCAATGATGACGGCCGCAAAGAAAAAAGGCAGCGCTTCAAAAGTGTTGGCCTGCGCTGCGTTCGCCCGACTGCGCCAGTCGCTCTGGCGGGCCAGCCAGCTGCGCGGATTGTTATTGTCATAACCTCCCCTGGCGCGTGAAATGGTGAACATGCCCGATTTGGAGATGCCAGCACAGACGATGGGCAAAATTGCGGCGAACAAAACGCACCAGTAAGCGATGGTGAAGCGTGCAAACGTCATTTTCCAGATGCCTTTTTTAAGTTTTTAATTTCAGATGCGAGATTGTGCCAATCCAGCTACCGGCGGTCCACCAGCGCGTGGGCGATCGTGCCCAGGTCCACATATTCGAGCTCGCTGCCCACCGGTACGCCGCGCGCCAGCCGGGTGACCTGCACGCCGCGGCTTTTCATCGCCTGGCCAATCACATGCGCGGTGGCCTCACCTTCAGCGGTGAAATTGGTGGCCAAAATGACTTCCTGCACTTCGCGCGATGAGGTCGGCATTGTGTTGCCAGTGGCGTCTTTGGGCACCACGCGATCAAACAGTTTTTGCAGCCCGATGTCGTTGGGGCCGATGCCATCGAGTGGACTGAGTTTGCCCATCAATACAAAGTACAGGCCTTTGTAAGCCAAGGTACGCTCCAGCGCGGCCTGGTCGGCGGGGGTTTCAACGACGCATAGTTTGCTGCGGTCACGCTGAGGGTTGCTGCAGGTGACGCAGACCTCGCGTTCGGTGAGTGTGTTGCACAGCGCGCAATGCTTGACGCTGCTCACCGCATGCTCCAGCGCGCGAGCTATCTGCAGGGCGCCCGGTTTGTCGTGCTGCAGCAGATGAAACGCCATGCGTGCAGCTGACTTGATGCCTACGCCGGGGAGTTTTTTTAGGGCCTGGGTCAGGGCTTCTACGGCGTTGGAGTCGGGCATTCAGGTTTCGTTAAAAAAAGCTGAGGAAGGCGGGGAAATAAGACTTGAACGGTTGAGGACGGAGCAATGGGGCGCTTCGCGCGTCCATTGGTCCATCCCACAATGAATTAGAAGGGCATTTTCATCCCGCCGGGCAGGGCGGGCATGCCGGCGGTGAGCTTGCCCATGCGTTCGGCGCTTACTTCTTCTGCCTTGCGCAGGGCGGCGTTAAAAGCTGCGGCGACCAGGTCTTCAAGCATGTCTTTGTCGTCGGCCAGCAGGCTGGGGTCGATTTCGACGCGCTTGACTTCGTGCTTGCAGGTCATCGTCACCTTGACCAGGCGGGCGCCGGCGTCTGCCGTGACTTCGACAAAAGCCAGTTCGTCCTGCGCTTTTTTCACGCTTTCCTGCATCGCCTGCGCCTGCTTCATGAGGCCGGCGAGTTGTCCTTTGTTAAACATATTTGTCCTTTAAATTTGGGGGCTAAAAATGGCTGGATTGGGTTGAAAAGTCACGCTGCGGATCATATCGGCCCGAGCGTGACAGATGGGATCGGCTTGATGCTGCCGGGCACGATTTTGGCACCCCAGTCGCGAATCATGTCCTGCACGAACGGGTCGCTCTGAATCGTTTCTTCGGCGACCCGCTGGCGCTCTGCCAGCACGGCGGCATTGCGGCGGGCCGGCGAGTCAGTGACCGGGCCGATCTCGATGCTGACGATGAGGGCGTCGTTGCCCAGCGCGGTCTGCAGCGCCAGCTGAAGTCTTTCGCGTGCGGCGCTTTGGTTTAGGGATTCGCGCTCGACGCGCAATTGCCAGACGCCACCGATTTGCCCGCACAGCTGCGACTGGAGCGCCAGCTCACGCGTCAGCGCCGACACCGCCTCGCTGGCGACCAGCTGGTTGACCGTGTCGCTCCACAGCTGGTCGAACGGTGCTTCAGCCGTTATTTCAAGCGTTGGAGCAGCCGTCAGCAAAGTTGCTGGATGCGCTGCAGGCAGCAAGGCCACATCCGGGACTGCTATTGAATTAATAGCTGCTTGCGCACGTTCTACCTGGGCTAAAGACTTATTTATCTGGAAATCTGCAGCCGATGACGACGTTGGCGGCGCTGACGAAGCAGCTGCCGCCGCCACAGAACTTTGCACGGCTGGTGTCAGCATAGCAGCGCCTGCCGCACCGGCTTTCGCCGCCTCAGGCAGCGACTTTTTTGGCGGCTCGGCGGCGCTCCCCTGCTCGCTGGCACGACCAGCAGCCGGTTTGAAAGCCAGCAGGCGCAGCAGCACCATCGTCAGGCCCGCGTACTCATCAGGCGCCAGGCCCAGCTCGCCACGGCCATGCAGGCACAGGCTGTATAAGAGCTGCGTCTCATCGGCCGGCATGGCGTGCGCCAGCCGCGATGTTTCGGCGATTTCCAGGTCGGTGTCGTCGTCAGCCACCGCCATGTCGGGCACGGCCTGAAGCACCGCCATGCGTTGCAGCACTGTCGTCATCTCTTCGAGCGTTGACGCGGCACTGAGGCCGTTGAGGCGAAGCACCTCGGAGGTTTCCACCACCGTGCGCCCATCACCCCGGGCCAGCGCGTCAAGCAGCCGGAAAACATAGCTGCGGTCCACGCTGCCCAACATCGTGCGCACACTGGCCTCAATCAGCTGGCCGGAACCGAACGCAATTGCCTGATCGCTGAGCGACAGTGCATCGCGCATCGAGCCGCGCGCCGCACGCGCCAGCAGGCGCAGCGCCTGCGGCTCGGCCTGCACATTTTCCAGCGCCAGTACCTGCACCAGGTGCTCCAGAATCGTCTCGGGCGCCATCGGCCGCAGGTTGAACTGCAGGCAGCGCGACAGCACGGTGGCCGGCACCTTTTGCGGGTCAGTCGTGGCCAGCACGAACTTGAGGTATTCGGGCGGCTCTTCCAGCGTCTTGAGCATGGCGTTGAAGGCCGTGTTCGTCAGCATGTGAACCTCGTCGATCATGAAGACCTTGAAGCGGCCCACCACCGGCTTGTAGACCGCCTGTTCCAGCAGCTGCGCGATTTCATCGACACCGCGATTCGACGCCGCATCAAGTTCGGTGTAATCAACAAAACGCCCACTGTCGATGTCCCTGCACGCCTGACACACGCCACAGGGCTGGTCAGTGATGCCGCCCTGCCCGTCTGCGCCCAAGCAATTGAGCGACTTGGCCAGAATGCGCGAGATGGTGGTCTTGCCGACGCCGCGCGTGCCAGTGAACAGATAGGCATGGTGAAGCCGCTGCGTTTTGAGCGCATTGCCCAGCGCCTGCACCACATGCGCCTGCCCGACCATTTCTGAGAAATTTCGGGGACGGTATTTGCGGGCAAGGACAAGGTAGGACATGCAGGCATTCTAAATTGCGGGCGGATCTGCAACCGCTGGTTCCGCTTGCCAAAAAGGGAATTGCGCCCTGCCTTACAATCGAAAGCGACGGGCCTTCCCGCATGGTAAAGCGGCCAACCGGGTCAGATGGGGAACCAAGCAGCCCTAACTGTGGAGCCAGTGCCGGGGTCAAGGCTCGTCACCTTATCAAAAAAAGCCAGCCAGTGAATTTTTCGCTGGCTGGCTTTGTCGTTTCCGGGTTTCTGCAGATACTTCAGGGCTTGTAAACCTCTTCAATCGCCGCCGTCGTATTCATCGCATGCTCGGCCAGCTGGCTTGAGGCCAATGCCAACGTCGCCAGCGGATAGGTGCCGCTGATCACACCTTTAAATGCGATCTCTGCGCCTACCGGTTCTTCTCCCAGCCCCTCGGTGGCGGCGACGATGCAGGCCTCGATACTGCCCAGGCCTTCGTCGCCGTACAGGTCTTCACCTTCGTAGCTGACGCGGTAGTCGAACTGGTCTTCGCCGACAAGGTCAATGTTGAAACGTACGATCATGGATGGATTTCTTCTAAAATCAAGTCACTATTAATTTGATAGCTGCTTACGCAGGTATTACCTGGGCTGTAAGCCTAAAACACTTAAAACTCCATGCCCGGCGGCGCTGCCGCTGGCAAAGCAGGCGGTGAGCAGGTAGCCGCCGGTTGGCGCTTCCCAGTCGAGCATTTCGCCGGCGCAAAAGACAGGCGGCTTGACCATTGCTGCCGACTTCAATTGCAGCTGCGTCGTCATCGCCTCGAACGGCACGCCGCCAGCGCTGCTGATGGCCTCGTCGATGGGCCGCGTGGCGACGACGCGCACCGGTAGTGCCTTGATGCCGGCGGCGAGCCGAACCGGGTCGGCAATCGCATCTTTGCCCAGCAGCTCATAAAGCATGGCAGCCTTGATGCCGTCAAGATTTAAACGGCTTTTGAGGTGGCTGGACAGCGAGCGCGAGCCGCGCGGGTGCCGCACTTCAACCAGCACCTGTTCGGGCGATTTGTCGGGTAGCAAATCGAGCAGGAAGGTGGCGCTGCAGTGCGCGGCAATCTCGTCCCGAAGAAGGCTTGACGCGGCATAGATCAGGCTGCCCTCAACCCCCGTGGCGGTGGCGACAAACTCGCCGCGGCGGCGGAAGCTGCGGCCTTGTGAGTCGGTAAAACTGATGGCGACGGATTTGAACGGCTGGCCGGCGAAACGGGTGGCGAAATGCTCCGTCCAGCCGGGTTCGGCAGGCTCGGTTGAGGGGCCTTTGCCAATCAGTTCCCTGAAAAATTCACGTCGCGTCTCAGTCGCGTCAGCCGGGTCAAGTGCTGCCACGCCGACATCGAAACCGCAGTTCGACGGCTGCAGCCTGACCACCGGCACGTCGCGCGCTTCCAGCAGCGGCACCCACGCGCCGTCAGACCCCAGCCGTGCCCAGCTGCCGCCGCCGAGGGCAAGCACGATTGCATCGGCGCGCACGCTAACCTCGCCCGATGGCGTGGCAAATGCCAGCGCGCCATCGCCAGTCCAGCCCAGCCAGCGGTGCCGCATGACAAACTGCACGCCAGAGCCTCGCAGCCGATGCAGCCAGGCGCGCAGCAGCGGCGCAGCCTTCATGTCTTTCGGAAACACACGGCCCGAGCTGCCGACGAAGGTTTCAACTCCCAGCGCCTCGGCCCAGGCGCGCAGCTGCGTCGGGCCAAAGTTGGCCAGCATGGTCTGCAGGTCAGCGCTGCGGCTGGCGTAACGGCTTAAAAAGGGTTCGGCAGGCTCGGAATGCGTCAGGTTAAGGCCGCCCTTGCCGGCTAGCAAAAACTTGCGGCCGACCGAGGGCATGGCGTCGTACAGCTCGATGCGCAGTGGCGTGCCGGCGCTGGCTAAAACTTCGGCGGCCATCAGGCCGGCAGGGCCGCCGCCGATGATGACGATGTGCGGTGATTTGTCGATGGCAGTGGCGATGGCGTGAGGGTCAGTCAATGAAAAATCCGGTGGGCGCGAAGGCTGGTTGAAGGGAAGTGTTGATTGTGAACGTCCGCCCGGACGCGGGCGCGGGGCCGATAAAAATGGATGCAGTGACTGCTGATGGCGCAACTATTGGAACGCTGCCCGCTATTTTTTTGATAGCTGCTTACGTAAGTATTTTGCGGGCTAGAGCCCGAAATGACCTGCTTTACCTACCGTCCTCACACGACACAGCGAAATATTCGATCACTCGGAGGCCCTCTGCGGTCTTTGCGCCTCGAAGGTGTTGGCTGTTTTGACCTCCACCACCGCCCCCAAGCCAGTCAAAAACGCGGCCTTCACCGTCGCCCCCGGATAGGCGCGCTGCACCGCCGCGCGATAGCTGTGCATCTGGGCGATGAGCAATGGTTGCCGCTCGGGCGCAGCGGCGGATTTGTAGTCGAGCACCCACCAGTGGCCCGCATGTCCGACGTCCTTGCGCTGCACCAGCCGGTCCAGCCGCAACGCCTGACCCTCATGCACCAGATCGACCTCGTTGCCTTGCCAGGCGACCACGTCGGGGTTCCAGGCCCACGCGCCCTCGCCAGCCATGATGCGTTGCGCCAGCTCGGACGCGCGCGTGGCCTGCGCCGGGCTGAGCGCGAACTCGCGCGCGACTGCGGCAATGTGCGCCTCAAACGGCGCACCGCCCCACTCCAGCAGCCGGTGCATGGCCTTGCCGGTGCGGGCTGAGGCGCTGTCTTCATCTTTTTCCGACGGTGTTTCCAGGGCCATCGACGTAGCCAGCGCGGCTGGCAATTCGGGCAGCGTGAGCAGATGAAAAACGCCGCTGTCCGCGTCAAAGGCCGTGCTTGCCGGCGCGTCGTCAGTCAAGGGTGCGGGCAGCGCCTGCATCAGCGGGTGCAGGCGTTGCCACCAGCTGTTGGTGGTTGCGCGGTGCGGCTCAATTGACGAGATCACCAGTGTGTGCCTCGCACGTGTCAGCGCCACATACAGCGCGTTCAGCTCTTCGCGACTACGCGCCAGTTGCTCGGCCGCGACGGCCTCGAAAGCGCAGGCAGGTGGCCGGCTTTCGCTGACCAAAAACACAAATTTTTGCGGCACCGCCGCCTCGCCGGGCCAGTCGATCAGCACGCCCATGCTGTCGGCGCTGCGCTCGGCTGGGTCGGTGTCGAGCAGCAGCACTGCCTCGGCTTCCAGCCCTTTCGCGCCGTGAATCGTCAGCAGCCGCACCGCGCCGTCGCTGACGGTGGCAGGCGCCAGCGTGCCGCCGGCTTTCAGGGCGCGGACGAATCCGTAAGACGTGGCGTAACGGCCCCCGTCCAGATCCAGCGCGACAGCCAGCAGCGCGCGCAGATTGGCCAGCACGGCGCGGCGCTGCACCGGCGGCGCGGCGGCGGCAAAGCGCGCCAGCACATCGCCGTCGTCGTAAATCGCCTGCAGCGCGTCATGCGGCGGCAGGCTGTCAACCCAGCCCTTCCATCGGGTTAAAGTGCCCGCCAGCCTCCGTAAATCCTGCGTCATCAGCTCACTTTTGTGTAGCAAATAAAACCACGGCAAGGACTTGTCGCGCTGAAGCAGCGCCAGCTGCACCAGACTTGAATCCGCCAGGCCAAAGAGTGGCGAACGCAGCGCGCGGGCCAGCGATAAGTCATGCTGCGGCGACACCAGCACGTCGAGCAGCGCCACAATGTCGAGTACTTCGCAGCAGTCCATCAAAGCGGTTTTTTCACCGATCTGCGCCGGGATGTGCAGCCCACGCAATTCCTCCTGCAACGGCAGCAGGCCGGCGCGCTTGCGTGACAAGACCATCGCGTCCGAAGGCTTCAGGCCGCCTGCAATTTGAGTCGCAATCCACGCCGCAGCCTGACGCGCCTCCAGCGTGCGCAGCGTCTCTTCGGGTAGCTCGCGCGGTGTGGTCAGGCTGTCACGCCAGGCGGCTGCCAGGGGAGACACCGCTTCTTCTTTCAGGCGCGGAACTGGCGGCAAGCGACCTGCAAAACCGGCGCGATCAGATTCGGTGGTATGTGCGCGAAATCCGTCGTAGCCGTCAGCCTCACCCGCCTGCGCCATCGCGGCGTTGACGGTGGCTATCACGGCCACCGCGTTGCGGCGTGTGTGGTCGCAACTGAGCAGGTCGCCACCGAGCCCTTCGACGACAAATTTCTGCGCGGCAATAAACACCTGTGGCTCGGCGCGGCGAAAGCGGTAAATGCTCTGCTTCGGGTCGCCGACCAGAAACACGCTGGGCGCACGTCCTGCGCCGCCGTAGCTCTGCAGCCACGATGACAGCGCCTGCCACTGCAAGGGGTTGGTGTCCTGAAACTCGTCGATCATCAAATGCCGGATGCGCGCGTCCAGCCGCTCCTGCACCCAGCCCGACAAAACAGGGTCGGCCAGCATTTCCTTGCCAGCGCGCTCGACGTCGTTCATGTCAACCCAGCCACGCTCTCGCTTCAAGGCCGTGAACTCGGTGATCAAGGCACGGGCCAGGCGCGCCATGTGCTGCTGGTAGTCCCAGGCGTCATGCTGCGCGCGCGCTTCGCACAGCGCTTTCAGCTCGGGTTCTGCCTCAATGGCTGCCGGAAACTTGCAAAGATGCTGCGTCAGCCGGTCTTCGTCGGCTACAAAAAAAGCTTTGCGCAGCAGCGTCAGGCGCAGTGGCAAATCTTTGGTTTCAAAGGCGTCGATCACGCTTTGAGCCGCCTTTTGCGGCGTCTTGTTTTTTTCGGTTCCCAGTGCGCGCGCCCACGAAAGCCACCGGAGGCGCACAGTCTCGCCGTCAAGCGCGGCATGAGGCGACTCGTGGCCCTTGAATTGCGCGTACCGCTCCCCGAAGTGCTGCACCGACGCATCGACCACCCCGGCCTCATCGGCCAGCGCAAACTCGACCCGCTTGTCCAGCGCCGCCTGCAGCGCCTTGCCCGCCTGAAAACGGCCGTGCGTCTGCACGACGGCTTCAAAATCGGCGCGCAGTGAATCGTCGGCCACCAGCGCGGCGTAAAACCGCCGCCAGACCAGCGCGCGCGCCGGTGCGTCGTCTTCCAGCAGCTCGTAATTGACAGGCAAATTCAAGCGCTGCAGCACCGCCACCGGCGAGTTGCGCAGCAGCGCCGCGAACCAGCTGTGGAAGGTTCTGATCTGCACCGAACGCCCGCTGGCGAGCACCGCGCGGTATAAATTTGATAGCTGCTTGCGCACGTCTTTATTGGGCTGCGAGCCGATTTGGCTTGAAACTTCGACTTTGACGCCGCGAACCTGCAGCTCGCGCAGCAGCGTGTCGTCATCGGCGTGTGCGAAATTTTTCAGCCACTCGTCCAGCCGCTCTCGCATTTCGCCGGCGGCTTTTTTGGTGAAAGTGATCGCCAGAATTTCCTGCGGTTTGACTTCGCCTGTGCTTTGCCCGTCTTCCAGCAGCGCCCGCACGATGCGCGACACCAGCATCCAGGTCTTGCCCGAACCAGCGCAGGCTTCGACCGCGACGCTGCGGCGCGGGTCGCAGGCGATGGCGTAGAAGGCTTCGGCGGAGACCGGCTCGCCGTTGCGTTGGTAGGCTGTCTTCATATCTGCCGTCCTCGACGGCGCAATCCAAGCGGCCGCCGCGCCGGGCCGCCCCAAGCAAGGCCAGCCCCCTCGGGGGGCAGCGCACTACGCGAAGCGAGAAGCGTGGGGGCTCGTTTCATGACCAGAAATCTTTCCTGCACAAGCCGCGTGCGGCACAGTATTCACAGGCTTTTCCTTCGCCGAGCGCGGGCAGCACCGCACCCTGCCCGATGCGCGTCATGTCGGCGAGGATGCTGTCGATCAACTCGTCACGCAGGCCCACGATGTCGGGCTGCGCATAGGTTTTGGTCGGCTCTTTTTCACCCAGGTTCACATAGGCGGCGGCCAGCGTGTCGTCTGCCATCAAGGCGGCGTAAAACGGCAGCTGCGTGTCTTCCTGGCCGCTTTTGATGCGCTCAGCGGTGGTGGTGCGGGGCTCGGTTTTGTAGTCGATCAGCAGCGTGTGGCCGTCACTCTGGCGGTCGATGCGGTCGATCTTGCCGACCAGCGTCAGACTGCCCAGCGGCGTTTCCCGCCAGACCTCGCCAGCGTCGAAGACCGCGCCTGTCGCTTCATGATCAGCCAGCCACGCCAAGTAGCCTTCGCGGACGCGGGGCCAGATGGCGGCGAAGGGCAAAAATTCGCTTTCGCTCAAGGCCAGCGCTTTCGTGGCCTGCATCGCTGCTATATTAATCATAGCTGCCTGCGCACGTGAATCGGGGGCTGGAACCTCTTTTAATGCTTGATGGAAGATATTTAGCAGCTCGTGAAGCCAATTGCCGAAGTCCCGTTTGCCGAGTTCGCTTTCCAGCTCGTCCGGCGCTTGCAGCTTGAGTTGGCGTAGCGCGAAAAAACGGTAGGGGCAGCGGCGCAGATCTTCGTAGGCGCTGGCGGACAAGCGGTTGACGGGCAGCGCCTGGCCGACCGGCAGCGGGCGTGGCGTGGGCTGGGTTGCCAACGCACGGGGCGTGCGCGGGTCGATGGAAAACGCGATGTCGTGATCAAGCAAAAGCTCTTGCACAAAACCACTGGCCACCAGCCGTTCTCCGGACTCGCTGCCGCGCCACAGGATGTCGAGGTGCGCAAACCGCAGCGCATGCACCCAGGCCTGGCGCTGCGTGCTGGCCAGCGTTGCGCGCGAGGCAAGACCCAGCAATTCGCGTTGCGCGGGCGTCCACGGGCCGGGGGGCTCGGGCGATACCGGCAGGCGGATTTCGTCGCAACCGGGTAGCACCACCGCCTGCATCGGCCGACCGAGCAACTGGGCCAGCGGCAAGATGACGACCTGTGAGTTTTCTGGTTGCGGCGGGTTGAATTTGCCAGCTTCGAGCGCCTGATTAACCCAGCTGGTGAAAGCGGCCAGCGTCATCGACGGCGACGACTCGAATTCGGCTTCGGCGCCGTCGTGCAGGCGCAGCACATGTTGCACCGCTTGGCCCGCTTCGTCTGCCGTCAATGCGGCCCACTGCCCCGACGACTGCAGCGCGGCGCGAAGATCGCGCAACCAGGCCGGCAGCGGCCGGGCGCGGGTCAGCGCGCTGCGAATGGCGTTGACCGGCTCTGTTAGACGCTGCGCGGCGGCGAACGCAGATAGCCCGGATAGTGGCGCATCGGGCAGATCGCGCCAGAATCGCACGCCGTATTTTCGCAGTTCGGCTTCGGCTGCGTTCACGGTGGCGACGGCAAATCCGGGTGCATTGGGCGCATTTTTGAGCCAGTCGAGCACCGCATCGGCCGATGCGTCCCACGGCATCGCGCGCAGCAGGCCCATCAGGCTGGCTGCGGCGCGCGTCGTGGACAGCTTCCAGCCGGTTTCATCACGCATCGCAATGCCGCGCTCACCCAGCATGGCGCTCACGCGGCGGGTCAGCAGCCGGTCCTGGGCGATCAGCGCCACCGGTCTGCGGCCCTGTGCCAGATGCGCCAGCACGCAGGCAGCGGCGCGTTCGGCCTCGTCTTCGGCGTCGGTCGCTTTATGCAGCGAAGGCAAAGGCGCGGCTTGCGCATCACCGGGTGCGCAGAGCGCAATGGAAATCGCCTCACCAAAATGTGCTTGCAACGCATCGCTCAGCGGCTCGGGCTGAAAGCCTTCCAGCACCGCGAAAAACGCGGGTTTGGCATCAAAGAGGCAGTCGGTCGGGTAACTGGACGATGCGGCCCACGCCAGCGCGATGCGGCCCAGCCTGGCTTCAACGGCGAGTACTGGCCCTTCCAGATCGGCGGTCAGCGTCTGCGCCAGTTGCTCGCCCCAGGCCGTTCGCGCGGCGGGCGGCACGGCGGCGGCCACGCGGGCAAGGCTCCAGGCGGCTTCGACCAGTCGGCCCGCCAGCAAGTCTTGCTGCGCGCCCAGACCGCCGCGCTGCAGCAGCGACGCTGCTGTCAGCATGTCGATGGCCACGTCCATGCGCATGTCTGCACCTGAGGGCGTGAAGGGACCAAGGCGACCACCGAGAGCGCTGGCCCAGTTCATCGTGGTTTCAAATCGCGGCACAAAGATGCTGGCGCCTGCGTTGCCTGCCTGATTGACCGCAGCCGCCCAGGCTTGACGCGCCTGCTGCATCAATTGGGCATACGGCAGCAGCACGACAGCGTCGGCCGGATGCACAGCGCGCCGCTGCATGGCGGTCATCAACTGGCTCATGGCCTGGTGCCAGCAGAAAATATCAACAGGCAGGGGCGAGTCGGGACGATGAGGTGTAAGAGGCATGAAGGGCGGCCGAAGCACGACGGGGAGCGAGGAAGAAGGAGGAAAAACGGCTGATCACAAGCCGGCCAACACTATGGCTGCGATAGAGACAGGTAGCCTGGGCAGACACCTTTGCGGGCGCCGGATCACTTGCTTTCTGCCACAATGATCGCCACTTTAGCCTTAACCGGGCACTTGACCGGCAACCCGCAAGCAATCTGACAAAGGACCCCTCATGGCCAGCGAACTGATCAAACATACCACCGACGCCACTTTCGAAGAAGATGTGCTGAAGTCATCGACACCGGTGCTGGTCGACTACTGGGCCGAGTGGTGTGGCCCGTGCAAGATGATTGCGCCCATCCTCGACGAAGTGGCCACCGGCTATGACGGCAAGCTGCAGATTGCGAAAATGAATGTCGATGAGAACCGCGACATTCCGGCCAAGTTCGGCATTCGCGGCATTCCTACCTTGATGCTGTTCAAGGACGGTCAACTCGCCGCCACCAAGGTCGGCGCCATGAGCAAGGCGCAGTTGACTGCGTTCATCGACCAGCAACTGGCCTGAGTTCGGTCAGATCCTGACCTGATTTTTGTCTCGCCGTTTCAAAGTCTGTAGCGGGTTGTGAGGCGGCTGCCAGTCTGCCACTTGCATACGCCAGGCAATTCGTTCTGGCTGACACAGGCCACGCCGGGCTGCGCAAAGCCAGCCTCAAATTTTCCTTCCCTCGCGCGCCCACGGGCCATTTTGCTTTCCTGTCATAATTTGGCGCATTCGCCTGTTGGTCGCTGCCAGCAGGTTCGAGTTCCCGGTTTGCAAGCCCCTCTACCCGTTTCGGCTTCTTTTCAAACCTCCCCCGTTTTTCAAACGAGCTCCGCAAGGAGTCTTCTTTCCGCACTTCTCGCAATCCAGGCAGGAAACTCCATGCACTTAAACGAACTCAAGGCACTGCATGTGTCTGAAGTCCTCAAACAGGCCGACGAGCTTGAAATTGAAAACACGGGCCGCATGCGCAAGCAGGAGCTGATGTTCGCGATCATCAAGAAACGCTCAAAAACCGGTGAGACCATCGTTGCTGACGGCGTGCTTGAAGTACTGCCTGACGGTTTCGGTTTTTTGCGTGCACCGGATTCAAGCTATACCGCCAGCACAGACGACATCTACATCAGCCCGAGCCAGATTCGCCGCTTCAATCTGCACACCGGCGACATGATCGAAGGCGAAGTGCGCACACCCAAAGACGGCGAGCGTTACTTTGCGCTGAACAAGCTCGACAAGGTCAACGATGGTGCGCCTGAGGCGAACAAGCACAAGGTGATGTTCGAGAATTTGACGCCGCTGTTCCCGCGCGAGCAGTTCAAGCTCGAACGCGAGATCAAGGCTGAAGAAAACCTGACCAGCCGGATCATCGACATCATTGCCCCGATAGGTAAGGGCCAGCGCGCCCTGCTGGTGGCGCCGCCGAAGTCTGGCAAGACGGTGATGATGCAGAACATCGCCCACGCGATCACCGCCAACTACCCTGAAGTGGTCATGATGGTATTGCTGGTCGACGAGCGCCCGGAGGAGGTGACCGAGATGCAGCGCAGCGTGCGCGGCGAAGTGATTTCGTCCACCTTTGACGAGCCGGCCGCCCGCCACGTGCACGTCGCTGAAATGGTGATCGAACGGGCCAAGCGTCTGGTCGAACTGGGCAAGGACGTGGTGATTTTGCTGGACTCGATCACCCGCCTGGCCCGTGCCTATAACAACGTGCTGCCTTCATCGGGCAAGGTGCTGACCGGCGGCGTGGACGCCAACGCGCTGCAGCGCCCAAAACGCTTCTTTGGCGCCGCCCGCAAGATCGAGGAAGGCGGCAGCCTGACCATCATCGGCACCGCGCTGATCGACACCGGCAGCCGCATGGACGAGGTGATCTTTGAGGAATTCAAAGGCACTGGTAACTGTGAGATTCACCTCGATCGCCGTTTGTACGAAAAACGCGTCTTTCCGGCCATTCATCTGAACCGCAGCGGTACCCGCAAGGAAGAGCTGTTGTTGTCACCGGAAATTCTGCAGAAGTCGCGGATTTTGCGCCAGTTTATGTACAACATGGACGAGATCGAATCGATGGAGCTGATGCTGAAAAATATGAAGGCGACGAAAAACAACCACGAGTTCTTTGACATGATGCGAAGGGGTGGTTAGCCCCCGCGACAAACATGACTCCCTGCCCCCCGAGGGGGCCGCTGCGCCTGCGGCCCGGCAAAGCCGGTTCCGCGGCCCCTGCTGCTGTAAAAGCCTCAATCGCCCCCTTTTCTTGCCTAAGTCACTGATTTAATGGCATAATTTGGGGCTTCATGGAAAGTGCCTGTAACTGGGGAACTGGTTAAGGTGGCTGCCGAAACGAAATTTAAGGAAAAGATTATGAAAGACGGCATTCACCCCAACTACCGCGAAGTTTGTTTCATGGACTTGTCCAACAACTTCAAGTTTGTCACTCGTTCCTGCGTGAATACCAAGGAAATGGTGAAGATGGACGATGGTCGCGAACTGCCTCTGTACAAACTCGACACGTCGAGCGAGTCGCACCCTTTTTACACCGGTACGCAAAAATCTGTCGATAACATGGGTGGCCGCGTCGAGAAATTCCGCAATCGCTTCGGCAAAACTGCCGCCAAGGAAGCCGCGCCGGAAGTCACTGCCCCTGTCGCCGCGTAAGCCGCAACACAAGGCGCAAGGAACACCCTTTCGCCGACTCGCAAAAAAGCGGCCTGAGTTCAGGCTGCTTTTTTTTCGGCTGAAAGTCCGGGAGAAAATAGCGGCCAGGTAGCTGCCACACAGAGCGGTCCGCCACTTTCCGCGTTTTAATCGCAATTTCTCGTCAGCGCATCGTTTTGAACAAACCCTCGCCCGCCATCATTGCCCAGTCTGCCGTTCGCCGCCTTCCCCGCGCGGCGCTCCTGCTGTTCTGTGTGGCCTATGTTTTGCCAGGTTTTCTGGGCCGCGAACCCTGGAAAAACGAAGACATAGCCGCTTTTGGCATCATGCGCGAGCTGGCCTCTGCAGCCGGCAACTGGTTTCAGCCCCAACTGCTGGGCCAGGTCAACGCATTTGATGCGCTGATGCCTTATTGGCTGGGCGCACTGGCCATTAAGCTACTGCCGTATTTTGACCCGGCGTTTGCCGTGCGCGTTCCGTTCATCCTGCTGCTGACGCTGACGCTGCTGTGCAGCTGGTACGCCACTTATTATCTCGCGCGAAGCCCGCAAGCCCGGCCGATAGCTTTCGCTTTCGGTGGTGAAGCAGGGCCGGTCGACTACGCCCGCGCTATGGCCGACGCCGGTTTGCTGGCTTTGATTGCCAGTCTGGGCTTGGCCCAGCTGTCGCATGAAACCACGCCAGCACTGGCGCAACTCGGCTTCACAGCACTGGCTTTTTATGCCCTGGCGTCCAGCCCGTACCGGTCCGCGACAAAAATTGTCGGTCCAGCGCTGGGTTTACTCGTGGGTCTTGCGGGGCTCGCACTGAGCGGGGCGCCAACCCTCGCGTTACTGTTCGGCATGGGAGGAGCGCTGGTTGAATGGGCGTACCTGCACTGGGGCTACAACGAGCGCGCTGAGTATGACACCGAGGCCGACGCCGCTAACAAAAAGCAGTCCTGGCGGTGGGTGGTGCTGATCGCATTGGTCACCATCGGGGTCGCATTGCTTTCGTCTGCGCTGGACTTGTGGCGTTGGCGCATAGATCTTCCCGGCTCTGGTGACCAGTCTGCGCTGGAAGAATGGCGCAAGATGGGCCGCCTACTGGTCTGGTTCACCTGGCCGGCCTGGCCGCTGGCACTGTGGACGCTCTGGCGCTGGCGGCGGCAGCTGGCGAGTCGCCACGTTGCATTGCCGCTGTGTTTTGCCGGCATGGCAGTTGTCGCAACGCTCACTACCTCCTCGTCAGACCGCAGCCTGCTGCTCAGCCTGCCGCCGCTGGCAGCGCTGGCGGCCTTTGCCTTGCCCACGTTCAAGCGCAGCGCGGCAGCGTTAATCGACTGGTTTACGCTACTTTTTTTTACCGCGTGCGCCATCACTATCTGGGTCATCTGGATTGCGATGCAAACCGGTTTCCCCCAGCAGCCGGCCAGAAACGTAGCCAAGCTTGCGCCCGGATTCGAGCCTGGCTTTTCCTGGTTTGCCTTTCTAACCGCGCTGGCAGCCACGCTGGCGTGGGCATGGCTGGTCAAATGGCGCACTGGCGCCAATCGCTCGGCTATCTGGAAATCACTGGTCTTGCCCGCTGGAGGCGCGACCCTGAGCTGGTTGCTGCTGATGACCTTGTGGTTGCCGCTGCTCGACTACGCGCGCAGCTACGCCCCTATGTCCAGACAGATCGCAAGACTGGTCGATAGAAATGCGTGCGTTGAGATTTTCGGTGTTGCCGGCGCCCAGGCCGCCGCCTTTCAATACCACGGCCAGCTGGAATTGCGCCAGACGGGGCCTGGCGCCAACTGCCCTTACCTGATCGTGGACTCGGCAGCGCAATCGCGGCTCAATCAGTCCGTCAATTTGCCGGATTGGGCTTTTCAGGCAACCGTGCGAAGGCCTACAGATAAAAACGACAACGTGTCTATTTACAAACGTGTGAACGTGCAGGCGCCAGCCAAAAATGCAAAGTCTGCCAGTCCAGCTACTACGACTCCAGCGCCGTGAGCAAGCAGCGAATCATTTCCCCGGCGCGCCCTGCGTATCAAGTCGTTCGGGGGTTAGAACGCCAGCAGCTAACGCAACGCTGTTTTTCATCGGTCTTACCCGCACGGCCGGAAAAATGATGGAAAACCTTGAACCCCGTCCTGGCTCACTTTGAATCTTCAGCTCTGCGCCATGACGCTGCGCGACATGCTTGACAATCGCCAGACCCAGACCGGTTCCACCGGTTTCGCGGGAACGGCTGCGGTCAACGCGATAAAACCGCTCTGTCAGACGCGGTAGGTGCTCAGGCGCAATGCCCGGCCCCGTGTCGTCCACTACAAACTCACCGCGCCCATCGTGCAGCACTGTCCAGCGGACGTGAATGGCGCCCGGCAGCGGGGTGTACCTGACGGCATTGGTCACAAGATTAGACATGGCACTGAAAAGCTCGTTCTGCACGCCAGCTATTTCGCAGTCCGGCCCGTTGTCAAATTCAATCTGACTGGCCTGCGTTTTCAGCACCCCAGACAGTGCGTGGGCATCTTGCGCGCATTGAGCAAGCAAGGCACTTGTGGTCGCCCAGTGATTGGTGTCCGGAAAAGGGCTGCCTTCCAGTCGAGAAAGCGTGAGCAGGTCATTGACCAGTGTTTGCATGCGATAGGACTGCTGACTCATCAAATCCAGATACCTCGCGCGATCTGCATCGTTGACAGGAAGGGTCTGAAGGGTTTCGATAAAACCCGACAACACAGTTAGCGGCGTCCGTATCTCGTGCGATACATTCGCTACGAAATCACGACGCATGGCCTCTGCCAGCTCCACGGCAGTGATGTCGCGCGAGAGAAGAAGTTTTCTGTTCCGGCCGTACGAATGCACATGGACTGACAACTTTACAGGGCGCGCCGGTGTGCTGAAGTTGCCAGGAATCACCACGTCGTGCGTGAAGTCCGCCGCGGTCATATAGGCCGTGAAGGCAGGCTCGCGCACGAGATTGGCGATGTGCTGCATCACGTCGCGCTGGACATCGAACCCAAAATGCTCGGTTGCCATACGGTTGGACCATTCAATGCGCCCTTGGGCATCAAGCAGAACAACGCCACTTGGAGACGCCTGCATCGCAGCCAGAAACTCATCCAGTCGACCCTGAATTTCCTGGTATTGCTCGTCGCGCGCTCTCAAAAGCCTGCGCGCGCGCTCGGCCACCTCACCCCAGACACCTGCAATACTTGGGGCTGATGCAGCCATCACGCCAGGTGTGTCGTTGCCTTGTTCAGCGCGCAACCAGCGCAGCAACTTGCCAAGACGAACGCTGTCAACAACAAGCCAGCTCAAAGCCGCCAGGCCGAAGCCAGAGCCGAGGCCAAAAGCGATTCCGTTCTTTGCTGCCATCCACCAACCCAGCGCGCCGCCTGCCAGCATACAAGCGATAAAAACAGTCCAGCGATTGATCATCCGCCGGATTCTGCCGCAGCGGCGGAACGGGGCGCAGTAACGGTCGTCAGCCTGTAGCCCGCACCGCGCACTGTCTCTACCATCGTGCTCGCTGCACCGAGCGCCTCCCGCAAGCGCTTGACGTGAACGTCGACGGTGCGCTCTTCAATGAATACATGGTCACCCCAGACTTTGTCAAGCAAGGCGCTGCGGCTATGTACCCGTTCGGCGTGTTTCATCAGGTAATGCAGCAACTTAAACTCGGTGGGGCCAAGCTTGATCTCGCGATTTTGAAACGAAATACGGTGCGTTGCAGCATCAAGCACCAAACCGCCTACCGTCACACTGTCGTTCACCGACTCTGGCGAGCGCCTGCGCAAAACCGCGCGGATTCGCGCCAGCAGTTCCTGCGTGGAAAACGGCTTGGTGATGTAGTCATCAGCACCGGCATCGAGACCTGCCACCTTGTCCGGCTCATCGCCACGGGCTGTCAGCATCAGGATGGGAATGTCCTTGGTGCGGGGTTGCTTGCGCCAGTGCCGCGCCAGACTCAGGCCGCTTTGGCCGGGCAGCATCCAGTCGAGCAGGATGGCGTCTGGAAGTACGGCCTCAAGTTCTTTTTGTGCCGTCACGCTGTCCTGTGCGGTCACAGGCTCGAAGCCGCTGTAACGCAAGTTGACAGCGATCAATTCGGCAATCGCCGGCTCGTCTTCAACGATCAATATACGTGGCAATTGCTTCACGGCAGGCTTACCTCACAGCAGATTCAATTTGGTCCATTGGTGTGTGCCTGACGTCGGCACCCTTGACGATGTAGATGATGAACTCGGCGATATTTTTGGCGTGGTCGCCGACGCGCTCGATTGCCTTGGCGATAAAAAGAAGATCCAGACTGGCGGATATCGTGCGCGGGTCTTCCATCATGTAAGTGATCAGTTTGCGAACGAAGCCATCGAATTCCTGGTCAATCTGGTCGTCCTCTTTAAGGATCGATACCGCCACCGCTGTATCCAGCCGCGCAAAGGCATCAAGCGCCTTGCGCAGCAATCCCGAAGCCAGTTCTGCGACAAAACGAAGGTCGGACGAGGGCAGCGCACGCGCCGATCCGCTTTCGATGATGGACTTGACCATGCGCGCTATTTTTTCCGCCTCGTCGCCGGCCCGTTCCAGATTGGCAGTGGTCTTCGAGATGGCAATCAATAGACGCAAATCCCGAGCCGTCGGCTGACGCCTGGCAATGATGGACGACAGCTCGCGGTCAATGTCGAGCTCCATCGCGTTGACGCGCGCCTCGGTCTGAATTACCTGGTTGGCGGTTTCTTCGCTGAACTGGGAGAGCGCATAAATTGCCAGTCGAAGCTGAGACTCCACCAGACCACCCAACTCCATAACCCGCGAAGACACGTCGTTGAGTTCACTGTCAAACTGCGTTGATAAATGCTTGTCTGGCATGCTGGGCTCCTGCTCGGTTTGAATCAGCCAAAACGGCCGGTGATGTAGTCTTCGGTTTCCTTGCGCGTTGGCTTGAAGAAAAGCTCTGCGGTCGCGCCAAATTCGATCAGATCACCCAGGTACATATAGGCGGTGTAGTCGCTGCAGCGCGCCGCCTGCTGCATGTTGTGCGTCACGATCAGCACCGTGTAGTCAGATTTGAGTTCGGCAATCAGTTCTTCGATTTTTGCCGTTGATATTGGGTCGAGTGCAGAACATGGCTCGTCCAGCAAGAGCACTTCGGGCTTGATGGCAATACCTCGTGCGATGCACAGGCGTTGTTGCTGGCCGCCCGAAAGACTGGCGCCGTTCTGGTTTAACTTGTCTTTCACCTCGGTCCAGAGTGCCGCCTTGCGAAGCGCCCATTCCACGCGTTCGTCCATGTCGGCGGAGTTGAGACTTTCGAACAGTTTGACCCCAAAGGCAATGTTGTCGTAAATCGACATCGGAAACGGCGTTGGTTTTTGAAACACCATGCCGACCTTGGAGCGGATCAGCGCAACGTCTTTTTTCGATGTAAGGAGGTTCTCGCCGTCAAACATGACGTCGCCTTCTGCGCGTTGCTCGGGATAGAGCTCATACATGCGGTTGAAAATTCGCAGCAAGGTTGACTTTCCGCAGCCCGATGGTCCAATAAATGCGGTCACCTTTTTCTCTGGAATTTCAAGGTTAATCCCTTTCAAGGCATGAAACTTTCCGTAATAGAAATTTAAATCCTTTACAGATATTTTTGATACCTCTGCCGGTTTAACGCGAGTGGCATTCAGTGCGTTCATGGTTGACCTTATTTCCTATTCTGCTGGTTTTCTTAATCGCTGGCATGGCGCCCAGCGGCGATCAACTCTTGTTGCGGGTCAGTACCCGCGCCAGTATGTTGAGGCCCAGCACAGCTATCGTGATGATAAATACGCCGGCCCACGCCAGCTGTTGCCAGTTCTCGTAGGGGCTCATCGCAAACTTGAAAATCGTGACGGGCAAGCTGGCCATGGGTTGGCCCATATCCGAGTTCCAGAACTGGTTATTCAGTGCAGTAAAAAGCAACGGTGCTGTTTCGCCAGCAATCCGGGCAACAGCGAGCAGTATGCCGGTCACCACACCGGCGCGAGCGGCACGCAGCGTGATGCTTGTGATCACCTTCCATTTCGGTGCGCCCAGGGCATAAGCCGCTTCTCGCAATCCCGCAGGCACCAGCTGCAGCATGTTTTCAGTGGTGCGAATAACCACAGGAATCACAATCAGCGCCAACGCCAGAACGCCAGCCCAGCCCGAATAGGACTTAAAACGCGACACGATGACTGCGTAGATAAAAAGGCCGATGACTATCGATGGCGCAGACAACAAAATATCGTTAACAAATCGGGTTGCCGAGGCCAGCCAGCCTTTGGTGTTGTACTCCGCCAGATAAATCCCTGCCATGATGCCGACGGGCGTGCCAACGCAGGTTGCCAGCAGCACCATCAAAAAGGAGCCATACATGGCATTGGCCAGGCCACCCTCTTCGTTGGGGGCCGGTGTCATCTGGGTCAGCGTGGCGACGGAAATTCCGCCCACACCGAGCCGGATGGTTTCCCACAAAATCCAGAAAAGCCAGAACAAGCCGAACGACATGGCGGCCAGCGACAAAACCAGTGCAATCTGGTTAACGCGCTTGCGCCGCATGAATTTGGCAAGGCGGGCATCGTGCATCACGGCACTCATGTTTTGCTACCCTCATTTTTCGCCAGTTGTGAAAGCAGAATCTTGGAGAGAGAAAGCACTACGAAGGTGATGAAAAAAAGCACCAATCCCAGATAAATCAGCGCCGCCTGATGCAGGCCCTCACCGGCCTCAGGAAATTCGTTGGCAAGCGCCGATGTGATGCTGTTGGCGGCCTGAAAAAGACTCAGCGAATCGAGCTGATTGAAGTTGCCAATAACAAAGGTGACCGCCATGGTTTCGCCCAACGCGCGCCCTAGCCCCAGCATGATCCCGCCCACCACGCCGGCTCGGGTAAATGGCAGCACTACGCGCGAGACCACCTCCCAGGTAGTCGAGCCGAGCGCATAGGCCGACTCCTTGAGCATCACCGGCGTGACTTCGAACACATCGCGCATCACCGAGGCAATAAACGGGATGATCATGATCGCCAGAATGATGCCCGCCGAAAGAATGCCAATACCGACCGGCGGGCCGGAAAACAGCGCACCCAGGTAGGGCACATCCGAGAATACTTTTTGCAGTGGCTGCTGAACGTAAGTGGCAAGAATCGGCCCAAAAACCAGCAGGCCCCACATGCCGTAGACGATGGACGGAACAGCCGCCAGTAATTCAATGGCGGTTCCCAGAGGCCGTTTCAGCCACGCAGGAGAAAGCTCAGTTAAAAACAGCGCGATTCCAAAGCTGACTGGCACGGCAATGAGCAGCGCGATGAATGACGTGGCCAGCGTGCCATAAA
>JANLYY010000230.1:0-4209 GCA_031365885.1 Polaromonas sp. | reverse complement strand
ACGCGAGTCCTGAAAAGCGCATTGAAAAAAGAACCGTCACTGAAAAGGCAGGGGTTTGATCATGGCCTGGACACAAGACCAAATGGCAGCCCGCGCTGCACAAGAGCTGCAAGACGGTTTTTACGTCAACCTCGGCATCGGCATTCCAACGCTGGTCGCCAACTTTGTGCCTGCCGAAATCGAGGTCTGGCTGCAGTCTGAAAACGGCATGCTCGGCATTGGTCCGTTCCCGACGGAAGATGAAGTCGATGCCGACCTGATCAACGCCGGCAAGCAGACCGTCACCACCATCAAGGGCTCGTCGATTTTCGGTTCCGATCAGTCGTTCGCCATGATTCGCGGCGGCAAGATCAACCTGTCGATCCTGGGTGCGATGCAGGTCAGCGAAAAAGGCGACCTCGCCAACTGGATGATCCCCGGCAAGATGGTCAAGGGCATGGGCGGCGCGATGGACCTGGTGGCTGGCGTCAAGCGCGTCATCGTGCTGATGGAGCACGTGGCGCGTAAAAAAGACGGCACCGAAGACATGAAAATTTTGCCGAACTGCACGCTGCCGTTGACGGGTGTGGCGGTGGTCGACCGCATCATCACCGACTTGGCCGTGATGGACGTGACGCCGGCTGGCTTGAAGGTTATTGAACTGGCGCCTGGCGTTTCGCAGGAAATGCTGCAGGCGAAAACCGGCGTCAAGCTGATCCCGTGATTTGGATGTTTGCGTTGACGGCCATGACAGCGGCGACGACTGACAGCCGGACGCTGCATTGCCCTGCATATCCGTCCTGAAAAGCCCTTCCACCGAACCAGGCATCCATCAATAATGGAGCAGGTTCAGCTGATGCCGGGGTGGCGCAAAAAAGGAGTGGTGGTTCATGACTAAAAATCTTGCACTGGTTGCCTTGCTGGGTCTGGCGGCAGGCAACGCAGCGGCCTGCTTCACGGTCTATGACCGGACCAACGCCATCGTTTACTACGCGCAGACGCCGCCAGTCGATATGACGCCGCCTTTCAATGACAAGCTGCAAAAAGTTTTTCCCGGTAGCCACCTGGTGTTTGGCAGCACCACCGGTTGCCCGGTCAAGCAGGCGGGCTACAACCCGGCCAGGCCTCCCGGCGCCACTTCACCGCTGTTCACCGACAGGCAAACCGCAGAAGAGATGAAGTTAAATCACACCCTGCTGCCCAACGGTGCAGCCATGGTTGCCAAGCCACCGACAGGCATGCGACCGGGTTTTACGGTGATGAACCTGGGCGGGCAGCCGGCGATTGCACCAGTTGCAAAAACCAGCCCCGTCATCACCGAGATGCGCGACCCGCCGGTCACCGTGATCAGGCCTGGCGGACAGGTCAAAGACGCGCGTTGACGTGTGTGACTGGGTGCCAGACGCGGCGGTGAAGTGGAGCGGGTGATGGGAATCGAACCCACGCTATTTGCTTGGGAAGCAAAAGTTCTGCCATTGAACTACACCCGCGTGGGTTTGATTTTAGTGGGCAACTTGAAGCCCTGCGGATTTTTTTGCGCGACGCGGGGCGTAACGGTCGACTGTGATTTGCAGATTCAAATTTCCTCGGCGCGAAAGCGTGCAATGACACGCCCTTGCGCATTGAGCAGGCGCAGCGTGCGGGCTTCCATGTTGAAGCTGGTGACGGTAGCCAGCGCCGCAAGAAATGCGCTTTCCTGCCGCATGCCGGTGTTGCAGGTGCGATTGGTCACCGCGCCTTCTGTAAAGCGCAAGGTGCTGCGCTCAAGCGCGTAGCCTAGCAAGAGCTGGTTGCAGCTTCCTGAACCGGTCACGCGCCGGGAGGCCGACTGCAAAATAATGTGCGGCTCGCGCTGCTTTTCAATCGCCTCGACGGGCTGCTCGTGGAGTCGTTCAAGCTTCCAGCGCATGTTCTCCAGTGCCGGGCGCGCGCTGGTGTTAAGCCTGCCAGACATCGCAACTTTAGTGACTTCCGGCGGACACGCATCACCCCCCAGAGAGATGAATCCATCGACCACCAGGGTGTTGCGTTGCGGCCTGCCGTCAGGTGCCGGACGCGGCAACACACGGCCAGCCACCGTGGCCAGCACGCCGGGGTTGCCACCGCCTGCGGAGAACAGCCGCAGATAGGCTTGTTCGAGCACTACATTGGCACCTTCCTGGGCAATAGGAAGACGCGCACCGCTGGCGCAATCTTCAAACGTGGCGGCGTCGGCTGTAAAGCGGTACAAGCCGCGCCAGATGGCTGACTGACCGGCAGGACCTGAGTCGGATTCGGGACTAGCGGCGCGCGGCGCTTGCGCTGCCACAACAGCAGGCGCTGAAGTCGGGGGCGGTGCAGCAGGGGCTGGCGCTGGCAACGCGACGGGGGCGGGCACTGCTGCGACCTGCGCCTGGGCCTGCGCTTTTGCCTGATCCTGCGTTTTGGCAAGCGCTTCCGCTGCTTGGGTCGCTCGGGCGTCGGCCTGCGCTCTGGCCTGAGCTTCGGCCTGGGCATCGCCTTGCGCCTTGACCTGAGACCGCGCGCTCGCTTCTGATTCCGCCTTAGCCTTCGCTTGTGCTTGTGCTTGTGCTTGTGCGTCAGCCAAAGCGCGGGCCTCTAGCTGCGCTGCCGCCTGGGCTTGCGCTTCTGCCCGCAGCCGGGTCTGCGCGCGCGCGTCAGTCTGGGCTTGAGCTTGAGCTTGAGCTTGAGCTTGAGCTTGAGCCTGCGCAGCGACTTGAGCCCGGGCGGCGGCCAGCTCCTGGGCGCGGGCTTGGACCTCTTTTCGACTGGCCTGCGATTCGGCTTTTGGCTCCGCGGGGCGTACCGCAGGCGGGGGTGGTGCAGTGTCTGCGGTGCTGGCCTGCGCGCGGCTGGGCGTGCGCGTTGCTGTCGGGGGCAACGGAAGCGTCGGCCGGACCAGGGTGATCGTCACGGCTTTGTCCTGCGGGCTGGCCAGCACAGCCATGGGTTGTTCGGTGGCAAACAGCAGCTGCCCGTTGACCAGCACGCGCCCTCGCACCGCATACCGGCGCCCCGGCCTGATTTGCGAGTCTGAAAATTGCATCGAAAAATTGACCGCCGACATACCCGGAACGGCACGACTGTCGGTACTGATCACATTCGCAGACCCGCCGATGCCTGCTGATTCTTCCAGCGTCGCCTCAAAGATTGAATTTGCCGGCAGCACCGTGCGTTCAAGAAATTTTGCCGTGCCTTTGAGTGTGCTGTTTTTCGTTGTCGATGCACTGGTGGCGCTTTTTGAATTCGGGAAAGATGGCGTGTTGGTGCAGCCTGCCACTTCCATCGCAAGCATCAGCCCCAGCAATGTCCAGGACGCGGCGCGCCAGGCGCTCTGGGTTGCCCTGTTTTTCCACATCGTGCTTGCCAAACGATTTGCCATGTTTTTGTTCAATCCTGAAATTGAAAAATCATGCATGAAGAGTTGCTTCCGGTGGGCCGCGTTTGCCTGTGGGCCAACAGCCCGTCAAATGCGCTGGTGCGCTGGAGAAAAATCGGTCTTATTTATTAAAAAATGCTTCAAGACCAATAAATACGTGCGTAAGAAGCTATCAAAATAATAGCAAATGATAATGCACGGCGCGGTTAAATCTGCTTGCAGTTTTTTCTAAATGTCACGCACGGCCTGCTGAGAAGACAGCCTTGCGATCTGTGACGCCAGCCACACTGAAAAACCGCTATCCAGGAAAAAGAAAAAAAGGCCCTCGAGCGGGCCTTTTTGCAAGATCAGTCCGGTACGGTTCAGGGCCGCACGTAAGCGTAGCCGTCGCTCTGGCGACTCATGATTTCAACCACGCCCGACGGTGCGTAGCCGAGCATGCCTATGCCGTGGCCGTAAGCCACGATCTCGATATCAACCTTGCCGGCGCCGAGTTCCTGCTGAACATTCTTCGCATTGTTCAATGCCAGCGCCCCCTTGGCCGGATCGGCGTCGCTGACCTGCAAGACAAGCCTGGACCTTGCAGCCGGCGCGGTTTGCGCCGTTGCAACTGAGCCGAGGCTGACGGCAAGGGCCAAAACGGTGCCCTGAAGAAAGGATTTGCGCTTCATTTTTGTATGTCTCCTATGCACAGATATTTCATCTCCAGATATTCCTCCATGCCGTGGCTGGAGCCTTCACGCCCCAGGCCCGACTGTTTGACGCCGCCAAAGGGCACATGTTCGGTCGCAATCACGCCGACGTTGATGCCGACCATGCCGTATTCCAGCGCCTCGGCCACGCGGTAAATA
>JANLYY010000191.1:0-29819 GCA_031365885.1 Polaromonas sp. | reverse complement strand
AGATATGAGCCCCCACGGTCGTTCGCTTCGCGCAACTCCCTGGCCCCCGAACGGGCCGCTGCGCCTGCGGCCTGACGGAGCCAGTTCCGCGGCCCCTGCTTGTAAAAAGGCTTTTTCATCCTCACTCACGGCGCGTGCTGGCGCTCCCCGGCTATGACCGCTGCTGCCCGAATCCCTCCCATCCAGTGCCTGCTGACATTTGAGACGCTGGCCCGCCTGCGCAGTGTGACCAACGCGGCCGAAGAACTGTGCGTGACGCCCAGCGCGGTCAGCCACCGCGTCAAGCAGCTGGAACAGATCATCGGCACCAAGCTGTTCGGCCGCGCTGATTTTTCATTGACGACCGAGGGCAGCGAATACCTGGCCCATGTGCGCGAAGGTCTGGCCACGCTGCAGAAGTTTCCCGGTGCTGCGGGGCAAAGCGGCACGCCGGGCAAACGCAAGCTGCGCCTGGCCGTGACGCCGACGTTTGCGCGCTCGGTTCTGATCCCGCGTCTACGCCAGTTCACCGAGGCCTATCCCGAGATCGACCTGACGCTGCAGGTGTCGATCCCGCTGCTCGATGTGGTGGCCGAAGACGCCGATTTGATGGTGCGCTTTGGCACCGGGCGCTATGCCGATGTCGAGCATGTCTGCCTGGCGCGCGACGAGGTGATTCCGCTGGCGTCGCCCGCCTTTGTTCGCGAACACGGCCCGTTTGAAGCGCCCGAAGACCTCGAAGGCGAAAACCTGCTGCGCTCGCCGCTGGAGCCTTGGCGCACGTGGTTCGGCGCCCACCAACTCGACTGGCCCGAGCCGGTGGATGGCTCGCAGTTCAACGACATCGGCCTGATGTGCGACGCCGCAGCCGCTGGCATGGGCATTGCGCTGATTCGCCTGAAACTCGGCGCGCCATGGCTGGAAGACGGCTCGCTCGTGCGGCTTGGCAGTAACGCCGCATTTACTACCAGCGTAGCCAGCCCGCACGCTCACTATCTGTGCTGGCGCACCGGTACGATGGACCGCTGGGAATGCGCGGCCTTTGCTGACTGGTTGCGCAAGTCGGTCGCCTGAACTGCCGAGCATTATTTGTAGCAAGGCGTGAAAAATCTTCACGGCATAAGTCATCCCGTCCGGTGGCGAAGATTGGCGGCTTGTTCTACAGTCTGATGATCGCTGGCAAAGACGCAGCCGCACAACCCTTCCTCCACTTGAGGCGCTTCCCATGAATGCTCCGGTTAATACCGAATTGCTATCAAAAACAGAGCTGCTTGCGCAGATATTACCTGGGCTAGAGGCACATTTGCCATCACATGCGCTGTTGTGGCACGCCGAAGACACAACCGCCTATGAATGCGACGGCCTGACGGCGTACCGCCAGCGCCCCATGCTGGTGGCACTGCCCGAAACCTACGCGCAGGTCAAAGCCGTGCTGCAGGTCTGCCATACGCATGACGTGCCGGTGGTGGCGCGCGGTGCGGGCACCGGCTTGTCGGGTGGCGCGATGCCGCACAAGTTCGGTGTCACGCTGTCGATGGCCAAGTTCAACAAGATCATCAAGGTCGATGCGGTCAGCCGGACCGCCGTGGTGCAGGGCGGCGTGCGCAACCTGGCCATCTCTGAAGCCGCCGCGCCGCTCGGCCTCTACTACGCGCCCGACCCCTCCAGCCAGATCGCCTGCACCATCGGCGGTAACGTGGCCGAAAACTCGGGCGGCGTGCATTGCCTGAAGTACGGCCTGACAGTACACAACGTGATCAAGGTCAAGGGTTTCACGATTGAAGGCGAAGAGGTCGAATTCGGCAGCGATGCACTCGATGCCGCCGGCTACGATTTGCTGAGCATCATCGTCGGCAGCGAAGGCATGCTGGCAGTCACGACTGAAGTCACCGTCAAGCTGATTCCCAAACCACAGCTGGCGCGCTGCATCATGGCGAGCTTTGACGACCTGCGCAAAGCCGGCGATGCCGTGGCGGGCGTAATTGCGGCGGGCATCATTCCGGCCGGGCTGGAGATGATGGACAAGCCGATGACCGCTGCGGTCGAAGACTTTGTACACGCCGGCTACGACCTGACGGCCGCCGCAATATTGCTCTGCGAAAGCGACGGCACGCCGGAAGAGGTTGAAGAAGAAATCGGCCGCATGAGCGAGGTCTTGACCCGCTTCGGCGCCACCGCGATTGCCGTGAGCCAGAACGAAGCCGAACGCCTGCGTTTCTGGAGCGGCCGCAAGAACGCGTTCCCGGCATCGGGCCGCATCAGCCCCGACTACATGTGCATGGACTCGACCATTCCGCGCAAGCGCCTGGCCGATATTTTGCTGGCGATTGCCGGGATGGAAAAAAAGTACGGCCTAAAATGCGCCAATGTTTTTCACGCCGGTGACGGCAACCTGCACCCGCTGATCATGTTCGACGCCAACGATGCCGACCAGTTGCACCGCTGCGAATTGTTTGGTGCTGACATTCTGGAAACCAGCGTCGCCATGGGCGGCACGGTGACCGGTGAACACGGCGTCGGCGTCGAAAAACTCAACTCAATGTGCGTGCAATTTTCGGCCGCAGAAAACGAGCAGATGTTTGCCGTAAAGCGCGCCTTTGATACCAAGGGCCTGCTCAATCCGGGCAAGGTGATCCCGACGCTGAACCGCTGCGCCGAGTACGGAAAAATGCTGGTGCGCGGCGGCAAGATTTCGCATCCTGATCTGCCCAGGTTTTGATGCAGAGTCAAAACCCCTGAACATGCAGGCATTACGCGGCCTGGCCTGGTTACTGGCTTTTCAGTCCGCTGGCGAGGTGCTTTCCCGTGGACTAAATCTTCCTTTTCCCGGCCCGGTCATCGGCATGATTTTGCTACTCTCTGCGCTACGCTGGCGGGTAGTCCGGACGCCCGTCAGTGTGTGCGCCGACTTCCTTTTGATGCACCTTTCGTTACTCTTTGTACCGGTCGGTGTTGGCGTGATGACCCATCTTTCGCTCGTCAGCCAGTACGGCGTCAGGATTCTGGCGGTGCTGGTTTTGTCAACGCTGGCCGGTCTGGTGGTGACGGCACTTGGTTTGCACCTGCTGCAAAGGCGCGCTGACAAGACTGTCGGTATTCGGCAACGGGACCCGCATGCCTGACATGCCTAAGGTCTTCGAGCTTTGGGTCTACCTTTCCAGCACGCCGTTGTTTGGTCTGGCAGCCACGCTGGTGGTGTATGTCAACGCTCATGCGGCCTACACCCGGTTGGGCCAGCAGCCGTGGGCTAACCCGGTGCTCTGGACGGTCGCCGTGCTCGCTGTCGGTCTGCTGATTACCGGCATTCCCTACCCAACGTATTTTTCGGGTGCGCAGTTCATTCATTTTTTGCTTGGACCTGCGGTGGTGGCGCTGGCCTGGCCGCTCTGGCAGCGCCGTGCCGAGCTGCGCGCGCGCTGGGCTAACTTGCTTGCCATCGCGCTGGCGGGTGGCTTGACGGCCAGCGGCTCGGCGTGGCTGCTCGGCTGGGCGTTTGGCTTGCCTGCCGAGGTTGTTCTGTCGCTGGTACCCAAATCAGTTACCGCGCCGGTGGCCATGGGCATCGCCGACAAAATTGGCGGCATTCCGGCGCTGGCGGCGGTGTTCGCGGTGATTACCGGGCTGGTCGGCGCGATTGCCGGAAAGTACATTTTTGACGCACTGCGAATTCCCACCACCCCACAAGGCTGGGCCGCACGCGGCTTTGCCTTGGGCACCGCGTCACACGGCATCGGCGCAGCGCGCGCCTTGCAAGTCAATGCAGATGCGGGTGCTTATGCCGGCCTGGCGCTGGGCTTGCAGGTGGTGCTGGCGTCGCTGTTGATTCCGTTGGCCTTCAAACTCTTCTAAGTCGTTGAAGGCTGGCTGCCAGGGCAGGGTTGCCGCCCCGACCTTGCAGGATCAGCTGGACGAAACGGCCTGAAGACCTTGCTTGGACTGGTTCGAAGTTGAAGACGCCGGCTTGGCGCCTGCAGTGCCGAACATGATTTCGCCCGACAGCTGGCCGCCTTCTTCGATCACGAGTTTGCCGTAGCGAATCGTGCCGGTGACCTTGCCGGTGGAGTAAATCACCAGCTTCTGGCGCACCGTCAGGTTGCCATTGAACTCGCCACGAATTTCAGCCACATCGATCTCGGCCGAGCCCTTGAATGCGCCCTGCTCGGCGATCTGGATCACACGTGAATCCATCGTCGCCTCAACCAGGCCCTCGACGACCAGCGTGTCGCAATCGGTAATCTCAACGCCTTTGAGCTTGATGTTCGGCCCGACGGTCAGCTTGCTGCCGCCTTCATGCGTGCCGGTATGGGTCGTGGTGGCAGTAGGCACAGTGTCCGAAACCGGTCGGGCGGCACCAGTCGATGCGGGAGGCGACTGGAGCGTGCCGCCACTGGCACTGGTTCCGCTGGGGTAAGCGCCGGGAGCGCCGTGACGCAGGTTGGTTGGAGTTTCATTTTCGCGCTTGCCAAAAAACGGTGTTGCCATTGTGTGTTCCTTGAAAAAAATTGATGGTACGTCTGCAACAGGAGAAAACTTTCAACCGGTTGCAAGAGAGGTAACGAAATTATTTATTACAGGTGCGGCCGAAAACAGTTTCCCGGAAATTTCATGCGACCTTGGGGACGCACTGAAACAGCCTGCAACGTGCTACTTTTTTGATAGCTGTTTGCGCACGTTTTACATGGGCTACAGCACTCTTTTATTTAAACAAACGTCTGTAGGTTCCAGATTGACGATCACCACCAGATCGCCGCCAAAGCGCCCGACGCCGAATTCGCTCATCACTTCGTCTTCGTGTTCGCGCGACTCCATGCGCCAAAAACACATGGCCTGACGCGTGCCACCGCGACGGGCCAGCAACACATCAATGCGCAAGATGCTGCCAAACCGAGCGCACAGCGACCGTATCTCGCGCTTCAGGTCGCTGACACTGGCGCAGTTTTTCAAATGCTCGCTAGCTTGGCTCATGCTGTTCAAAATATCCCGTTTCTCACCGTTTCTCATTTCCCGTTGCGCCCGATTTCCCGTCTTGCCTGCATCGAAACGCACCAAGCCAAATCCACATTTAGTAACGCGGCGTAAGTGAAATTTTTAGGACAAAGACGCCGTCATTTGTAGGATGAAACGCACCCTACTGGCGGGCGACACACGTGCGGATTTCGTCGCAGGCGCATGGCAGACTCATCGCGCCACCGAGCGGTAACAAGGTAAGCTAAAGCATCGAAGCTTTGTCGCTTTCAACGCAGCTTTTCGCGCTACCTATCACCGATGCCCGCACACCAGCCAGCCCCCTTGTCCGCCACTTTGCCAGCCGGCAACGCAACCGGGCCCACCAGCAACGCCAGCCAACTGCTCGGCCTGATCGAGCGCGCCTGCGCCACCGGCACCTGGTCGCTTGCGCTACCCGAACGCAGACCGCACCTGAGCACCCATCTGGCCAGCTTGCTGGGGCTGACACCGCAGGCGGCATCCGGCCTGGCACGGCTGGCTGACTTTTTCACAGCCGAATCGCGCGGCGTGGTGCAGTCGGCACTGGATACCTGCATCCTCGGCGGTCTGCCGTTCGATGTCGAAGCGCAAGTTGTCACGGCCGACGAAAACCAGCTGATGGTGCGCTGCATTGGCGAGGCGCTGCGCGATGCGGGCGGCGCCATCATCCAGGTGCATGGCGTGATTCAGGACATCACTGAAAAGCGTCGCGCCGAGCAGGAGTCACTGAGCGTGACAATGCGCCTGAGCACCACGCTAGCCAGCATCTCGGAGGCATTTGTGACACTGGATCGGCAAGGCCGCTTCACCTACCTTAACGCCGAAAGTGAAACCATGCTGCGCCGAAAAAGCGCCGCGCTGCTCGGCAAAAGGATCTGGACCGAACTTGACGACAGCAGCAGCGGGCGACTGCACCAGGACATGCAGGAGGCACTTTCCAAAGGGCTGCATCTGGAGTTCGAAGACTTCTATCCCAGTCTGGGCAAATGGCTTGCGCTGCGCGCCTATCCGTTTGAAGAAGGCATGGCGGTTTACCTGCGTGACGTGACCGCGCTGCGGCAGTCGCAGGAACAGTTGCTGCTGTTGCAAACCAGCATTTCCCGCCTCAATGACATGGTGCTGATCACCGAAGCCGGCTCTATCGACGCACCCGGGCCGCGCATCGTTTTTGTCAACGACGCATTTGAAAAACACACCGGCTACAGCCGGGGCGAGGTGCTGGGCATGGCACCGCGCATGCTGCAGGGGCCATTGACACAGCGCCCCGAGCTCGACCGGATTCGGTCCGCGCTGCTGCAGGCGCAGCCGGTCCGCACCGAGCTGATCAACTACAAAAAAAACGGCGATCTGTACTGGATCGAGCTGGACATTGTGCCGGTCGATTACTTCAGTCGCGGACTGACCCACTGGGTGGCGGTGGCGCGCGACATCACTGAACGCAAGGCGGCAGAAAACGAGATCGAGCACCTTGCCTTCTACGACACGCTGACCCAGCTGCCCAACCGGCAATTGCTGATGGACCGTCTGAAAGTAGCCCTGGCCACGGACGATAACGCTGACGCCCACCCTATCGGCGTGCTGATGTTCATCGATCTGGACCATTTCAAGGTGCTCAATGATTCGCTGGGGCATGCGTGGGGCGACACGCTGCTGCAGCAGGTCGCAGCCCGCCTGGCTGCCTCGGTGCGCGCCAGCGACACCGTGGCGCGGCTCGGCGGCGACGAGTTCGTGGTGATGCTTGAAGACCTCGGTGACGACCCCGTCGCCGCAACGGAGACGGCACGACTCGTCGGCGAAAAAATACGCACGGCCTTGAGCCTTCGGTATGAATTGGCCGGCCACGACTACCACGGCACCTGCAGCATCGGCATCACCTGCTTTAGCCGCAAGCAGCACAGCATCGGCGACCTGCTCAAGCAGGCCGATCTGGCGATGTACCAGGCCAAGGCGACCGGGCGCAATGCGGTGTGCTTTTTTGACCCCGACATGCAGGCTGCAGCAACCGCGAATGCAACCCTCAGCTCGCAGCTGCGTGAGGCCCTCCACGACCAGCAGTTCGTGTTGCATTACCAGCCGCAAGTGGGCGCTGATGCGCGCATGCTCGGTGTTGAAGCGCTGCTCCGCTGGCAGCACCCGACACGCGGCCTGGTGTGCCCCGATGAATTTATTCCGCAGGCTGAAGAAAGCGGATTGATCCTGCCGCTCGGCCAATGGGTGATCGAAAAAGCCTGCGCGCAGCTGGCGCTTTGGGCGGTGAAGCCTGAGACTGAACGGCTGAGTATTTCGGTGAACGTCAGCGCACGACAGTTTCGCCACACCGAATTTGTCGAGGGCGTGCTGCAGCTGATACGCCAGCATGGCATTCCCGCCAACCGGCTCAAGCTGGAGCTGACCGAAAGTCTGCTGGCCACCGGCATGGACATCACCATCGCCAAGATGGGGTTGCTCAAAGACGCTGGCGTGACGCTGTCAATAGACGACTTCGGCATGGGCTACTCGGCGCTGTCTTACCTCAAATACCTGCCGCTGGACCAGCTGAAAATTGACCGCACTTTTGTCAAGGACGTTCTCACTGACCCCAACGACGCGGCGATTGCTCGCACCATCATCGGCCTGGCGCAAAGCCTGGGGCTCGGCGTGATTGCCGAAGGCGTTGAAACCGAAGCGCAGCGCGCTTTTCTGGCTTGGCATGGTTGCGAGTCGTACCAGGGGCATCTGTTTTGCGCGGCGCTGCCGATTGATGCGCTGGAGGCCTTCATGAAAACGCTGCCGCCAGC
Source organism: Polaromonas sp. (assembly GCA_031365885.1). Lineage (GTDB taxonomy): Bacteria > Pseudomonadota > Gammaproteobacteria > Burkholderiales > Burkholderiaceae_C > Polaromonas. Next base: position 22,077 of record JANLYY010000191.1, on the reverse strand, counting down.
CCTTTCGCGGCCTGCGCAAATGATGCAAAAATCACTGGCTGCCAGCTGATGCGCCCGTGCGCTGGCTGATTTTTAAACTGCTTTCCGAACGCTCGTTTCGACGCCCTTTCTCTCAACCGCTTCATAAAAAACCAACGCCATGAAACTCAGCACCTTCCCCAGAATTCGCATCACCCACGGCCCGACTCCACTGGAATTCATGCCACGCCTGACGGAAGCGCTGGGCGGCCCCAACCTCTACATCAAGCGTGACGACTGCACCGGTCTGGGCACCGGCGGCAACAAGACCCGCAAGCTTGAATTTTTGATGGCCGACGCGCTGGCAAAAAATGCCGACACCATCATCACGCAAGGCGCCACGCAGTCCAACCACGCGCGCCAGACGGTGGCTATTGCCGCCAAGCTGGGCCTGCGCTGCGAGATTTTGCTGGAAGACCGCACCGGCTCCAAAGTCGATGAATACAAGCACTCGGGCAATGTGTTTTTAGATCACCTCTACGGCGCCCATGTGCGGGAGCTGCCTGGCGGTGCCGACATGAATGCCGCAATGGAAATGCGCGCCGGCGAGTTGCGCGTCAAGGGCCGCAAGCCCTACATCATTCCCGGCGGCGGCTCCAACCCCATAGGCGCGCTGGGCTATGTGGTGTGCGCGCTGGAGATGGTGGACCAGTTCAACCACCTCGGACTCGACGTCAGCTGCGTCGTACACGCCACCGGCAGCGCGGGCACGCAGGCCGGTCTGCTTGCGGGCCTGCAGGGCACACGCAGCCTGATTCCGGTGCTCGGCATTGGCGTGCGCGCCGCCAGGCAAGCGCAGGAAACCAACGTCTTCAACCTCGCCGTCAAAACCGCCGAACTGCTGGGCGTGCCAGGTGCTGTGGCGCGCGACAGCGTGGTGGCCAACTGCGACTACGTAGGCGGCGGCTATGGCATCCCGACGCCCGGCATGGTCGAGGCAGTGACGATGCTGGCCCGCCTCGAAGGCATTCTGCTGGACCCGGTTTACTCGGGCAAAGGCATGGCCGGGTTGATCGATTTGTGCCGCAAGGGCTTTTTCAAAAAGGGCGAGAACGTGGTGTTCGTACACACCGGCGGCGCGGTCGCACTGTACGCGTACACGCAGGCATTCCAGGATCTGCAGCCGGTTTAAAACGTTACACACAGGCGCGAAGGACATGATCGGAATTCTGGGCGGCATGGGGCCACTCGCCACCGCTGATTTCTTCTCCAAAGTGATTGCAGCAACCACGGCGGCACGCGACGAAGACCACGTGCCGCTGCTGATCCAGTCCGACCCGCGCATACCCGGCCGGCCGGCCGCGATTTTGCGCGGCGGCGAGTCACCGCTGCCCGCGCTCTTAGCCGGACGCGACCGCCTGATCGCCGCCGGCGCCATCGCACTCGCCATGCCGTGCAACACCGCGCATGTATGGCTACCCGATTTGCGGCAGGGCTGCCCGGTGCCGTTTTTAAGCATCGTCGATGCGAGCTGCGATGAAGCAGCCGCACGCGCCCAGCCCGGCGCCGCCATCGGCATCATCGGCACTGAAGCCACTTTGAAAAGCGGGCTGTTCGACAACGAACTTGTGCGGCGCGGGTTCAAACCGGTGTTGCCGAATGATGACGAGTTACGCGACTTGATCCTGCCAGCCATCGAAAAAGTCAAGGCAGGCCACGCAGCCGAAGGTGGTCAGCAAGTCGAGCGCGCCGTGCAGGCACTGTTTGATCGCGGCGCGCAGGTCGTCGTGCTTGCGTGTACCGAAACCCCGCTGGCGCTAGATGCGATTCAATCACCGCTGCGGGAGCGCTGTGTGGATACGAATGCGGCGCTGGCGCGGGCTTGTGTGGCTTGGTGGGGTGCGAGTGCTCGTTGAAGTTTCAACTCGAAGTCGCTATTGATTTAATAGCTGCTTGCAGTGTATTCATTGGGCTACTGGCTGTTTTTGTCTATAACACGCCCTGTACCAGCGTTCGAAGAACGCTATTTGTACTTGGCCGAGGTGATGAACTGACTGAAGGTTTCGCACCATACGATGACGCTCGTGTACTCAGAAGGACGAATGCCGGGAGGAACTTGTACAACGAAGTTGTTGAAGGTCTTGACGTCTCCAACCAGTGCCATCTTCGATTTCAAGCGATTGAAGTCAACTTCGGTTTCCACAAATTCTGGCGAAAGGTAGAGCTTGTAATCCGGCCCAGGTGCGAGTTTTCCCGTCAGCGAAATCGAAGCAGCACCTATTGAAACGCTACCCTCGCCCCAGTGCAGCGCGTCACTGTCTTTGAGGTCACGACGGAACTCGGCTTTGTAGGTCGCAGACTCTGCCGCTGCAGACACCACGGCCACCGACGGCGCTGCTGGCGCGATGAGGATGGGCAGAGCGTAAATGCCGGCAGCAAACCCGATCGCGGCGACGAGGCCGTGGGAGAGAAGAAGAACGATGAGCGTTCGTGGTTTCATGGATTAGGGCTCCGGAATGTTCTGACGCTAAAAGATGCCCCGACGCCCCATGTATTTGGATAGCTCGCGGATGTACTCAGGAGTTCGGCTGAAGTCGGCGGCTCCAGCGCGCAAATACTCAGAAACCTCAGAGCAAACTTTCGCGGTTGGAACTTTCGTGTTATCAAGATTTGCCCCGTCGAACTTGCGAACAATCGTTGAGTTCGCCTTTCCCGCAGTAGTGAGGAGCATCTGATTCATGTAGGACTGCTTGGCGGAAGCCCCCTGAGCGCCCTCAATTCGGGACGCGATTTCGTTTATGGCGCCCGAAGCGCCGCGAGTAAAGCGCGCGTTGCGCTGTTTCCATTCGTCGACCTGATATGACAGTGCTGCACCAACAGGTGACGGCGCGCGCATGCATACCTTTGCGGAGAATTCGTTGGTCATTCCCAACGTGAGAACGGTAAGCGCGTCAGTCTCAAGAAGTTGAGGGAGGTCCGAACTGAAGCGATCAAACTTCCCTGGCGGTGCGGTCGGTGCGGTCGCTACGCATCCAGCTAAAAAGAGGGCGGAAGCCGTTGTGAAGACGGCGTGAAATATTTGCTTGGACATTGGTGGTCTGCTGACTTTAAAAAGTTTGTCACTTGCGTTTTAGGAGTTTGCCTGCACCGACGTGCAACATGCACGGCGAAGCGGAAACCTGGCGTGGTGTGGTCAGCGTGGGACCGACTAGGGTTAGACGTATCGGCTCAGTTACGCGCCCACGCCACCAATGATTCAAGTTCCGCGTACATGGGCGTCGTTGAAGCGATGTCGTACTTCCCGGAGTCGATCAGTGCCACCGCGCGCTTGCACGCTTCGCCTTTTTCAGGGCTATCAAGCCAAGACTTTACCGTTGACTCTGCTCCGTTGCGGACAGCAGAGCCCAATGCGCTTATTACCGCATTGCGCCTTTCTAAACCACCTGCAGCTTCAGCCTCCCCAAAGCGAGCTTCCATGTACTTCTGGGATGCAATAAGGTACTTCGTGTTGCGTTGCTGCCAGGTCGCAACAAATGCTTGGGGTGTTTCACTTCGGCCGATCAAGCCAAGGCAATCGCGCCCCACTCGCCCAACAACGAAATTTGCGGTTCCCAAATACGCGGTGGAGGCATCCCTCGACTCTGATGTTGCGGGTTCTCCGGCCTGACTGCTGGATACGGCAAAACACATGACGGCTATTACGAAACTGATTTCAATTTTTTTCATACGGCTGCGTGTTTGGGGAGTGAACTTGCCGTAAATGTAGTTCACGACCGAGCAGGAACGAGTATCAAGCGACAGCCGTTTAGGCTTGAAGATTGACAAATGTCACAAAAACTTGAACTGCTCACTTTGAACAACGGTGGTAATCAAGGCCGCGACTAGCGCATCTTGGGCTGACGACTTGAGCGCAGACTCAATATTCCTTAAGTCTGAATGCGAACCCGGCCCCCACCCGTCCTGGCTCGGCTGAGGAGCGCAGGGGCAGGCGGATTAAAAATTTGAGATGTCTGAAGGCTGCGTAGCAGACAAGTTTCTAAAATTTCCGTCTGCTCCGAGCACCGCCAAGGTGGGTCATTGGGGTCAGACGCCAATTTCGCTGCGATGCAAAGCATCGCACCCGCAGGGCGAGCCATAGGCTCGGCGAATTCGGGCTCTGACCCCAAAAACTCCCCAGACTGCGGGTCGCCTTTTTTTGGCTCACCTTATTTTGGCGAAGCAAAAAAAAGGCAAGTCGCCCGCCGCGGCGACAGAGCGGCACCAGGACTTATCAAACACTCCAGTGCTCAACTGAGAGCAAGGCTTCGACAGTCTCAGCCCGAACGGGTGGAGAGTTCGGCCCGAACGGAAGACGGAGCGGAATCGAGATCGGGTGTTTTCGGGGTCGGAGCACAAATTCCCCGCGCCTTCGTCCCGCCCTACGAGTGCTGCGCAGCGAAATTGTGATCCGACCTCAAAACCCAGGCTACACGCCGTTCTTCGAGATAATTTGGCCTCAAGTCCAAGCAGAACATGCGCAAGCAGCTATAAAAAGAGTAGCATTTACAACGGAATTAAATTGCGTTTTTGACAAGCACACAGGTTTTAGGCACAAGCACTGCAAGCGCACGCTCCAGCGCAGGAACAAGTGGCAGAAGGCTTGGCAACTCATTCGACACCGCATCCAGAACCAGCACAGCGATAGGCAAATTCGCCGTGCTTTGCTGATACGGCAGGTTCTTGTCAACGGTCACGAACGCATCGAAGGACGCTGCTGCCAGTGCAAGTAACTTGCCGTTTTTGACACCGGACCAGCCGGCCTGACCGACCGTAGTCACCGCATGTGACGGCAACGCCTTTTGAAGACGGGCCGGAATGCACTCATCAAGCAGCAGGCGCATTGGCTTCCAGAATTTCGTGCGCGGCTTCCAGCACGGCGATTGCACGCGCTCGGGAAACTGACGGGAAGTCTTCCAGAAACTCCTCAAGCGATGAAGATCCTTCGAGGTAGTCAAATAGATTCTTGACGGGTACGCGCGTGCCAGTAAAGCACAGCGCTCCACTCATGATTTCCGGGTCACGCCTGGCGAGGGAAGAGTCCATGTTTGCCTCCGATCTGGTCAGTTTACTCTCGCGCGCCGCAGCGGCGACCGGCCACCGCGAAGCGATGGTCCAAGAACCCGAACCCGAATCCGAACCTGGATCCGGACCCTCACCCGTCCTGGCTGGGCTGAGGAGCGCAGGGGCAGACGGATCAAAAATTTTAGATGTCCGAAGGCTGCGAAGCAGACAAGTTTCTAAAATTTCCGTCTGTTCCGAGCACCGCAAGGTGCCCGGAGCGAAGCGCAGGGACCCAGACTGCGGGTCGCCTTTTTTTGGCTCACCTTATATTGGCGAAGCAAAAAAAGGTGAGTCGCCCGCCGCGGCGACAGAGCGGCTTCAGGACTTTCCAGAGCGCATGCTCGCTCGATCAGAAAAGAAATCGGAAGCGGGCGTTTTGGGGGTCAGAGCCTAAATTCCCCGAACCTGCGGCCCGCCCTTCGGGTGCTACGCAGCGAAATTGTGATCTGACCCCCAAAACCAGGAAAGCCAAGCCGCTATTGATTTAATAGCTGTTTACGCAGGTACTACTTGGGCTAGTGGCCGATTTGGCTTACAAATAGGCACCAAATGAAGGTTTAAACGCTTTAGAAGAGCCCGACACGCAGCCCCGCTTTAACCCAGCCGAAGCAGCCAACTCGCAACCCATCAACTGCTTACGTGCCCGATGCAAGCGCACAAACAAACTCGCCTCACTGATCCCCAACCGACGACACACCACACCCGACGACTCGTCCTGCAGCACCCGAAACCGCATCACATCACGCAGGCCTGGGGCCAGTTGTTCGATGCCTTTCAGCGCAAGATGCAGGCGCTCACGTTGCTCGGTCAATTCCTGCGGCCCAACCTGTTCGCCAACTGAATATCGGGCTTCAACCGCTTCGCCACCGTCGTCGCTGTCACCTTCCAACTCCAGCGAATCAAACCGCGCTCGCTGGCGAATCACATCGACGATCTTGTTTTTCAGAATCGCCGTCAGCCAGCTGCGCAGCGCCGCACGGCCGGCGAAGGTGGCGCGGCCTGACAGCACGGCTTCGAACACGTCATGCACCGCGTCTTCGGCCAGTGACGGGTCGTGCAGTTTGCGCTGCGCGAAGCGCACCAGGTAGTCGCGGTGCGTCATCAAATCGCTCCACGGCACGGCTACCGAGGTGCGGGCTGCAATTGATGCGGCTGGATTAACGGGGATACTGAGCGGGCTGGCGGGGATGCATTGCATGATGATTCTCTCAATTGGGTGGCGGGTGAGGTGACTTTGAATGCATCACCTCACGCCAGCCTCACGAAACATCACAGCCAGATAACAATTAAGACAACAACTGAAAATTCTGAATCCGTAAGAAGTCGGCAGCGAAGCCGACCGACACCGTATGACCATGAAGACCATCCTCGTTGCCGAAGACCAGACCGACATCCGCGACCTGCTGGTGCTGAACCTGCGCGGTGCCGGTTATGACGTGACGGAAGTGGCCGACGGGCTGGCTGCGCTGGCCAGCCACAGCGCGCAGCCGCGTGACCTGCTGGTGCTCGATTTGATGATGCCGGGCCTGGACGGGCTGGAGCTGTGCAAGACGCTGCGGGCGCGCGGCAGCAGCACACCCATCCTCATGCTGACGGCAAAATCCACCGAGCTGGACCGGGTGCTGGGCCTTGAATTCGGCGCTGACGATTACCTGACCAAACCGTTTTCTCTGGCCGAGTTGCTGGCGCGCGTGAAGGCGCTGCTGCGGCGCGCCGAGATGCTGCATGCCGCGCAGGCCGGGCTGCCGACGCAACCAAGCCAGCTGCGCAACGGCGAGCTGATGATTTCGCCCGCCCGGCGAACGGTTGAGATGCGCGGCAAGGCACTTGACTTCACGGCGCTGGAATTCGATTTGCTGCTGCACTTTGCGCAGCACCCCGGCCATGTGTTTTCACGCGGGCAGCTGCTGAACGCCGTGTGGGGCTACACGCATGACGGCTACGAGCACACGGTGACCACGCACATCAACCGCCTGCGCGCCAAGCTGGAAGCCGACCCGCTGCACCCCGAGCTGATATTGACGGTGCGCGGTGCGGGCTACAAGATGCGCGACGCGGCGCCCTGAATACGCCGGACAGGTTATGTCGGTACGACTGAAAATTGCGCTCACGATATTTTTGACCGGCCTGCTCACCGCCGTCGGTGTGGTGGTGACGGTGCTGCTGGCGTTTCAGCGCTTCGAGCATGAATCGACCTATTACCGCGCCGATATGTTTTTACAGCGCGTGGCGACGCTGCACCCCGACATGTTGGCCATGCAAGAGCGCTTCCCGCAGGAGTTCACCGGCTTTTTGCGCAACCTGGTGCTGTTTGAGCCCGACACCCAGCTCTACCTGCTGGGCAGCGACGGCACGGTGCTGGCGTCAACTGGCGACGTGCGATTGGCGCCGGGCTTCAAGGTTACGCTGGGCCCGGTGATGGAAGCCATCGGCAGCTCTCCGATGCCCTATGTGCTGGGCGATGACCCCGAGCGCATGGACGGCAGCGCGGTGATTGCCGCGCGGCCACTGCGGCGCTCGGTGATTCGCAATGAGTCCAGCGCGGCCGGCTATCTGTACCTGGTCTGCCACAAGGCAAATCTGCCGGAAGGCCGCTGGGCGGTGCTAAAAAACACCCTGGCCCAGCCGTCGCTGGTTTTGATTCTGGCTGTGGTTGCGCTCAGCACCTTGCTGGCCTGTTGGGTGACAGCGGCGGTCACCCGGCCCCTGGCCCGGCTGACAGCGCTGGTGTCAGCGGTGACGCAGGGCGGGCTGGAGAAAACCGCAGCGCAGGCCGCCAGCGTGCCCGACATGGCGGTGAGTGATTCACGCGACGAGTTCGGCCAGCTCGGCACCGGCATTGCCACGATGCTGACGGCGTTGCGCAAGCAGTGGAGCACGCTGCGCCAGCTCGACCATTTCCGGCGCGAAGGCGTCAGCAATCTGTCGCACGACCTGCGCTCCCCGCTGACGGCAACGGCCGCCTGCCTGGAGACATTGGAAAACCGCTGGGCCGGTGACAATGCCCGCGCCGCCGACCGGCAGCTGCTGGAAGTGGCGCGGCGCAACACCCACAATGCGGCGCGGCTGGTGCAGTCGCTGGGCGATCTGGCGCAACTTGACGAGCCCGCGTTCAAGCTGCGCCGAGAAGTGATGGACGTGGCCGAATTGCTGGGTGATGTGGCGCTGCGTTTTACCGAGCGGGCGGCGCGGCAGGGCGTGCTGATCATCGGCAGCGCGGATGGCTGCGCCCCGACCCCAGGACTGGCGCCGCTGGCCGCAGTCGACGTGGAGTTGTTCGAACGCGCCATTGCCAATCTGGTTGATAACGCGCTGAAGTTTTGCCCGGCAGGTGCCAGCATCACGCTGAACGCGCTGGCCGCCGGCGACGAGGTTCAGGTGTCTGTCAGCGACACCGGGCCGGGCATTGCGGCCGCCGACGTGCCGCATCTGTTTGACCGTTTCTACCAGAGCCGGCAGAGCGTAGCCCCGGCCACCGGCGAGGGTGGCAAGGGCCTGGGTCTGGCGATTGTCAAGCGCATCGTGGAACTGCACGGCGGCCAGGTCGATGTGACCAGCCTGGCCGGCGCGGGCACCCGTGTGCGGCTCGTGCTGCCCCGCGCAAAGGGTTGAACGCGGTCGCTGCCGGGGGCAACGCCTGCTGTCATCTTGCTATTATAAATATAGCTGCTTACGCACGTATTACCTGGGCTAACAGTCTTTTTTGCTGATAAAAACGGCTATAAGCTGCGTCCGGCATCGTCTGCTCCGCGACCGCCGCGAACATGGCCCGGTGCATCATCGGCACCGCGAACCTGACCCGGTGCGTCGTCGGCACCGCGCGCGCCGCGAACGTTGCCGGCAGCGTCGTCGTTGGCGCGACCGGTCGCAGCGCCTGTGTGCTGATTTTTTTCTCCCATGCCGCGCGCATGGCCGACGCCATGCTCCGCGCCATGACCACGGTTGTGACCAGCGGCATCATCTCCGCCCCGGCCACGACCACGGCCTTGTCCGGAGGCGCCGTCACCGGACGAGGCACTGCCGCCGCTGGCGCCGCTACCTGAACTGCTGGAGCTGCCAGAATTTCCCGAACTACCCGAGCTGGAGCCGCCGCCGGAGCCGCTGCCGCCCGAAGATCCGCTACCACCGCTACCACTGCCGCCGCCTCTGGAAAAGGCTGGTACGACAACCAGGCCCAAGGCCAGTGCCGACACAATGCTGAGGACTGTTTTCTTGAAGTTTGCCATGATGATTCTCCTGAGAAGTTGGTGAAAGTTGATGAAGTCTGAAACAAAGAGCCAAAACCGCCTGCCGAGAAGTTTTCAATAAAACGTGTGAAACATTCCCACAGACAACTGAAGTATCTGCGGGAATATTTTCCACGTCAATAGACTTGTGTGAAATTTTCCCGCATAATTTGTACTTGGTTGTAAATCACGCAAACCCCGACTAGAACCCACCATGCCGCCCGAATTGCCAGATTCGCCATCAACCAGCCCGCCGCCCGCGCTGGTCAAAGCCTTGCGTCAGGCGCTGCGCCCGTTGCTGCGTGTGATGCTGGCGCGCGGCATCACGCTGCCGTACCTGACCGAGCTGATCAAGACGCTGCTGGTGGAAGTGGCCGAGCGTGATTTCCAGCTCGACGGCAAACTTGTCACCGACAGCCGCGTCAGCCTGCTGACGGGCGTTCACCGCAAGGACGTCAACCGGCTGCGACGCGGCACTGATGCTGCTGCGGATGACATTGACAGAGCGCCGACGGTGGTGTCGCTGGGTGCGCAACTGGTCGCGCAGTGGCTGGGCAATCCGCAATTTCTGGATGCCGAAGGCCAGCCGCTGCCGCTGCCGCGCAATGTCAGCGAAGGCGGCCCGCAGTCGTTCGAGGCGCTGGTGGCCGGCATCAACAGCGACATCCGCTCGCGCGTGGTGCTCGACGAATGGCTGCGTCTGGGGGTGGTCAACATCGACGATGAGCGCCGGGTGTGCCTGAACACGCAGGCCTTTGTTCCGGCGCGTGGCTTTGATGAAAAAGCTTTTTACTTCGGCCACAACCTGCACGACCATGCCGCTGCTGCCGCGCACAATTTGCTGGGGCAAGAGCCGCCGTTTCTTGAGCGCAGCCTGCATTTCGATGGCCTGAGCGCCGATGCCGTGGCCGAGCTGGCCGCGCAGTCTAAAAAGCTCGGCATGCAGGCGCTGGTTGCGGTGAACAAGGCGGCTGTTGCCCGTGAATCGCGTGACATGCTTGAATCAGCGGCTGAAAACGCCGACGCCCCCATCGACAAAGCGTCGGCAATTCCCTTGCAGCGCATGACCTTCGGCATCTATTTTTATTCCGAGCCTGCCGCGCCTGTGGTGCTTCAAGCCAAGCCAATCCCTATTTCCGCACATGAGGCCGACGATGATGCCCAACCGTGAAAACTTTTCGATCACCGGCGAGCCGACGGTGCGCCCGCTGGAGCTGGTGCTGGCCTGCGTGCTGGCCCTGCTGATCGTGGTGATCTTGATGGTCGGCTGCTCGGCGCCGCGCCCGGCGCCTGCGCCGGTTGCAAAAGGCAATGTGTGCGCCACGCAGGCCTCGCTGGTCAACCCGAACAGCGGCGGCCTGGGCGGCACCGGCATGCAGGCGGGCGCTGCCATCGACCCGGGCGGCATAGGCGGCACCGGTCAGCAGGCCGGCCTGTCTGGAGGCGTCGGCGGCATGGGCGGCACGGGCGCCGTAGCCGCCGCACCGCGCTTTGGCGAAGGCGGCATAGGCGGCACCGGCATCGTCGGCGTCATCAGCGGCTTTGCCAGCATCTGCGTCAACGGCATTGAAGTGCAGTACGACGCGGCCACCCCGGTGTGGGACGGCGGGCAGGCGGGCTCGGCCGGCCAACTGCTGGTGGGCCAGGTCGTGGCAGTGACGGCCGTGACGGCAGCAGGCGGCGGCGCTCAAACCACGGCACGCGGCATTGCCACGGTTCACACCCTGGTCGGGCCGCTGGATGCGGTGGATGCGGCCATCGGCGAGTTGCAGGTGATGGGTCAGCCAGTGGTGGCGCTGGAGCCCGCCGATCTGGCCGGGCTGAAGGCTGGCGACTGGGTGCGCGTGGGCGGCTTGCGGCGCGCCAGCGGCGATATTGCGGCGTCGCGCATTGAGCCGTGGCGCGCACCGGCAACTGCACATGCACAGGCACTGGCTCAGGTACGCGGGCCGGCTTCCAGCGTGCAGGGGCAGCGCCTGAAAGTGGGCGACACACCGATCAATTTAAGCGGCATCGCGCTGCCGTTGACGCTGACGGCCGGGCAGGAAGTGTGGGTCAGCGGCAACTGGCGCAGCGGTGTGCTGTACGCGAATCAGCTGGTGGCCGAACCGACGCGCACCGGCCTGGGCCGCGTTGATCGGGTGGTGCTGGAGGGCTACATCCAGAGCCTCGGGCCGCGTTCATTCAGCCTGGGCGAGCAGACGCTGCTGCTTGGCGAAGGCGCAAGAATCAGTGGCGGCACCGAGGCCGAACTCGCCATCGACAAGCGCGTGCAGATCAGCGGGCGGGTAGGTACAGACCAGCGCATCACGGTGGACAGCGTGCTGTTCAAGGGCGGCGGCGGTCGTGATGGCGGCGGTGGTTCGGGTTCGGGCAATTCGGGCAAGGGATCGGGTGCGTCGGACTCGTCAGGCAAAGGCAGCAGCGGTTCGGAATCGGACAGCTCGGGCAGCTCGGGAAGCTCGGGCTCGGGCAGCTCGGGTTCTGGAAGTTCAGGTTCGGGCACCTCAGGCTCTGGAAGCTCCGGCTCCGGCGCCAGCGGATCGGGCTCCGGTTCCGGTTCCGGCAGCGGCGGTAGCAGTGGGGGCAAGAAATAGACCGCGTAAAGCGTCGCCAAACCAATTCGCTATTAAATCAATAGCTGCTTACGCACACATTACCTGGGCTGGAAGCACTTTTCATGGTGATGGCAGGCGTTTCAAGGATTTCGTGGAGGTGTCAAAGCCCTCGCCGTCAACTCCCGGCCTGGCCTTGATCGGGGTCCAGATTGAAAGTCAAGCCCGATCCGCCGACACCAGCGGCCATGCGTTCAGCAAGTTCGCGTGCGCGGCCTTCACGTTCCTGGCGGGCACCGTCGTTGCCCACCGCTGCGGCAATCCGGGCCAGCGCCCGGTGGCAGTCCCAGGCGAGGCGAATTCGGCCGGTTTGTTCAGCCAGCGCCACGGCCAGCGTCAATGCCTGACGCGCGGGTTCGCAAGCGCGCAACAGGAGGTGTGCCAGGCCGCGCAGGCGATGGGCCTGTCCGCGCATGTCGCGCAGGTCGCCGCGAGAGGCCAGCGCCAGCAACTGGTCGGCGTAGGTGATGCAGCCCGGCGCATCGCTGTTGGCCAGCGCCGACTCGGCGAGCGCCTCCAGACAGCGCACAGTCAGCCAGACCTCGCTGTGATCCCGCGCGTATTGCCAGGCCGCCTGCAGCGCTGCCTGGTCGCAGGGCGTGCCCAGCCGCAGCTGAGCCATCGCCAGATCGGCCTGCAGCCGGGGCCGCCAGTACTGGATGCCGGCTTGGTGCGCCAGCGCAAGGCCTTGCTGAAAATGCTGCAGGGCCTGCTCTGGCCGATTCAGATCGAGAAACAGGCACCCCAGTGCGTCGTGCGCCATGATCTGGTAGCGATGCAGGCCCAATGTCTCCAGGCGGGGCAAGGCTTCGTTTAAATCTGCCCAGGCCTGCCCAAACAGCCCGAGCGCGACCTTCACATTGGCCCGGCCGATCAGGATGGGACCGAGATGCCACTGCAGGTCGGCGGCGCGTGCGATGGCCAGTGCGGCATCGAAATGCGACACGGCGCGCGGGTAGTCGGCCAGCCCCATGGCGCCGGTGCAGGCCCAACCGATCATCATCAGGTTTTCTGACTCGTAGCTCTTGTCGCCGATGCCGCGTGCCAGCTCGAGGGAGCGCGAGAAGGACGCAATGGCGGCGGCGGGTTCGGCGTTGGCGAAATGCGCTTCGCCCCGGCCATGAAAGGCCTGCACGGCAACCCGATCGGTCAGCGCCAGGCGTTCGCAAATCTCAACTGCCTGCTGGTGATGGCTGATTGCCAGATCGTTTCGGCCGTTGCTCCAGCTCACTGTACCGAGGTGGTACAGCGCGTCGGCCGCATGCCGTTCGTCGCCCATGGCGCGCGACGCCTCGAGGGCCTCGTTCAGGCAGGCAATGGCCGGCTCGTAGGCGTCGGCGCGCCGGTGAGCCATGCCGAGTTGAATCAGGCTGTCGCGCGCTTGACCGTGGTCACCGCGCGCACGCGCGGCCTCGATCACGCGCCGGAAGTCGGCCACAGCGCCTTCGACCTGGCCGGCCTGCGCGCGCGCCTCGCCGCGCTGCTCGTACAGCGCGAGCTGCTGCGCCGGGTCGGCGGCGTCGGGATGGGCCTGCAGCACCGCCACGGCGCGGTCAAACCATTGCAGCGACTCGCGCATGGCAAACAGTGTTTGCGACTGCCCCGCCGCCAGACCCAGGTAGCGCAGCGCCTTGGGCCAGACCTTGCCGCGCTCATAGTGCTCGGCCAGGCGGGCATCGCGCTGATGCACGTCGCTGCCCGTTTGCTGCTCCAGCATTTCAGCCACCGCCCGGTGCAGCAGCACGCGCCTGGCCAGGCCGATGTCCCGGTATACCACCTCGCGCACCTTGTCGTGGTTGAAGTCATAGACGCCGCCTTCTGCGTCCTCACGCAAAAGCCGGCGCTTGACCAGCGATTCGACCGCGTGCAAAAAACGCGCCTCGGGCAACCGGGTCAGCGCCAGCAAGGTCTCGAAGTCAAAGCGCCGGCCCAGCACCGCTGCCACATCCAGCAGCGGCCGGTCGTCTTCGGGCACGCGGGCCAGCCGCAGCCGAACCGAATCGCGCAGCGTGTCCGGCATGGGCCGGCTGCCGACGTTGCCGGTCGCTCCTAGCCCGCCTGCGCCTTCGTCTTCGCTCAGCGCGTGCAGGATGGACCAGAGGTAAAACGGATTGCCGTCGGTCTCTCGGTGCAGCCAGGCGGCAAGATCAGGCGCACTCAGCTTCGGGTCATGCAAGCGCTCGAGCAGTGCCGCCGTATCGCCTGCGCCCAGCCGCGCCAGCGCCAGATGCCGCGTCTGCGGTTCACGGCGAAGGCTCTCCAGCAGCCGCGCCAGGCCGTCGTTGTTTTCAAGCTCCTCGTCCCGATAGGCACACGCCAGAAGCACAGACCGGCCGGCCATCTGGCGCGCAAAAAAATGCAGGAATCGCAGGCTCGCGTCGTCGGCCCACTGAAGGTCGTCCACCATCACGATCAATTGCCGGCCCTGCGCCAGCGCGTCGAAAAGTTGCTGCAGCGCGTGAAACAGGCGCGCCTGCCGCGCCTCGGGAAAGTCTGCCGACAGCGCGGGCAGGTCCACCAGGCGGGTAGCCATGGCTGGCACCAGCGCGGCGATCTCGGCCAGCAATACCGGCGCCATCGTGCGCAGACGGCCCTCGCTTAGGGCCTCGCAAGCCTGCGTGGCAAGATCAATGACGGGCTGGTAGGCAATCGCCCGTTCAATCTCGTAGCAGTGGGTCACCAGCACCGGCAACGCCTGCTGCTGCGCGTAGGCCGCCACTTCATGCATCAGCCGGCTCTTGCCGATGCCGGCCTCGCCTTCGATCAGCACCACCTGACCGCTGCGCGCCGTGAGCCGGGCGATCAGGCCGAGAAACTGCCCATACTCGTTGCTGCGCCCGACGAAAGGCGATTTCTGCCCGCCGGAAAAGGCGATCAAAGTGTCGGCCGGCCCGGGCCCCGGGCCTGTGTCAGCGCTGGCTGCTGCCGCCACGGGCAGGGCATCGAGCAGCAGGCGATCAGACAGTCGCGGCGCACGCGCGGCCTGAAGAAACACCGCTCGCTCTGGCGCCGGAACGGCCAGCTGCTCTGCCAGGCGCTGGGCCAGCGCTTTGGATGGCCGGCGTTCATCGGCCTCGATTTTCTTGATGGCCGCCTGCGAGCAACTGACTTTTTGCGCCAACGCGTCCTGGGTCAAATCCAGCGCCTTGCGCCGGCGCCGTAACCAGTAGCCAAAAGAATTGCACTGCTCAAGCATGTCGGTGTCCGTCCTTGCTTCTTGCGTCGGTGCATCTTAGACCTGCAACGGGCCGGTGGCTTGCTGATGTCCCCTTTTTTGTACCGCTGTTTGTCTCTGTTGGGGTGACCCGGAATCGATCAAAAAGGTTTGCAATGGCTCTACGTGTTCGGCCCTCACGAATACGTTGGATCTGCATGAAAGCAGCCAGGCATCTCACCACCAAAACCCCGGAGCACCGTCATGGAAACCACAATGCAAGCCACCACCCCGCCCGCCGTCACCCGCCCGCCCGCTGCCGATTTGGCAGCGGTCAAGCTCAAGCAGCAGGCAGCCTGGTCTGCCGGCGACTACGCCGTCGTCGGAACCACCCTGCAGATCGTCGGCGAGACGCTGTGCGAAGCACTCGATCTGGCTGCCGGCGCGCGCGTGCTCGACGTCGCTGCCGGCAACGGCAACGTCACGCTGGCGGCGGCGCGGCGCTGGTGCGACGTGACCTCGACCGACTACGTGGGCGCCTTGCTCGAACGCGGCAAGGCGCGGGCCCGCGCGGAAGGCCTGGCGGTGCAGTTTGAAGAGGCCGACGCCGAGAACCTGCCTTACGCCGACGCGTCGTTCGATGTCGTGCTGTCGACCTTCGGCGTGATGTTCACGCCCAACCAGCACCAGGCGGCCAGCGAGATGGCCCGCGTGTGCAAGCCGGGCGGGCAAATCGGTCTGGCGAACTGGACGCCGTCCGGCTTTATCGGCGAGCTGTTCAAGGTCATTGGCCGCTACCTGCCGCCGCCTGCCGGCGTCAAGCCGCCCTCGCTGTGGGGCACCGAAGACCATCTGCGCGAACTGTTTGGCCCGCACATCAAAACGCTGGAAGTGCAGCGCAAGAACTTCGTCTTTCGCTACCGCACGCCGCAGCACTGGCTGGACACCTTTCGCACCTATTACGGCCCGATGCACAAGGCCTTCGGCGCCCTGGATGCCGCACGGCAGGAGTCGCTGGCCGCTGATCTGATCGGGCTGGCGCAGCAGTTCAACCAGACGCCGGGCGGCGCCATGCGGGTGCCGAGCGAGTACCTGGAGGTGGTGATTCAAAAGCGGTGACTGCCGCCGCCCTCTGAAGGCGGAACGGCGCCGCACGCCTTGCGCTTTCCCTGGCCGGCCATTACGCTGGGGGCGCTTTTAGTTATCAGCCAGCCCCCCCTCCCAACGGGTTCAAAAAATCATGAAAATCGCCAACACTGCACTTGAACTTGTCGGCAATACGCCGCTGGTGCGCCTGAACCGGCTTGCCAAAGACAGCGCGGCCCAGGTCATTGCCAAGCTCGAGTTTTTTGCGCCCGGTGCCAGCGTGAAAGACCGCATCGGGGTCGCCATGATCGAGGCGGCGGAGAAAGCCGGCACCATCGGGCCCGACACCATCGTGGTCGAGCCCACCAGCGGCAACACCGGCATCTCGCTGGCCTGGGTGTGTGCGGTGCGGGGCTATCGATGCATCCTGTTCATGCCCGAGACGATGAGCAAGGAGCGCCGCGCGGTGATACGCGCTTTTGGTGCGGAGTTGATCCTGACGCCGGCGGCCGAAGGGGCCATAGGCGCGATCAGGCGCGCCGAAGAATTGGTAGCGACTGACCCCGCACGCTACTTCATGCCGCAACAGTTCAAGAACCCGGCCAATCCGCAGGCGCATCGCCAGGCGACGGCCCTGGAGATCTGGCGCGATACCGACGGCCGCGCCGACATCCTGGTGTCAGGCGTGGGAACCGGTGGCACGCTGACCGGTGTGGGTTCGGCGCTCAAGGCGCTCAAGCCCGCGTTTCGCTGCGTGGCGGTCGAGCCGGACGCGTCGGCCGTGCTGTCGGGAAGCGCCAAGGGGCCGCACATGATCCAGGGGCTGGGGGCCGGTTTTGTGCCCGAGGTGCTGGATATCAGTTTGTGCGACGAGATTATTCGCGTGCGCAACGAAGACGCGCTGGACACCGCCCGCCAGATGGCGCGACAGGAAGGCCTGCTGGTCGGCATCTCGTCGGGCGCGGCGGTGTGGGCCGCGCTGGCACTGGCCCGTCGCCCCGACAACGCGGGCAAGATGATCATCGTCATCATCGCGTCCTACGGCGAACGCTACCTCAGCTCGCCGCTGTTTCAGCAATTCATGGAGGAGTAGCGCGACTAGTGTGGTGTTGCATGCTTGACGGTACAAATAAAACTGATGGATTTTTGTTCAGGTCAAGGCCATATCAACAGTGAAGGACGCAGCAATAGTTCCACTATTGCGAGGCTTTATAACGCCGCCCTGGGCAAAAAGACGCAGTTTTATGTGCCGGATAGCGTGCAACACCACACTCGCCCCCGGGCCGCACAAGCGCCCGGCGGCGCAATGAATCAGCTAGGCCATCAGCTGCACATTCCCGCCCGCCGCCGTGGTGTTGACCGTCACGGTTTGCTCGGTGCAGAAGCGGACCAGGTAATGCGGCCCGCCGGCTTTCGGGCCGGTGCCGCTCAGGCCTTCGCCGCCGAACGGCTGCACGCCGACGACCGCGCCGATCATGTTGCGGTTGATGTAGATGTTGCCGACGTGTGCCGCTGCGGCGAGTGCCTGCGCACGCGAGTCGATGCGGGTCTGGATGCCGAGCGTGAGCCCATAGCCGAGGGCATTGATCTGCGCGATGACGGCTTCGGGCGTGGCCAGAGCGCCGCTGCCCCAGCGCACGATCTGCAGCACCGGGCCGAAGATTTCGTCGTTCACTTCCGCCAGGCTGGCGACTTCGAAGGCGGCGGGCCGTATCAGATTTGCTATTGAATCAATACCTGCTTGCGCAGGTAATTCGGGGGCTAGAAGCACTTTTGATGATGAACTCAGGCGTTTTACATGCGCCGTGATGTTATCAAAGGCTTCTTTATCAATCACCGGCCCGACATCGGTTGCCAACTCACTCGGGTCACCCACCGTCAGCTCCTGCGCCGCGCCCTGGATCATCGCGATCACCGCGTCGGCAATGCCTTCATGCACACACAGCAGCCGCAGCGCCGAGCAGCGCTGGCCGGCGCTTCTGAAAGCGCTCTGCACCACCGCGTCGGCAACCTGCTCGGGCAGTGCGCTGCTGTCGACCAGCATGGCATTGATGCCGCCGGTTTCGGCGATCAGCGGGGTGATGGGACCGTCTTTGGCGGCGAGTGCCCGGTTGATGATTCGGGCCACCTGGGTCGAGCCGGTGAACACCACACCCGCCACGCCGGGTGCGGCGACCAGCGCAGCGCCCACGGTTTCGCCCGGACCGTGCGCGAATTGCAGCACGTCTTCGGGTACGCCGGCGGCGTGCAGCAATTTGACCGCTTCCCACGCCACGCCCGGTGTTTGCTCGGCGGGTTTGGCGACCACGGCATTGCCAGTGGCGAGCGCAGCCGCGACCTGACCGATAAAAATCGCCAGCGGGAAATTCCAGGGGCTGATGCAGACCCAGACGCCGCGCGCGGTGAGGCGCAACTCGTTGGTTTCCCCCGTCGGGCCGGGTAGCGCGATGGGAGTCATCACACGTTCGGCCTCGTTCGCGTAGTAGCGCAAAAAGTCCACCGCCTCGCGCACTTCCGACACCGCATCGCCCCAGGTCTTGAAGGCTTCTTTCACCAGCTGCGCGCAGAAGCGCGGCGTTTGCTGCTCCAGGCTGTCTGCGGCTTTTCGGAGCGTGGCGGCGCGTTCGGCTACCGCTACCTTGCTCCATTTTTGATAGCTGCTTGCGCACGTAGTTATTCGGCTTGAGGCCAAATTGGGATAGAACTCGTGGACCTCGGGCACCTGCACCGTCTGGAACGCTTCCAGCAGCGGCGCGCGCATGCTGTCTACCGTCAAATCCATACCCGCGCTGTTGGACCGCGACGGGCCGTAGAGCGCGGGCGGCAACGGAAAAGCGGCGCGCGCTTCGAACCACAGCGGCGAGGTCAATAGCGCATCCATGCCGATAGAGTCATCAGCCAGCTGGTGGACGAAGGACGAATTGGCCCCGTTTTCAAGCAGGCGCCGTACCAGGTAAGCCAGCAGGTCGCGGTGCGCACCGACGGGAGCGTAAACGCGGCAGCTGATGCTGGGGTTTTTCAGCACCTCGCGGAAAACGCCCTCGCCCATGCCGTGGAGTCTTTGAAGCTCGAACGGCGCCTGCGTTCTGGCGGCCATCTGGATAATCGCCGCAATCGTGCCCGCGTTATGTCCCGCAAACTGCGGATAAATCGCGTCAGGTGCAGCCAGCAAGGCGCGCGCGCAGGCCAGATACGCCACGTCGGTGTGGTGCTTGTGGGTGAACACCGAGTAGTGCGGCAGGCCCATTTCCTGAGCGCGCTTGATCTCCGAATCCCAGTACGCGCCCTTGACCAGCCGGCACATCAGACGCAGCTGGTATTTGCGGCCGATGGCGATGATGTGCGCTACCAGATCAAGTGCGCGCGTTTGATACGCCTGCATGGCCAGGCCAAAGCCCTGCCACTCGGGATGGTGTTCGGCAACCTTGGCCGCGAGGGCTTCGAACACGTCGAGCGAAAGCTCCAGCCGGTCGACTTCTTCGGCATCAATCGTCAGGTTGATGTTGGCGCGCGCGGCCAGCTCGCACAGGCCCCAGACACGCGGCACCAGCTCAGTCATGACGCGGGCGTGCTGCGCGTCCTCGTAGCGCGGGTGAAGCGCGCTCAATTTGATGGATATACCGTCATTTTGCTCACAAGCCCAATCAGAATGTGCGCGAGCAGCTATTGATTTAATAGCGTCTGTATAACTGGCCAGGTAGGCCAGCGCATCCTTGTCGGTGCGCGCGCCTTCGCCGAGCATGTCATAGCTGAACCGAAGAGGGGCAGTTTTTTTTCTCGTGTCGTCAGCCTCGTTCAAAGCATCGGAAATTGTCTGACCGAGCACAAACTGCCGCCCCAGCAACTGCACCGCGCGCACGGTAGCCGCCACCACGCTGCGTGCGCCCAGCCTGCTCATCAATGACGGCTGACCATCTTGCGGCAAGAACTTTTTCGACAGCGCGATGCTCGACGCCGACAGCCGCGCCATCATTCCGTCACCGGCTGAATCAAAGTCGGCACGACCGAGCTGGTCGGCCGTCAGTTCGATCGCGGTTTGCGCATCGGGCACGCGCAGCAAGGCTTCCGCCAGACGCATCAGCGCCAGACCTTCGGCGCTTGATATCGGATATTCCTTCAGCAAACTTTCCATGGCCCAGAACGGCGGCGGGTTGCTGCGCACTGCGTGAACCCAGGGCCGGGCGGTCTCCACCGCAGCGGGCCAGTCGAGCGCGCCAGCCATGGACTGCAAGTGGCTGGCAACCACGCCGGATTCGGCGCGGTAGGGAAACGGCAAGCGAGGCAAAGCGAACATGGAAATCTCCTGCAAGGATGAAGAATCAAGCTGCCCTCATGTTGACTTGATCGTCTTTGAATTTCCTGCTAAATTTCAGCTATCCAACCGCACAATTAACTACCCATGACAGAAGTAGCAACAGAAATAGACCGAATCGATCTGAAAATTCTGAATGTTTTGCAGCAGGACGGCCGCATTTCCAACCTCAAGCTGGCCGAAAGCGTGGCGCTGTCACCGACTGCCGTGCTGGCGCGCGTGCAGCGCCTGAGCCGGGACGGCTACATCGCCGGTTATGAGGCGCAGCTGAACCCTGCGAAGCTGGGCGCCGGCCTGATGGTGTTCGTCGAAGTGCTGCTGGACCGCACGACGCCGAATGTGTTTGATGCCTTCAAGGCGGCGGTGCAGGTGCGGCCCGAGATCATGGAATGCCACATGGTCGCCGGCGGCTTTGACTACCTGCTCAAAACGCGCATGGCCGACATGAACGCCTACCGTGCATTCGCAGGCACCGTGCTGTGGCAGTTGCCCGGCGTGCGCGAGACGCGAACCTATGCAGTGATGGAAGAAGTCAAATGCACGACGCGGCTGGCGCTGGGGGTTTGATACCGAATGGCCGACATTGACAGCCACATTGAAGAGGCATTGATGAAGCTGGTACAGCAGCGCGGCCTGCACGCCAGCGCCTGCCCATCAGAGGTCGCCCGGGCGCTGGCACCCCAAGACTGGCGGGCGCTGATGACGCAGGTGCGTGATGCCGCCAGCCGGCTGGCGCAACAGGGAAAAATAGAGATCGCGCAGGGTGGCAAAGCGGTGTCTGCCACCGGCCCGTGGACGGGACCGATCAGGCTACGACTGCCACGCAAAGACTAGTCGCGGCCGGTGCGGTTTCCAAAAATCGCCGTGCCCACACGCACCATCGTGCTGCCCGCGTGAATCGCTGCCTCCAGGTCGGCCGTCATGCCTATCGACAGGGTGTCCATGGCCTGCGGCAGCACACCCGTGCTGTTTATTTGATCAAACAAGTCTCTAGCCCTCGTATGCAGTGCGCAAGCTGCTATGAAATCAGGAGCAGACTCGGGAATCGCCATGAGTCCGCGCAACTGCAGGCGGGGCAGGTTTGAGATCGCCTGCGCCAGCGCCAGCGCGTCTTCGGGCGCTACACCAGACTTGGTGGCACCGGCGTCGATGTTGACCTGAATGCAGATTTGCAGCCGCGGCAAGTCGGCCGGCCGCTGCTCGCTCAGGCGCTCGGCAATCTTCAAACGATCAACCGACTGCACCCAATCAAAGTGTTCGGCCACCAGCCGCGTCTTGTTGCTTTGCACCGGCCCGATGCAATGCCATTCGAGCTTGATGCCAGCGGACAACATCGCTTGGAGTGCCGTGATTTTTTCCACACCTTCAGCAATATAGTTTTCGCCGAATACCCGTTGCCCGTCAGATACTGCCAGCAGTACCGCGTCAGCACCAAATTTCTTCGAAACAGCCAGCAGGCGAACGCTGCCGGGCTGGCGTCCCGCCGAGACGCAGGCCGTGGTTATCCGGTCACGGACAAGTTGGAGATTGCGCACTATCAAAGTCATAATCCGACTGTAAACGCAGACACACGCCTACATACAAACACCTATTTTTCAAGGATTCCCCGGGATGGACATTACGCAG
>JANLYY010000176.1:0-9082 GCA_031365885.1 Polaromonas sp. | reverse complement strand
CAAAATTAGCTTCCAGCTCAAACCGGCAAAGAAAATCACCGCCAGCCCGGCCGCCAGCACCAGCAAAGACGTGCCCAGATCGGGCTGCTTCATGATCAGCCCGACCGGCGCGGCCAGCAGCACCAGCGCCGCAAAAAAATCCAGCGGCCGCAATTGCCCCTCGCGCTTCTGAAACCACCAGGCCAGCATCAGCGGCATCGCAATTTTCAGGATTTCGCTGGGCTGAATGACAACGCCGACATAAAGCCAGCGCCGCGCGCCCTTTTTGGCAATGCCGAAAACCGCCACAGCCACCAGCAAACTGACACCCACGATGTACAGCGGCACCGCAAAAGCCATCAAGCGCTGCGGCGGAATCTGCGCCACGACAAACATGATGCCGCCAGCAATCAGCATGTTGCGGCCATGGTCGGCGAAGCGCGTGCCGCTGTCATATCCTGACGAATACATGATCAGCATGCCGGCGCAGGCCAGCAGAAAAACCGCAAACGCCAGCAAGCCATCAAAGCCTTGCAAGAGCGGCAGCGAACGCTGGAACAGGGAGGGTTTGTCGAAGACGGCAGCCATGGTAGGGGATTATCTGCCAGCTTGCGACGGGAACAGACTTTCGGGCCGATCTGATGAATAGTATTTGCTACAAATTGCATAGCTGCTTACGCACGTATTAACTGGGCTTGAAGCACTTTTTGATTGTAGATTGACACCCACCGCGGGCGCGTGGCGAACGGGCAGCGGCGGCAAGCTGTTTACCATCGCCCCATGCCCACCACCCACCTCCTCTACCTGCACGGCTTTCGCTCGTCGCCGCTGTCGGCAAAAGCCAAAAAGATGGCCGCTGCCGTGAAGCACACCCACCCCAGCGTGCACTGGTGGTGCCCGCAACTGCCGCCATCGCCGCGTGCCGCGATGGCGCTGGTCATGGAAGGTATCGCTGGCTGGCCGCAAAAGGCGGGGTTTGAGTCGATAGCGGTGGTTGGCTCTTCGCTGGGAGGGTGTTATGCGACGGCGGTTGCTGAACGATGGGGCTGCAAGGCGGTGTTGCTAAACCCGGCGGTAGACCCCGCGCGTGACCTGGCAGGCTACATTGGCGAGAAAACCAGCTGGCAGAACCCGGACGAACACTTCTTTTTCGAACCCGCTTTTATCGATGAATTACGCGCGCTGCACGCCGGGCCGCTGCGGGCGCCGGGCAACTACCTGGCGGTCATTGCCAAAGGTGACGAGGTGCTCGACTGGCGCGAGATGACGGCGCGCTATGCCGGTGCGCGCATTGAACTGCTGGAAGGCGGCGACCACGCGCTGACTGACTTCGACACCCACTTGCCATTGATTCTTGACTTCCTGCAACTCGCCTGAAACTGATGGCTCTTGAGGGCTGTTTACACTAGCCCTCACCCCAAAAAACCCCGAAAACCGCAAGAACCCACCAAGGATTCCGAATTGTTTGTATTGTTCGAAGAAGCCGGCAAATTTTTGGCAGGCCGCGTGATGCTTGACAACGACGCATCGCTGCAGGTCGAGCTCGACTCCGGCAAGCGCGTAAAGGTCAAGGCGGCAAACGCCTTGCTGAAATTTGAAAAACCGGCGCCCGCCGAACTGGTGGCTGCGGGCCAGCGCTTGAGCGCCGACATCGAGCTGGACCTGGCCTGGGAATTCGCCGGTGATGACGAGTTCAGCTTTGCCGACATGGCGCGGGATTACTTCAGCTCCGACGCTTCTAAGCCCGCATCGATTGAGCAGCAGGCGGCGGCGCTGTTCCGGCTGTTTGAAGCACCGCACTACTTTCGCCGGGCGGGCAAGGGCCGCTTCAAAAAAGCGCCTGCCGAGATTTTGCAGCAGGCGCTGAATGCCATCGAAAAGAAAAAGCAGCTGGTGGCGCAGATCTCGATCTGGGCCGAGCAACTGGCCGGCGGCGAATGCCCGGAACCGATTCGCGAGCAGCTTTACAAAATCCTTTTCAAGCCCGACAAGAACACCCCTGAATACAAGGCCGTGGTCGAAGCGTCACGCGCCACGCACACCGCGCCGCTGGATCTGTTGCAAAAATCCGGCGCCATCGCGTCGCCATACCAGTTTCACTGGAAACGGTTTTTGTTTGAGAACTTTCCCAGGGGCACTGCTTTCCCGGCCTTGCAGGCGCCGGCCATCAAGGATGAATTGCCGATGGCAGACGTGCGGGCGTTTTCGATTGATGACTCCAGCACGACAGAGATCGACGATGCGCTGTCGGTACAAGGCATCGGTAGCGGCACTGTCACGCTAGGCATTCACATCGCAGCGCCGGGTCTGGCCGTGCTGCCCGGCAGCGCCATCGATGCGGTGGGCCGTGCGCGCCTGTCGACGGTATACATGCCTGGCTACAAGCTGACCATGCTGCCCGACGACATTGTGCAGACCTACACGCTGCTGGAAGGCCGCAATTGCCCGTCGCTGTCGCTGTACCTGACGCTTGACGAAGCCACGCTGGCAGTAACCGGCAGCGTCACGCGGCTGGAGCGCGTGCCTATCGTCAGCAATCTGCGCCACGACTTGCTCGACAGCACCTTCACCGAAGCGTTTTTTGAAGCCGCCCAATCTGTACCGCCGGTTGATGTGGCCTGGGGTGTCGAGTTGACGTTTTTGCATCGCTTCGCCCGGCATCTGAAAGCGCAGCGCGAGGTGGTTCGCGGCAAGCCTGAAAACTTCAACCGGCCTGACTACAACTTCAAGCTCGACAACCCGGGCGGCCAGGAGCCGCAGGGCAATGAGGCGGTCAGCATCACGACGCGCCAGCGCGGCGCGCCGCTCGACTTGATCGTGGCCGAAGCGATGATTCTGGCCAACAGCACCTGGGGCCAGTGGCTGGCCGAACACGGCGTGCCCGGCATCTACCGCAGCCAGGCCAGCATGGCGCCGGGCGTGAAGGTGCGCATAGGCACCAAGGCGCTGCCGCATGCCGGGCTGGGCGTGCCCGCCTATGCGTGGAGCACGTCGCCGCTGCGCCGTTACACCGATCTGGTCAATCAGTGGCAGATCATTGCCTGCGTGCGGCATGGGCGCACCGCCGCACTGGCCGCGCCGTTCAAGCCGAAAGACGCTGATCTTTTTTCGGTCATCTCGTCGTTTGATTCGGCTTACAGCGCCTACAACGCTTATCAGTCGGGCATTGAACGCTACTGGACGCTCAAATACCTGCAGCAAAACGGCATTGGCGAAATCACCGCGTCTGCCTTCAAGGACAACCTGGTGCGCGCCGACGATCTGCCACTGGTGCTGCCGGCCATGGGCGCGCAGGGGCTGCCGCGCGGGGCTCGTGTCCGGGTAAAGCTGGGCGACATTGATGAGATCACGCTGGACATCACCGGCACCGTGATTGAACGGCTGGACATGACGCCGGACGAGGGCAATGCCAGCGCCGACGAAGACGACGGCGAACTGGACGCGCCTGCCGGCCCGATTTCAATTGCGGTCGATATCAGCGAGCCCGAGGCCGTTGGCGCGGCCGCCACAGCCGCTGTCCCGGTATGACGAATTAAGCCGGCGCGGCGCCACAAACACGGATAATTACGCGCTGTGAAGCCACTCAGTACCCTGCAAATCGCCCTCGGCGTTTCCATCGCCGTCCATGCAGTGCTATTGACGGTTCGTTTTGTTGACCCCGAACGCTTCAACCGTGTCTTCAAGGACACGCCGCTGGAAGTGATCCTGGTCAACGCCCGATCAAAAGAGAAGCCCGACTTTGCCAAAGCCATTGCACAGGCGTCGTTGGCGGGTGGCGGTGAGCTTGAAAAAGGCCGTGCCACATCCCCGCTGCCACCCTCTGCCCTGACCGAGATGGGCGATGCTACTGA
Source organism: Polaromonas sp. (assembly GCA_031365885.1). Taxonomy (GTDB): domain Bacteria; phylum Pseudomonadota; class Gammaproteobacteria; order Burkholderiales; family Burkholderiaceae_C; genus Polaromonas. Next base: position 5,252 of record JANLYY010000176.1, on the reverse strand, counting down.
AGAGGCGCAGCGCAAGGTCGAAGCCCTGCAGGAGCAGCAGATGCAGTTGCTGGCGCAGATTAAAAAGCAGCTCGCATCGCTGCCGCCGCCCGACCTGAAGACGCCTGCCAGCAACCCGGCACAAGCCGAACGTGAAGAGCGGCGCCGGCAACTCACCAAAATACTTGCAGAAATTGAAAAGCGCATCAACGAGGAAAATGCGCGGCCCAAGAAGCGCTATGTGAGCCCCGCGACGCGGGAGGAAATCTATGCCATTTACTACGACCAGCTGCGCCGCAAGATCGAAGACAAGGGCACGGTCAATTTTCCGGAAGCGGCGGGCAAAAAACTCTACGGTGAATTGACCATGATCGTCACCGTCAACTACGACGGCCAGGTGCTGGACACCGAAGTAGTGGAAACGTCAGGCAACCTGACACTGGACCGACGCGCGCAAAGCATTGTTCGTGGTACCGGACCGTTCGGCAAATTCAGCGAAGCGATGCGCCGCAAGGCGGACCAGATTGTGGTCGTGTCGCGCTTCAAGTTCACGCGCGATGACACGCTTGAAACCAAACTGACGGACCGCTGACCCGTGAAGTCTGCGCTGCGTCTGCTGGTGCTTGCGATTCTGGCCGGTCTGGCGCTGCAGATTTATTTCGTTGCCCGAATTGCCCTGATGGCGGTCGTCGATCCTGAATCCACGGCTTTTGAGCGCTCCGAAATGTGGCAGCTTGCCAAAAATACCGGTCAGCTGAAATGGCGCCAGCAATGGGTTCCATATGCCAATTTGCCTGACACGCTCAAGCGTGCGGTCATCGCGTCGGAAGACGCCAGCTTCATCGAGCACGAAGGTGTGGACGTGGAAGCGCTGGAAAAAGCCTGGGACAAAAACACGCGCGCCGAACAGCGCACAGCGCAGTTGGCTACCCGGCTGGACGCGAACAGAGCCGATGGAAAAAATAAAGGCGCCGTTGCCTCCCGGCCACCCAAAATCGTCGGCGGCTCCACCATCACCCAGCAGCTGGCCAAGAACCTTTTTTTATCGGGCGAACGTACGCTGCTGCGCAAGGGCCAGGAGTTGCTGCTGACGCTGTTGCTCGAACGCCTTTTGAACAAGCAGCGCATTCTGGAGATTTACCTCAACAGCGTCGAATGGGGCGAAGGCATTTTTGGTGCGGAAGCGGCGGCCCAGCATTACTACGGCAAGCCGGCCGCACGTCTGAGCGCGTATGAAGCGGCTCGCCTGGCCGTCATGCTGCCCCGGCCCAAATACTTTGAAACCCGCGCTTCATCCGGCTATCTGGCGTCGCGTGCCAGTACGATTGCGGCCCGCATGGGCGGGGTGGAAGTGCCTTGAGCGTTGCCCTTGTCCGCTGCACCGGAAGTTCTCTTAAAGCCAGCAGGGGCCGCGGATCTGGCTTCGCCAGTCCGCAGGCGCAGCGGCCCCCTCGGGGGGCAGGGAGCTACGCGAAGCGAACAACCGTGGGGGCCATGTAATTGCGTGCGAAGCTGATGAGTCTCTTTTTGCTCGGCCTGATTCGCCTGCTGACCGGCGCACAGGCGCGCTGGCAGGGCTGCCCGCCCAAGGCCGAGCAACGCATTTACTTCGCCAATCACCAAAGCCACGCCGATCTGGTTTTGATGTGGGCGGCACTGCCCGAAGAACTGCGCAGCATCACGCGGCCGATTGCAGCGAAAGACTACTGGACTAAAACGGCTCTCAAGCGGTGGATCACGAGCTCGGTTTTCCACGCGATTTATGTGGACCGCGTGAAGACCGGCGACCAGGACCCGCTGGAGCCGCTGATTGAGGCACTGACCAACGGCGACTCGATCATTCTTTTCCCCGAGGGGACGCGCGGGAATCAGGAAGAGCCGCAAAGCTTCAAATCCGGGCTGTACAACCTGGCGCTCAAATTTCCCAGTGTCGTGCTGGTGCCGGCGTGGATCAACAACGTGCAGCGTGTCATGCCCAAAGGCGAAGTGGTGCCTGTGCCTATCCTGTGCTCGGTGACGTTCGGCGCGCCCATCGGGCTGCAGGAAGGCGAAGACCGCGGCGCCTTCCTCGCCCGCGCGCGCCAGACGGTGCTTGATTTGCGGGAGTCCTGATGAACACTTTTCTGCGCGGCCTGAGCCCCGGTGAACAAGTCGGTCTGCTGTTCGTCATCGTGTTCGGCCTGCTGGCGCTGATCAGTGGCGCGTTTTTTGTGTTGTCACTGAAAGACCAGCACGAAGATGATTTGCACACGCAGAACCTGAAGGAGTTCAACGGATTGCTGAAGACCACTTGGGTCATGATCGGTGTGTTCTGGATCGGCTGGACGCTGGGCGAGACTTTTGCTACGGTGCTGTTTGGTCTGGTGGCCTTTTTTGCGCTGCGCGAATTTATCACGCTGTCGCCAACCCGCCAGGGCGACCACCGCAGCCTGGTGCTGGCTTTTTTTGTCGTGCTGCCGCTGCAGTTCGCGCTGGTCATCAACCGGCGCTTTGATCTGGTGACGGTTTTTATTCCGGTCTATGTTTTTCTGGCGATTCCGATGGTGAGCGCGCTGGCCAATGACCCGTACCGTTTTCTGGAGCGCACCGCCAAGCTGCAGTGGGGCATCATGGTCTGCGTCTACGGCATGAGCCACGTGCCGGCCCTGCTGCTGCTGAGATTTCCGAACTACCAGGGCAAAAATGCGTTCCTGGTTTTCTTTCTGGTCTTCGTGGTGCAGAGCTGCATGGTGGTTCAGCATCTGGTCAGCCGCCGACTAAAACGCAAACCCAGCGCACCGCAAGTCAGCAAAAGCTTCAACTGGACCAGCTGGCTGATTGCCGTGGTCGCAGGCAGTCTGGTGGGCGGCCTGATGGCCGGGCTGACGCCGTTCCAGCCCGGACAGGCGGTGGCTATGGGCTTGATTGCCTGTGTGTCGGGCTCGATGGGGCATCTGGTGATGAAGGCGCTCAAGCGGGATCGGGGAATCACCAACTGGGGCGCCGAGGGCCGGTCCATCAGCGGTGCCAGCGGCTTGCTAGATCGGGTCGATGCGCTGTGTTTCGCCGCACCGATCTTTTTTCACTCAGTTAGATGGTATTTTGGCCTCTAGCCCAATAGATACCTGCGCAAGCAGCTACTAAAATAATAGCAATATGCGTATTCTCGGAATCGATCCTGGTCTTCGGATTGCCGGCTTTGGCGTAGTGGATATCGACGGCGGGCAACTGCGTTACGTCGCCAGTGGCACCATCAAGACGACGCACCTGGAGAGCAGCAATCTGCCAGCCCGCCTGAAGGTGCTGTTCGATGGTGTGCGCGAAGTCGTTGCGCGCTATCAGCCCGACGCAGCCTCAGTCGAAATTGTTTTTACCAACGTGAACCCGCAGGCCACGCTGCTGCTGGGCCAGGCGCGCGGCGCCTGCGTCACGGCGCTGGTTTCCACTGATCTGGCCGTGGCCGAATACACCGCCTTGCAGATGAAAAAAGCCGTCGCCGGTTATGGCAAGGCGGGTAAAGCGGAGGTGCAGCAAATGGTGATGCGGCTGCTAAAGCTGCCAGCTCCACCGGGACAGGATGCGGCTGATGCATTAGGGATGGCCATCACACACGCGCATGCGGGACACGCAACGGCCCTTTTAGCCAAAGCGACAGCGCTCAAGCCGAATCCAAGCGCGTCTTACAAGGCCGGTCGTCACTATTAAGCAAGCTGGCTCTCAACGCAAACGGTCGAAAATCAGGACTGCGAAAAAAATAAACGCAGCCGCCAGCGTCCACTTCAACACCGTCAGCCCGATGCGCTTGAATTTTGCTTGCCCCGTGACAGCGAACAGCATGAAACACACGACAGAAGCAATCAGCGGCATCAGGATGAGCCAGCGTAAGGCGAGCATGCGTGAAAAATCAGCGTCGGCGGCTACCAGGCGCGCGCCAGGCTAGCAAAACCGGCCGGCGCGGCTTTTTCGTCGTTAAACGTGATGATTTCGTAAGCGTCTTTGCGGGAAAGCAGTTCACGCAGCAGCTTGTTGTTCATGGCGTGGCCAGAACGAAATGCGCTGTACGCCGCCAGCAGAGGCTTGCCCAGTAAATAAAGATCGCCCATGGCATCGAGAATCTTGTGCTTCACGAATTCATCGTTGTAGCGCAGGCCGTCGCTGTTGAGCACCTTGTAGTCGTCCATCACGATGGCGTTGTCCAGCCCGCCACCCAACGCCAAGCCGTTGGCGCGCATCATTTCCACATCTTTGGTGAAGCCAAAAGTGCGAGCCCGAGCGATGTCGCGGCTGTAGGAGTTCAGGCTGAAATCAAACTCGACGCGCTGGCCGGTCGAGTCCACCGCCGGATGATCAAAGTCGATTTCAAAGCTCAGTTTGTAGCCTTCGTACGGGCTCAGGCGCGCCCACTTGACGTTGGCGCCCTCGCCTTCACGCACTTCAACCGGTTTGAGGACACGGATAAAGCGTTTCGGCGCCGCCTGCAAGGCAATACCCGCCGACTGCAGCAAAAAAACAAACGACGAAGCCGACCCATCAAGAATCGGCACTTCTTCAGCCGTGATGTCGACGATCAGGTTGTCAATGCCCAGCCCGGCGCAGGCAGACATCAGATGCTCAACCGTATGCACCTTGGCGCTGCCATTGGAGATGGTGGAGGCCAGCCGCGTGTCAGTCACGGCCTCGGCAGAAATCACAATATCCACCGGTTGCGGCAAATCAACCCGCCTGAAAACAATACCGGTATCAGGCGCAGACGGCCGCAAAGTCAGTTCCACCCGCTGGCCGCTGTGCAGGCCCACGCCGACGGCCTTGGTCAGGGATTTAAGAGTGCGTTGGGCAAGCATGGCGCTATTTTAATTTGAGCTCCCAAATTCTGGAGCTAACTCTTTCGCTTGTCCCTATCGCAGTGATTGATGGGATGGAAAGCGTAGCGAGCAGCCCGAGGTTGAGTCGAGGAGCACAGACGTACTCAGGTACGTCGAGCACCGCAAACGCAAGATCGGGTTGCGCAGTAGCTTTACACCCATCAATCGGCTTGTTTGCGCAAGAAGGCGGGAATCTCGAAATCATCCATCCCCCCAGACGCCAGCGCGTCCACTTTGGCCGCTGCCTGGGTACGGTTGGTACGCCACACGCTGGGCACGCTCATGCTGCCGTAGTCGGGTTGCGTGTGACCCACGCCTGTCTGCGCACCCGCACCACCTACTACTGAATTGAGCGTGGGCAGGTTGAACGGCTCGTTGTCGGTGCCGGTACGCAGCACCTGCAGCGGCGGCGCATGGCGGCGCACGCCCTGA
>JANLYY010000101.1:0-42194 GCA_031365885.1 Polaromonas sp. | reverse complement strand
GCTCACCTCCAGTTAAAGCCCCGCGCCTTGTACGAAGAGGTGGCGGAGCTGCTGCGCCAGCGCATTTTCAGCCGCGAGCTGCAGCCCGGCGCGTGGATTGACGAGCTGGCGATTTCCAGCGACTACGGCATCAGCCGCACGCCTCTGCGCGAGGCACTGAAGGTGCTGGCCGCCGAGGGCTTGGTGACGATGAAGATGCGGCGCGGCGCCTACGTGACCGAAGTCGATGAAAAGGATTTGCGCGATGTCTATCACCTGCTCAGCCTGCTGGAAAGCGACGCTGCGGGCGCCGTGGCGGCCAGGGCAACTGATGCAGAATTAAAGGAGCTGCAGGGTCTGCAACAGGCGCTCGAAAAATCCGCTGGAAACCGCTCGCGATTTTTCGAAATCAATGAAAGTTTTCACCTGCGCCTGCTGGCGATTGCCAACAACCGCTGGCGCGATCAGATGGTGGCCGACCTACGCAAGGTCATGAAGCTCAACCGGCACAACTCGCTGCTTAAAGCTGGGCGAATTGAAGAGTCACTCGCAGAGCACCGCGCCATCATGCAGGCGCTAAGCGCCCGGGACGTGAACGCCGCTGTGCAGCGTATGCGTGAGCATTTCGCTCGTGGGCTGGAAGCAGCCACCCAGGCGTAACTCAACAAGCAAAGCTCGCAGCTTTCGATGCGAACGGGTCACCTGAGGTGCCCGGCTTGCGATCGGGATCAGGGCAACCGCCTATCGAACCTGATCGGCGGCCAGCCTGAAGCTCAGATTGCCCCACAGGCTGTCCCAATCAATGTCTTTCACGCCTTTGGCGGGCACCATGTGAACCACGCTGATCATCCAGCCGCCAGCATAGGGCAGATTGAACACGGCCTTGCCGTCGGCCGATGTTTTCGCACGAATAATCAGCGTCTGGCCGTCCTGCCGGTTCCACGCCTTCAGCAGCGCGCCAGCCAATGGCTTGTCGTCAAACAAAACCTGCAGGCCCAGCGCATCGCCCGGCTTCATCAGCAGCGGATCATTTGATGGCACGATCTCAAGTCGCTGGCCCGTGCGTGTCGCATACGTTTTGTCAGTTGCGGTGGATATAGTTGTACCCGCGTTTGCGGCATCGGCCACCCGCAGCAAGGTTTTGACATGCCGGCGATAGCGCTCCCGCCCAGGCTTTTCAGCCGTGCCAGCTGCCTCGCGCTGGGTCTTGATGAAGTCCAGACCTTCGTCGTGCAGATAAGCATGAAAGCGGTCAGCCGCCAGTGAAATCTGGTTCGGCTGGCTGTCAAAAGCAAACAGATAGCTGCCGGGAGCTGGCAAGGGCAGGTTCAAGGTCGCAACGGCGCCCTGCGACGGCGGTGGCAGCAAGGCACGCAGGTCCTTGCTGCCAGGTGCCGAGTACTGCCGCAACCCGGCGGTTTGCGGCGCAGAAAAGCCCATCTGCTCGCCTTCAAAAAATTCACCGACCCGCAAGTCCAGCCGCGCCGTGTCGCCAGCCGCCAAAGGCACTGCTACCGGCTCAAACCAGAATTCGTGCGCCTGCGCATTCGGCACCCCGAGCAGTCCTGCGCAAGCCATCAAAGACAAAAGAAGTTTGTTATTCATCTGGAGCCAACATTATTCAAAACGAACCAGCATCTGCTTTTAGTCAGCCATCAAAACACTGAGCGTGATCGTACCCGGCGTCATGAACGCTCCATCTTTAATTACGCACACGACCCGGCTGTGGATTCAGAACCGGCCAAGGCCCTTGAATATCAGCCACCAAAAACACCAAAGGCTGCGCAGGTTGTGCGCAGCCTTCGTAGCTAATGCGTCGATCCGCTCTATCGATTTAACGCGTCAAGTACCCCGTCCCAGTGGCGTTCGTGACGTCGAATAGCCCGTCGCCCAGATAACGCAGGGAAAGCTCGTTGGTCTGGCCACCGGTGATGGAACCGGCGGTGCCGTAGCTGCTGCGGTTGCTGATTGAGACGTAAATCTGACCGACATTGACTGCGCCGACCAGGCGGTTGCCATCGGCTGAAACCGCCGCGCCACGCCACCAGTTGCGCGTGGCGCGCTCCGTCCAGGTCGCGCCGGCATTGGTTGAAACCAGCATTCTTCCGTCTCGACCAGGCACGGCCGCTTGATCTTCAACACTGCTCTTCCCATTGGCTTGCACCGCTACAAGCACGCTTCCGTCGGCTGAGGAAGCCACCGAATTGAAGCCGCCTTCAGATGTGCCCGCCGACCACGTCGCGCCCGAGTCAATCGATGTGTAGATTTTTCCGAATCGTTCGGCCATCGCCAGCCTGGTGCCGTCGGCTGACGAGGCAACGCGATAAGCCGTCACTGCCGTAGGCGTCGAGCGAGGAGTCCAGGTCACGCCGTAGTTGTCGGAGGTGAAAACCCCAGGTTGCGGGCTGGTCGCGCCGTCGCGGTGTGCCGCAGCGACCAGTTTCCTGCCATCCGAAGACGATGCAATCGATCTCCACATTTGTACTGCGCTTTGCAAATTCCAGATACCTTCACCGAAAGCAGCGCCAGGCGACTGCGCCAGCGTGTAGATTCTTCCATCGCCAGTGCCAGCAGTGGTCTCAAGCGTCGCCGCCGCCATCCGGCTGCCGTCGGCCGACATGGTGACTGAGTCCCATGAGCGCACGGAGTCCCGTGGTGCCCATGTCACGCCCGAATCGCCTGACGTCCAGATCGAAGTGCCCACACCCACGGCAACCAGCTTCGTGCCGTCCGCCGACGAAGCGATCGATGACCACGGCGCGTCCCCGGGATCCTTCCGCATCGCCCAGGTGGCTCCTGCGTCGGCAGACGTCCACACGAAACCGCTAGGCGAAGCACTGCCATTGGGATTTTGCAAACCAGTGAAGCTATTTGCCACCGCCGCCAGTTTTTGCCCACTGGCCGACGACGCCACAAACCACCAGTTTTGCGTCGGGCTTTGCTGCGGCGAAAAGGCCAGCCCCGGCTCCACGCCAGCCGGCAAGGCGCGCGTCCCGATGGTCTGCCCGGCGCTCTGCGCCAGCTTCCAGCGAATATCCGTGTCGCCCCTGACCACCACCGTGCCGCCCACCGGAATGGTGGTTGGGAGGGCAATCACGACCTCGTCAGTCGCAGCCGCCTTGATGGTCTGCACAAAGTACTTGGCGTTGGCTACCGCCTGTTTGGCCAGGGTGGTGATCGGCTCGAAACCAGCGGGCACCGGATTCGCGGAAGGTACCTGGCCAGGTCCGGGTGAAGCATTGGGCGTTCCGTTGGGTACACCGTTTGGTGCTCCAGCACCTGGGCTGGCGCTCTCGCCCCCACCGCCGCCGCCGCAGGCCGCCAGAAGCGCGATCAACGCGATTGCAGTGACCAGCCGCGCTGATTTGTGTTGATGGGCTGTTGTCAATTTTTCCCCTTGTTCGACATATTTGGCTAAAAAAGTTGTCTGCATTACATGTATCAAGCCGCAACGAAAAACTGCGGCACTACAGCTGCGTGTAGGAACTTTGATGTTATCGAAATGAACGCTTTTTCAGCCTGTTTGACCTGCCAGCCAGCAAGCCGATTCAATGTAGGAAAATTTCCGGGTGCTATCTATTCAGGAGCTGCTTAAGCATGTTCTGCAGGGCCTGGATCCCGATTTACTCTTTTTAGCGAACAGACTTTTTGATAACTTTCACTTTTTTACCGGCGGTTTGGCGCCGTGGAAAGATGCGTATATGGGGTCGCAGTTCGACGACGCAGGTGCGGCTGTTTTAAAACAGTATCCAGCGGTTACCAACGCAACTTGGCCACAGCCTGGATGCATGACGCGTAGGCGCCTGCAAAAAAAGTATCCGCTATATTATTTATAGCTGCTTACGCACTTAATACCGGGGCTTCTGGCTTATTTGATGCTTTCCAGAGGGTTTCAAGGTGGCAAAGAAAAGTTAGATGCCGCGCTACTCGGGACCTGGCAGAACTGACGCAGCACGACTAGCCCCGTCAATCCCAAAACGGGTCCAGCAAAGCCAGAAAGAACTCTGGATTTTCAAAGTACGGAAGCGCGCCGCCGTCAACCCGATAGAACTGCCAGTTTGGCCGCCCCTCCACCGTGCTGCGACCGCCGTAGTCGGTGAAGTCGCCCCGGGTTGCCATCGACACCCAGACGCGGCAATCGACCGCTTCGTAGAGCGCGTTGATGTCGTCGCTGAACAAAAAAGCAGCCAGAAAATAGAGCGGCGCGTTTTTGGCGCCCGGCTGGCGCGTTGTCAGCACGTCGTAGCGGTACAAAGCCTCGTCGATGCGCTTTGATCCCCAGGTACGCTCAAGGAAGTAGCGGATCACGCCGGGCCGCGTCAGCGCGTTAAACAGCGCGCCGCTCCATGCTGGATTTGCCAGCATTTTGTGCAACCACGGTATGCCGCGCGTAGACCCTGGCGGGCCGTAACGCCGCTGCTTGCCACTGAAACCTGTCGGGCTGACGAGTGCAATACGGCGCACTGCGTCAGGTGCTTCACTGTGCAGGCGCACCACGTACTCACAGGCCAGCGAAACGCCCAGCACATCAACCGGGCCACCGCCGAATTGACCACGAATCAATTCCACTACCGCGTGCAGCGCATCGGTCATCAGCCGCGGTGTGTAGGCGCGGTCACTGCGATCTGACAGGCCGTAGCCCGGCAAGTCCAGTGCATAGACCGGTCGCATGCGGCGGTAGTGATCAAACAAAGGCGCGACTTCTGCGGCAGACGCTGATGCGTTGACGCTGTGTACCAGCAGCAGGGGCGCACGCTGCGACGGGCTTGGCGGCCTGGCGCGGTAAACCGCGATGCGGCGGGCATCGGCCATTAATTCAAGATAGTCACCATCAAGCGGCAACGGCAATGCAGGAAACCCGGGCGCAGATTGCGTCATCGTGCGCTGCCCGTCAGGCTGCCAGGGGCAGAGCGATTGGATCCGGCTGATCGATCAGCGACACCAGGGACATCGGCAGCACCGGCTGGTGCGCCAGCGCCATCACATCGCGCGGATGCATGGCCTTTAACTTGTGGTCGCTCCACACCTGGCGCCAGCGCCGGCTGCCGGTCAAGCCGTGCCGCAAACCCAGCATGTGGCGCGCAATGGCGCTCCAGGGCGTGCCGTGTAGCGCCGCCTCGCGAACCATGTAGTCGCACATTTTTTCTTCCACTGCTTCGCGGCTCAGGGCAGGGGCATCGCCTGCAGTTGCACCGAAAAACGACGCGTCCCACGACGCCAGCCACCACGGGTTGTGATAAGCCTCCCGGCCGATCATCACGCCGTCGAGTTGCTGCAGGTGGTGGCGAACCTGCTCTGCCGTCGTGATGCCGCCGTTGACCACGAGGGTCAGATGCGGGAACTCATTTTTTAGCTGGTCCACCAGCGCATAACGCAGCGGCGGCACTTCACGGTTTTCTTTCGGGCTCAAGCCTTTTAGCCAGGCCGAGCGGGCGTGAACGATGAAGGTGTTGCACCCGGCTTCGCTGACCGCGCCAATGAAGTCCCGCACGAAGCCGTAGCTTTCTTTTTTGTCGATGCCGATCCGGTGCTTGACGGTGACGGGCACGCTGACCACATCAACCATGGCCTTGACGCAATCAGCCACCAGCGCCGGCTCGGCCATCAAGCAGGCGCCGAAAGCGCCGCGCTGCACGCGTTCGCTGGGGCAGCCGCAGTTGAGATTGATCTCGTCATAGCCCCACTGCTCGCCCAGCGTAGCGCAGTGCGCCAAATCGGCAGGCTCGCTGCCGCCGAGTTGCAGCGCCACGGCCTGCTCCTCGGCGTTAAAGCGCAAGTGACGTTCCACATCGCCGTGCAGCAGCGCGCCGGTAGTCACCATTTCGGTATACAGCAGCGCGTGCCGCGACAGCAGCCGATGAAAGTAGCGGCAATGGCGATCGGTCCAGTCCATCATGGGCGCAACGCTCATGCGCCACGGATTGGCAAGCAAAGAGGGTTCAGGTTGAACGACTTGCCCGGCTGGAGCAGCTTGAGTGGCAGAAAAAGGAAGGGCGGCAGACATGAAGGCATTTTCCCAGAAAGGCGCCTGTGCGCGTTGCAGGTCGCGTCGCACCGTCTTGCGCTCAACGGTCTTGCGCCACGGAGCCTTACGTCACTGCGCTTGTTCGGTCTCGAAATCTTTGAGCAGCTCGCCGTGACTCAAACCGCGGAGGACGGGTAATATAAGTCGTTACCCGGTCATCACTTTGCGGCAGGCCGCGCGGGGTTGATTGAAATATTTGTGCGGTAAAAAGGACAATTCATGACCCGACTGGCATCCAAACAACGCTCTTCAAAAGCGGACAGTTTTCTGGTGGCCAAGCCAGGCGTGGGCATGCGACGCTCCAGTTGGCAGGCAGGGGCCGCATTGACTGCGATATTCACGGCGATGGCAACGCTGGCAGGCTGCACGTCAACGCCGCTGCCGCCGTGGACGACCGACGTCATCCCTGGTTCGTCCGTCTCTCGCCCGGCGCCATTCATGCCGGTGCCATCAATGGACATACCCGCCGACGCACGGACATTCCCGGTGCCCGCCAGAGGCGCAAGTGCCAGCCCGGCCGATGAGCCTTTGCCGTACGGCCCGGCGGTGGCGGCGCGCTTCCCGGCACCCCCGGTGACTTACAGCACGCCAGGTCTGCTTGCAGGTCGCACCACCTTCACCACGCAAAATGAACTGCACGCCTGGCTGCTCGAACAAGCTGCAGCGGCAGCGCGCAATACTGGCGTGAAATCTGCACTGCTTCCCATCGGCAGTTCGCAAAACCGCCAGCCGCTTGAAGCGCTGGTATTGACGCGTGCCGGGTCAACCGACCCCGGCAGCCTGCAGGCCAGCGGCAAGCCCACCGTGCTGCTGATGGGCCAGCAGCATGGCGACGAGCCCGCTGGCAGCGAAGCATTGATGGTGGTTGCACGGGAGCTGTCGCAGGGCCTGCTGCAGCCCCTGCTTGAGCGCATCAACGTGATCATCGTTCCGCGCAGCAACCCCGACGGCACCGCCACTGGCCAGCGCGCAACGCAGGGCGGGCTGGACATGAACCGCGACCATTTGCTGCTGGCCACCCCCGAGGCGCAGGCGCTGGCGAAACTCACCCGCGACTACCGGCCCACCGTGGTGGTGGACGCGCATGAATACACCGCGGTTGGCCGGTTTTTGCAAAAGTTCGGCGCGCTGCAGCGTTTCGACGCACTGCTGCAATACGCCACTACCGCCAACACACCAGAGTTTTTGACGCGCGCTGCCGAAGAATGGTATCGACGGCCCTTGCTGGCCTCGCTGCAGGCGCAGAAGCTCAGCGCCGAGTGGTACTACACGACCTCGACCGATCTGGCAGACAAAAAAGTCTCGATGGGCGGTGTGCAACCCGACACCGGAAGAAATGTTTACGGACTTAAAAACAGCGTCAGCCTGCTGATTGAAACGCGCGGCGTCGGCCTGGGCCGCCTGCATATCCAGCGGCGCGTTCACACGCATGTCACAGCCATCAACAGCGTGCTTGCCAGCACCGCCCAGCGCGCTGCCGAGCTGGGCCAGTTGCGCCCGTACATTGACCGCGAAATCGGTGCCCGCGCCTGCCGCGAAGAAGCCGTCATTGAGGCCGCCGCCACACCAGGCCGCTATGACCTGATGATGCTCGACCCCGAAAGTGGCGTGGACAAAATCGTACCGGTGGACTGGGACTCATCGCTGACACTGAAAAAAATAAAAACGCGTATTCGTCCCTGCGGCTACTGGCTTTCCAGTGCGGCCACGACTGCGGTCGAGCGCCTTCGCATGCATGGTGTGCAGGTGATGCGCGTCAGCGAGGCCGGTTCGGTACTCGGTGACAGTTACCGCGAAGTCTCTCGCACCACCAGCGAGCGCCAGGACGTGCGCGGCACAATTTACACGGCCGCACCGGTGATCAATGCGCAGGTCAGCCTGGTGCGTGGTGTGTTCGACGTACCGCGCAACAGCTACTACGTCACGCTGAATCAGCCGCTGGGTAATCTGGTACTGGCCGCGCTGGAGCCTGACACGCAAAGCAGCTACTTTGCCAACTCGCTGCTGCCCGATCTGCAAAGCACGGTGCGCGTGATGACCGAGCCGACCGTCAAGCTCGAAAACCTGCCATAAGCTTCAAGCGGCGAGGCCTTGCGCCGGCGTGCGTGTGGCCCGGGTCTTACAGGTTTGCAGTCGGGTCGCTGACAACTCCATTTTGTTTTTCGGGCAGTAATAAAGGTCAGCGGCACGGATCGAATTGCTTGCAACAAAACGGAACCAACGATGAAAAATTTTGAGCTGACAAAAGACATGGTGACGATGCTGCATGGCACGTTTTACCCGACGGGATATGCGTTCATCATGTTCCCCGAGGAAGCGCAGGCGATGCAGGTTGCCGGCGAGATAGGCGCGATGGCTGACGACGCCATGCTGCTTGGGCCTGCCGTGGTTCTGAAGCAAATCGGCAAGGTTGACGGCGATGACAGCGCTGCTCTGCCGGATGTGGGCACTGAAGGTGCGACCGCTGAAAAATACATCCGGCTGGCCCGCAAGGGCCACTATGCGCTAATGGTTCCAGCTGACGAGGAAGAGGATGTCGAGAAGCTGATGGTTGCCGTGCGGAAGACGCCGTTTTCATACGCGCAAAAGTACCGCTTGCTGGCGATTGAAGACCTGGAATAACCACTGCACGAGTTCGCAAGGCTCGTTAAACAAAAAAACCCGCCAAGGCGGGTTTTTTGTTGACAGGACACAGTTTTGAAAAACCGATCAGCCCATGTGCAAACCACCATTGAGCGAGAAGTCCGCGCCGGTGGCATAACCGCCTTCGTCGGATGCGATCCACGAAATAATGGACGCGATTTCTTCGGGCTGGCCAAGTCGTTTGGCTGGCACGCCGGCGACAATTTTGTCCAGCACTTCCGGACGAATCGCCTTGACCATGTCGGTGCCGATATAGCCCGGGCTGACGGTGTTGACCGTGACGCCTTTGCTGGCCACTTCCTGTCCAGCGCCATCGTGAAGCCGTGCAAACCGGCCTTGGCGGTTGAGTAATTGACCTGGCCGAACTGGCCTTTCTGGCCATTGACCGACGAGATGTTGATGATGCGGCCGAAGCCAGCCTCAACCATGCCTTCAATGACCTGCTTGGTCACGTTGAACATGCTATCAAGGTTGGTGGAAATCACCGCGTCCCAATCAGCCTTGCTCATTTTGCGGAACTGGCCGTCACGCGTGATGCCGGCGTTGTTCACCAGCACGCTGACCGGGCCGTGTTCGGCCTTGACCTTGTCGAACGCAGCGACAGTGGAGTCCCATTCGCCTACGTTGCCGACCGATGCATAGAACGTGTGGCCGAGCGCTTTCTGCTCATTGATCCACTTGGCGAAGTCACGCGTGGGGCCGCAGCCCGCCACCACCGTGAAACCGTCTTTGGCCAGTCGCTGGCAGATCGCGGTTCCGATGCCGCCCATGCCACCTGTGACATACGCTACTCTCTTGCTCATGATGTTCTCCTTGGATTGACTGATTTATTAAAGGGTGAGCCAGCTCGTTTGCTACAAATCTAATAGCTGCTTGCGCACGATTTATCTGGGCTACAGCCTGTTTTACCTTAAATTCAGCGTTCCAGTGTGAGGGCAACCCCCATGCCGCCGCCAATACACAGGCTGGCAATGCCTTTTTTTGCGTCACGGCGCAGCATCTCATGCAGGAGCGTCACCAAAATGCGGCAACCAGACGCTCCAATCGGGTGACCAATCGCAATCGCGCCGCCATTGACGTTGACCTTGCTGGTGTCCCAGCCCATTTCCTGATTGACAGCGCAAGCCTGCGCGGCGAAGGCTTCGTTGATCTCCAGCAGATCAAGGTCTTGCGCCTTCCAGCCAGCGCGCGCCAGTGCCTTGGTGGATGCCGGCACCGGCCCCATGCCCATGAAAGCCGGGTCCAGGCCAGTGGTGGCGTAACTGGCGATGCGGGCCAGCGGCTTGAGCCCCAGTGCGGCGGCTTTTTTCGCCGTCATCACCATCACGGCCGCTGCGCCGTCGTTCAGCCCCGATGCATTGCCGGCCGTGACGCCGCCCGCCTTGTCAAAGGCGGGACGCAAGCCGGCCAGCACCTCCGCGCTCGTCTTGCGGTTGATGAATTCGTCGGCCGCAAAAACAACCGGGTCGCCTTTTTTCTGCACGATGGAAAACGGCACGATTTCGTCCTTAAACTTGCCGGCGTCTTGTGCCGCTGCCGCCTTGGTCTGGCTGCTGAGTGCCAGCGCGTCCTGCCTGTCCCGACTGATGTCGTATTTTTTGGCCACGTTTTCTGCCGTGATGCCCATGTGATACTGGTTGTAGACGTCCCACAAGCCATCGACGATCATCGAGTCGATCATCTTCCAGTCCCCCATGCGCTGGCCTTCGCGGGAACCGTTCAGTACGTGCGGCGACAGGCTCATGGACTCTTGCCCACCCGCAATCACGATTTCGCTGTCGCCGGTAGCGACCGACTGTGCCGCCAGCATCACGGCCTTCAGGCCCGAGCCACAAACGGCATTGATAGTCAGGCCCGGAATGCCGTTGGGCAGGCCCGACTTGATCACGGTCTGCCGCGCCGGGTTCTGGCCCACGCCGGCCGTCAGCACCTGGCCCATGATGACTTCACCGATCAGGTCGGCTGACAAACCCGAACGCTCAAGCACAGCTTTCACCACGGCAGCGCCAAGTTCGGTAGCGGGCGTTTTAGCCAGCGTGCCGCCAAATTTACCTACGGCCGTACGGCCGGCTGAAACAATAACGATGTCTTCCATGGTGTCTCTTCCTTGTTAAATGAATGGAAATACTGGTCAGGGTGATCTGGTTTTTTGTTTAAGCGTCGTAAAAAACTACGCCTTGGCTTTCACATAGCTACCGGGCGCAGCTTCCAGCACTTTGTATTTGCGGCTGCCGTAATTTTTCGGCGCAGCGATCTGTTTGCCGGCCTGCTTTTTCAGCCACGCCGACCAGTCGGTCCACCAGCTGCCGGGATGTTCAGTGGCGCCTGCCAGCCACTCGGCCTGCGCTGCGGGAAACACGTTATGCGGCAGATTTTCATGCGTCCAGTAGCTGCGCTTTTTCTTCGCTGGCGGGTTGATCACCCCGGCAATGTGCCCAGAAGCGCCCATGACAAAACGCTTCTTTCCCGGCAAATGCTGCGTGGATGCATAGGCGCCATCAATCGGCACGATGTGGTCTTCCCGCGAGCCGTAAATGTAGGCCGGCATGTCGAGCCGGCTCAAATCAATTTTCTCGCCGCACACCGTCAGGCTGCCGGGCTGAATCAGGCGGTTTTCAAAATAGGTGTTGCGCAGGTACCAGGCGTAGAACGGTCCGGGCAGATTGGTCGAGTCGCTGTTCCAGTACAGCAGGTCGAACGGCGGCGGCGTCTCGCCCTTCAGATAGTTGCCCACCACGTAGTTCCACACCAGTTCATTGGGCCGTAAAAAACTGAAGGTCGAGGCCAGCTCTTGCCCCTTGAGCAAGCCGCCCTGCCCCATTTCGTCTTCGCGTTTTTTTACCGAGGCCTCGTCAATGAAAATGTCGAGGATGCCGGTGTCGGTGAAGTCGAGCATGGACGTAAGCAGAGTGAGGCTCGAAACAGGCTTTTCACCCCGTGCAGCCAGCACTGCCAGCGCGGTTCCCAAAATCGTACCGCCGACGCAAAAGCCGAGTGCATTGATGCTTTTGGCACCGGTGATTTCCTGCACCACGTCGATCGCCTTGATGGCGGCGTGCTCGATATAGTCGTCCCAGGTTTTTTGGGCCATCGACGCGTCCGGATTGCGCCAGCTGATGACAAAGGTGTGGTGGCCTTCGCTGACGGTGTAGCGGATCAGCGAGTTTTCGGGCTGCAGGTCGAGAATGTAGTATTTGTTGATGCACGGCGGCACGAAAAGGAAGGGCTTTTCGAACACCTTGTCGGTCAACGGCTTGTATTCAAGCAACTGGAAGAATTCGTTTTCAAACACCACCGCGCCTTCGCTGGTGGCGACGTTTTTGCCGACCTCGAAAACGCTTTCGTCGGTCATCGACACATGGCCCTGCTGAATGTCATGCAGCAGGTTTTGAATACCCTTGCCGATGCTCTCGCCCTTGCTGGAAATTACTTTCTGCAGCGCCTCTGCATTCATCGGCAGAAAGTTGCTGGGCGACGATGCAGCCGCCCATTGTTCAACCGCGAAACGCAGACGGGCTTTGGTTTTGGCGTCAGCTTCGACCGCGTCAGCCAGACCGGTCAGCATGTGGGTGTTGAGCAGGTAGACAGACGCGGAGAACTTGGACACCGCGTTACTGTTCCAGGCCTCCGAAGAAAAGCGCCGATCTCCGCTGGTCAATGATTCCGGGCTGGACAGCACGCTCTGGTTCCAAAGCGTGGTCATGTCGCTCAGGCACTGCTTTTGCAGCGACTGCAGCTTGGCCGGGTCAAAGCTGATGTTGGGCAAGCCCTGTGCAAACCCCGGAGACGCACTGCCAGGGATTTGAAAAGCCGGGAAGCTCTTCGCAGGACTTCCCATGGAAGCAAGAGCTTGCTGCATGCCTGCAGTAAAGGTCTCTCTCAGCTGTTGGGCCGCATCGGACCAGTTCGCGTCAGAATTCATTGGTGTCTCCAAAAGCGTCTTTTTAGCCTGCAGGGGGTCTGCATGACCCTTTTTTTCGCTGTTCCAGTATCCTAGCTTTTTCTTTCGCCTTGTTGACGCAACACAAATTTTTAGATATTTGTTTATATGTATTTGATTGTCATTGCCTGGATTTACGTCGTGCTCATGATGAGCGTGGCCGAAGCCACCAACAGCAACGGCACAGTGCTGGGCGCCGTGATCACCTTCGTGCTGTACGGCGTGCTGCCAGCCGCGCTGGTGGCTTATTTGATGAGCGCGCCAGTGCGCAACCGGGCGATAAAAAAGCGCAATGACGATGAGCTGGCCCGGCATGTGGCCAGCCTCACTCCGGCTGATCTTGCAAACCGCTCTTCAAATTCGCCAGATAGCGGCAGCCATGCGCCCCGTGGTGCTGAAACCGTTGCCAGTGACGGCGGCATCGCGCCGGTGCGAAAAGAACCTTGACGGGCTGCTGGCCGTACACCAGGCAAGGCTGCTGTCGTTGCCATAAACATCGCTTACGCCCAAGGCGCTCAGTCTGAGCCGCGCCAGCCCCGCCAGATCGGCCAGGTACTTTCCAGCGCCAACCGGTGTGAAAAATTGCCCGGCGTGGGGCTGCGTTATTGCAAAGGCAGCCCTCACGTCTTCGCCCACTTCAAAGGCAGTCGGCCCGATACACGGCCCCAGCCACGCTATTATTTTCATAGCTGACTGCGCACGTTTTACGGGGTCTGGAGCACTAAAAGATTGGTAAGCCGCCTCCAGCACACCTTCACGGACCGTCTCATCCATATCCGTGCCGGCCCCGGCCAGACCACGCCAGCCCGCATGCGCGGCCGCCACCATGCCGCCGTCTTCCGTGGTCAGCAGCACCGGCAAACAATCAGCCACCATGATGGTGCAGGCCAGCTGTCTTTGCGACGTGATGCAGGCGTCTGCAATATCGCCGTCACGCGTGGCCGCGTCAAGCGTCAGCACCGCGCTGCCATGTACCTGTTTCAAAAAAACCGGTCGGCTGGCTATGGCCGATTGCAGCGCGGCGCGGTTGGCGACGACTTTTTCAGGCGTGTCGCCGACATGGTCGCCCAGATTCATGCTGTCGAAAGGCACACCAGAAAACCCGCCGTGACGCGTCGTAAAAACCGCCCGCACGCTATTGGGTGCGGGCCAGTCGGGAATCAGCCAGTCAGGGTTCAAAATCAGGGCAGCTTGAGGGTTGCGCTTTTTGAAACGCCGGCAAGGCCATGCAGGCCTCGTACGCTGCCATGGTGCGCGGCAGGCCGTCAAAACTCACCTTGAAACGCTGGGCGTTGAAGATTTGCGGAACCAGGCAGCAATCGGCCAGCGTCGGTGTGTCGCCATGGCAAAATTTTGAGGCCGGGCGCTGCACCAGTTGCCGCTCAAAGGCTTCCAGCCCCTGGCGACACCAATGCACGTACCAGGCGTTTTTGGCCTCGTCATCAGCCTTCATGTCGCGCACCAGATACTTCAGCACGCGCAGGTTGTTGAGCGGATGAATCTCGCACGCAATCGACTGCGCCAGTGCGCGAACGCGGGCGCGGTTTTTGGCATCAGCCGGCAGCAGCGGCGGTTCGGAGTGGGTTTCATCGAGGTACTCAATAATCGCCATCGACTGCGAAAGCTTTTCGCCATTGATCTCCAGCATCGGCACCAGCGTGTCGGCTGCCAGTTCCGAATACGGCGGCTTTTTGTGGTCGCCGCGGGCGATATGCACCGCGATGTATTCGTAGGGCAGGCCTTTGAGTTCCAGCGCGATACGCACCCGGAACGAGGCCGACGAGCGGAAATAGTTGTGCAACTTCATCGTCAAAGCATAAACTGAAAAACAGGCCGAATCGCCTGCGCGACTGACCGCAGACACCAGCGCTCCTACCATCAGCCCATCAGCCCATCAGCAACACCCCAACCCGTCAACCCACCCGGAGACCAGCCATGAGCACGACAGCAACGCCGCCTATCACCAGCCTCGTCAACCACCAGGTTCGCCTGGCCAGCCGCCCTTCCGGACTGCCAACGCGCGATAACTGGAGCTTCACCTCCGAGCCTGTAGCCGAACCCGGCCCCGGCGGCGTGCTGGTCAAAACGCTCTACCTGTCACTCGACCCTGCCATGCGCGGCTGGATGAACGAGGGCAAAAGCTACATTGCACCGGTCGAGATTGGCGCCGTGATGCGCGCTGGCGGCGTCGGCAAAGTCATTGCGTCAAACAACCCGGCCTTCGCCGTCGACGACTATGTCAATGCCGGGCTCGACGTGCAGGAATACTGCCTGATACCCGAGGCCAACATCAAGCGCAGCGGCATGTTCAAAGTCGACACGAGCCTGGGCCTGACGACCTGGACCAATGTGCTGGGCATGCCCGGCATGACGGGCTATTTCGGCCTGATGGAAGTCGGTTTACCGAAAGCCGGCGAAACCGTCGTCGTCTCGGGCGCGGCCGGCGCAGTTGGTCAGACCGTCGGGCAAGTGGCAAAAATCAAGGGCTGCCGCGTCGTTGGAATTGCCGGCGGCAAGGCCAAGTGCGACTGGGTCGTCAATGAACTGGGTTTTGACGCCTGCATCGACTACAAAAACGGCGATGTCAAAGCCGGGCTGAAAGAGCATTGCCCAAAAGGCGTTGACATCTACTTCGACAACGTCGGAGGCGAAATCCTCGACCTGGTGCTGGCCCGCATCACGCGCGGCGCCCGCATCATCATCTGCGGCGCCATCAGCCAGTACAACAACACCACGCCCGTCAAAGGCCCGGCCAACTACCTGTCGCTGCTGGTCAATCGCGCCCGCATGGAAGGCATCGTGGTGTTCGACTATGCCGACCGCTACCACTTGGGCGTGGCCGAGCTGGCGGGCTACCTGAAAGCCGGCAAGATGAAGAGCCGCGAGGACGTGGTTGAAGGGCTGAACACCTTCCCCGAAACACTGCTCAAACTATTCAACGGCGAGAATTTTGGCAAGCTGGTACTGCAGGTGGCGAAAGACTGAAATCCTGTATCTGCAGGTCTACAATTTATGCAAATAGGCCTCTAGCCCCGGTATTACGTGCGCAAGCAGCTATTATTTTTATAGTGACTTGAGATATTGCGCGGCCAGGCTGACGAAAGAAGCCGACGGCATACCGTGTGCATCGCCGTCTGCCCGGTGCCGAAATTTTTGAAAAGACTTACCCAAGGAGACCCCATGATTCTCGAACTAGCCGACATCCGCATCCAGCCCGGCCAGCAGGCGGCCTTTGACAAAGCCATTCAGCGCGCCATCAGCACCGTGGCGTCAAAAGCAAAGGGTTTTCAGGGCTTCAAGGTCAACAAGGGCATTGAAAGCCCGGAGCGCTACATCCTGCAAATTTTCTGGGACACCCTGGAAAACCACACGGTGGACTTTCGCGGCTCGCCGGCTTTCGCCGAATGGCGTGCGATTGTCGGGCCGTTTTTTGCGGCACCGCCGGTGGTGGAGCATTTCGATCTGCTGGCCAAATCCGACTAAAGATCATGACGCATGATGTCCCAAAGACGGTGACGTCTATTCGTGACCAGCGACCAGTTTGGCCAGCAGCGCCGCCAGCTGTTCGCGCTCCCGTGCATTCAGCGGGCTGACGATTCGCTGCTGCGCGCGAATGACGGCGCGCTTCATTTTCAGCGCCACCTGCTCGCCCTCGGGCGTAATCCACAGCAGCTTGCGGCGCTTGTCGAGCGGGTCGGCTTCGCGCATGACCCAGCCCTTCGCCTCAAGCCGGCCAAGCACCGAGCCCGATGTGGACGCGTCAAACGCCACCCGACCGGACAGCGTGATCTGGTCTTCGCCCGGGTCATCCATCAACGCATTGAGAATGGCAAACTGCACCGGTGTCACGTCGAAGCCGCCGGTTTCTTCCATAAAGATAGCCACGGCCCGCTGCTGCGCGCGGCGAATCAGGTGTCCGGGCGCTTCGCTGAAGTCAAAACTTTTTGGCATCGGCGGAGTTTAACGGTCAGGGTATTCACGGTACGTGTAAATGATAAGCATACTTATCATTGATTGCATATCCAGACGTTCCCAGTCATCCCTCCCATTTTTTTCCTCCTGCTCACACCACATGGCAACAGCCGCTCCCATCCTTATTTCCGGCGGCGGCATCGGCGGTCTGGCCACCGCCCTGGTGCTGGCCAAAGACGGCCACGCCGTCACCTTGCTGGAGCAGGCCGCAGCCTTCGGCGAAATAGGCGCAGGCATCCAGCTGGGACCGAACATATTTCGCATGTTCGACTATCTGGGATTGACTGAAGCCATCAACCGCGTCGCGTTTTTTCCAGCCGGGCTGGCCCTCAATGATGTACGCGACGGCGAAAAGGTGATTCGTGTGGCGCTGGGCGACATGGCGCGCGTGACCTACGGTTTTCCGTATGGCGTGATTTACCGCGCTGATTTGCATCGCGTATTTCTTGACGCCTGCCGGGCGCAGCCGAATGTCACGCTGCGCATCAGTGCCAAAGTCGAATCGTTTGCGCAATCTGCCGACGGCGTGACGGTGCGGCTGGCAGCGCTTGAGGCTGGTCAAGCCGTTGCGACCCTGCATGGCAGCGCGCTGATTGGTGCTGACGGTATGTGGAGCCGGATTCGCGAAGCGATCATCGGTGACGGCAAACCGCGTGTTTCAGGCCACGTCGCGTACCGCGCCGTGCTCAACCGCGCAGAGGTGCCCACGCACCTGTGGAGCGACGACGTGGTGTTGTGGGGCGGCGAAAAAACCCATCTGGTGCATTACCCGATGCGGCGTGGCGAGCTGTTCAATCTGGTGGCGGTTTTTCATAGCAACAAATACGACGAGGGATGGAATTCGTTTGGCGACGCGGGCGAGCTGACCGAACGCTTCGCTCAGGCTTGCCCGCAAGTCCGGGAACTCCTTGGCAAAATCGAGACCTGGAAAATGTGGGTGCTGTGCGACCGTGAACCGGTCAGGAACTGGACCGACCGGCGCGTGACGCTGCTGGGCGACGCGGCGCATCCGATGCTGCAGTATCTGGCGCAAGGTGCAGGCCAGGCGATCGAAGACGCGGTGGTGCTGCGTGAAGCGCTGCGATTTACGCGCGGCGATATTCAAAAAGCCTTCCAGAAATACCAGCAGGCCAGATACCTTCGTTGCGGTCGCGTGCAGCTTACCGCGCGTTTTTATGGCGATATCTACCATGCGACCGGTGTGCAGCGCGAGCTGCGCAACCAGCTGTTTCAAAGCGGTACAGAGAGCGCCGGATTTGCCGGACTGAAGTGGATGTATGACGGTATCGAGCCTTCAAAGCTGTTCCAATAACAGAACCATCTACATCGATAGAAGCCATGAAAAAAATTATCCTGCAGGCTCCGCCAACCCTTTCGCGCAGGTTGGTATTTGCTACTATTTTCATAGCTGCTTGCGCAGGTAATAATTGGGCTACAGCCCAGAACAACTTGAAAAAGTTGCCACCCGAAACCACCTGGCCGACGAAACCGGTTCGTATCATCGTCGGCTTTCCCGGTGGTTCGTCACCCGACATGACAGCACGCACGCTGGCCGAGCCGCTGTCACGCGCACTGGGTCAGCCGGTCATCGTTGAAAACCGGCCGGGTGCATCAGGAAACATCGCCGCTGATCTGGTCGCCAAAGCCACTGACGATCACACGCTTGGCATCGTCATCAACGGCAACCTGACATCGGCCAAACTGCTTTATCCGCAGTTGCCATATGACCCGGCCAAAGACTTCGCGCTGATCTCTTTGTTGACCACGGCGCCGCTGATCCTGGTGGCGCCAGCGAACGCACCCGGCGGTGCCGATTTTTTTGCGGCCGCGCGCCAGGCTGGCAATCAATGGAATTACGGCTCGGTCGGCAATGGCTCGGTCGTTCATCTCGGACTGGAACTGATCAAAAGCCGCGCGCCGGGGTTGCTGCCGGTACACATTCCTTTTGCTGGAAATCCGCAGGTCGTCACCGCTCTGCTGGGTGATCAAATCCAGATGGGATTGATGCCGCCCGGCGTGGCTATGCCGCAGGTGCGCGCTGGAAAATTGCGGGCGATTGGCCTGGCCGGCGGGCGGTCTTCGCTGGTGCCAGACATCGCGCCCTTGCTGGATGCCGGCATCAAAAACGTCAACCTCGAAGTCTGGAACGCGCTGATCGGCCCTTACCGATTGTCGGTAGCCGCACAGGCGCGGCTGGCTGCCGAGGTGCCCAAAATTATTCGCAATACCAATACGCGGCAAAAGCTTTTCAATCAGGGCTGGAATGCAGTCGGCACGTCGCCGGAAGGCCTGGAGAGCCGCATCAGGGAAGAGACCGCGCTTCTGGGCAACATCATCCAGAGCCGCAATATCAAGCTCGAATGAGCTACTAGGATTCAACGCAACAGGAGACCACCACCATGGACATGAAACCTCCGCCAACGGAGTCAGCCACACCGACGGCCACCACCGCAGCCCGCAAAGACTTTTACAACGCCATCGCCGCGCACAGCATGACGCCGCTGTGGGAAGTGTTGCATGCGCTGGTGCCGCCCTCGCCCGCCACGCCCTGCCATCCGGCGCTGTGGAAGTACGCTGACGTTCATCCGTACCTGATTCAGTCGGGCCGACTGATCACGGCCGAGGAAGCCGTGCGGCGGGTGCTGATTCTGGAGAACCCCGGGCTACGCGGGCAGTCGTGCATCACGCAATCGCTCTACGCGGGCCTGCAGGTCATCATGCCGGGCGAGGTAGCGCCCAGCCACCGCCACACGCAAAGCGCGCTGCGCTTTGTCGTTGACGGGCACGGCGCCTTCACCGCAGTAGACGGTGAACGCACGCAAATGAAACCGGGCGACTTCATCATCACGCCAAGTTGGACCTGGCACGACCACGGGCATACAGGCGCAGGTAGAGGCGCGGCCCTATCCGACGCACCTGTGGTCTGGCTCGATGGCCTCGACATTCCGATGCTGCGTTTTTTCGACGCCGGCTTTGCCGAAACCGGCACGGCGAAACAGCAGGCTGTGACCAAGCCCGAAGGCATCAGCATGCATCGCTACGGCGCCAACATGCTGCCAGTGCGTTTTGATGCCCAGCGTAACGCGCCTTTCGGCAATACTTCGCCGATTTTCAGCTACCCGTATGAGCGCACGCGCGAGACGCTGCACCAGCTGGAGTTTCACGCCGACATCGACGCCTGGGACGGCACCAAGCTGCGTTATGTGAACCCTGCAACCGGCGGCGCGCCCATGCCTACCATGGCGACTTTCATGCAGCGCCTGCCGGCAGGCTTTGCCGGCAAACCCTACCGGCAAACCGACGGCGCGGTGTTCAGCGTCGTCGAAGGCGCGGGCGCTGTCGATATTTCGCGCGGTGACCAAAGCTGGTCATTCGAGTTCGGGCCGCGCGACCATTTTGTGATTCCGTCGTGGCACACTGCGCAGTTGCGGTCAGCGCCCGGTTGTGTGATGTTCAGTTTTTCAGACCGCCCGGTGCATCAGGCCCTGGGCATACACAGAGAAGAAAGGTTGTCATGAGCTTTGTCATCACCCCGCCCGCCGCTGTTTCGGTGCCCGTTGTCGGCACCACCGACCGCTTTCCCGTCAACCGCGTGTACTGCGTCGGACGCAACTACGAAGAGCACGCCAAGGAAATGGGCTTTACTGGGCGCGAGCCGCCGTTTTTCTTCATCAAACCGACTGACGCGCTCGTCGTCGTTAACGCCAACGAGACCGGCAGCATTCCCTACCCCAGCCTGACGAAAAACCTGCACCATGAAATCGAGCTGGTGGTGACGATTGGCATTGGCGGAAAAAACATCAAAGCCACCGACGCCCACAAGCATGTTTACGGCTATGCCGTGGGCCTGGACATGACGCGCCGCGATTTGCAGGGCGAGATGAAAAAACAGGGCCGCCCGTGGGAGATCGGCAAGTCCTACGACCACTCGGCGCCCATTGGCCCGATCACGCCAGCCGCGCAGGCAGGCGACATCGAAAAGGCCGAGCTCTTCCTTCAGGTCGACGGAAAAGACCGCCAGCGCAGCAACGTATCAAAGCTGATCTGAACATTGGCGAGATCATCGAACACCTCAGCGCCGCCTGGGAACTGAAGCCCGGCGACCTGATCTACACCGGCACACCCGAAGGCGTGGCGGCGGTGGTGTCCGGGCAAACCATGGCTTGCGGCGTCGCCGGGTTGATGTCTTTAAACGTCAAAGTTGAATGATAAATACGCTGCCAGCCCACGTAAAAACGTGAGCAAGCAGCTATAAAGACAATAGCAATAAAAATAGCAATCCAATGTCCGGGGACAGGCCTTGAAAGTTCTTGATTCTCTGGCCAGGCTGTGCGCCATCGTGGCGGGCATCCTGCTCACCGCCATCACGCTGATGACCTGTGTCAGCCTGATCGGTCGCAACACCACCGGCGCCAGTCTGGTCGGTGACTTCGAGCTCACCGGCGTGGCGGCCGGCGCGGCCATCGCGCTGTTCATGCCGTTTTGCCAGATCAGGCGCGGCAACATCATTGTGGATTTCTTCACCGCGAAACTGAGTGAGCGCGCCAATTCGGGTCTGGACCGTTTCGGTGCGCTGCTGCTGGCGCTGGTGTTTGCGCTGCTGGCCTGGCGCACGGTGCTGGGCGGCATCAATTCATACAGCACGAATTCTGAAACGCAGATTCTCGGCTGGCCCGAGTGGACGGTTTACGCGGCCATGGTGCCGCCCTTCGTGCTCACCAGCATGATCGGCCTCTGTCAGGCGCTCTTCGGTTTTCCTGAAGGCCGGGACGCCCAAGAGGCGCACATATGAGCGGCATCACGCTGGCGCTGCTCATCTTCGGCATCATGCTGGTGCTGATGGCTATCCGCGTGCCTATCGCCGTCAGCATGTTTGTGGCCGGCGCCACCGGCTACGTGATGCAAACCGGCTGGGCGCCGTTTGCCAGCTTCATCAACACGCAGGCATTTGCCCGCTTTGCCAACTACGACCTGTCGGTGATTCCACTGTTCATCCTGATGGGTCACTTCGCCACGCAGGGCGGCATCAGCCGCGCGCTGTTTCGCTTTGCTGCGGCGGTCATGGGCGGCTTCAAGGGCGGGCTGGCGATGGCGTCGGTGCTGGCCTGCGCTGCCTTCGGTGCCATTTGCGGCTCGTCGGTCGCCACGGCAGCAACCATCACCAGTGTGGCGCTGCCGGAAATGAAACGTCACGGTTATTCGGGCCGGCTGGCCACCGGCACGCTGGCGGCTGGCGGCACGCTGGGCATTTTGATTCCGCCGTCGGTGCCGCTGGTGATCTATGCCATCTTGACCGAGCAGAATATCGCTAAGCTGTTTGCCGCCGCCATGGTGCCGGGCGTGATTGCCATGCTGGGCTACATTGCCGCTATTGCCATTTACGTGCGTGTCGTGCCGGGTCAGGCACCCGATGTTGATGATGACCGCGAGCCGCTCAGCTTCGGCTTGTTACTGGGCATCGCACCGATTGCAGTCATCTTCCTGCTGGTGTTCGGCGGCATTTACGGCGGCTACTTCACGCCGACCGAAGGCGCGGCAGTCGGTGCGGCGGCCACGCTAGCGGCCTCTCTGCTCCGGCGGGAACTGACCTGGGCAAAATTTGTGCAATGTTTTTACGCGACGGCCGAAAGCTCGGCCATGATCTTCCTGATCTTCATTGGTGCCGACCTGATGAATTCGGCCTTGGCATTGACGCAGGTGCCGAACCAGCTGGCCGCCGTCGTCGGCGGTTGGGGCCTGTCACCGCTGATGGTCGTGACCGCCATTTTGCTGTTCTACGTGGTGCTGGGTGCGGTGATGGACGAGCTCTCGATGCTGCTGCTCACCATTCCCATCTTCTTTCCGATGGTGATGGGCCTTGACTTCGGCATGCCCAGGGAATCAGTCGCCATCTGGTTCGGCATCATGGTATTGATGACCGTCGGCTTCGGCCTGCTGGCGCCACCGGTGGGCCTGAATGTGTACGTGGTCAACGGCATGGCCAAAGACGTGCCGATTCGGGAAAGCTACCGCGGCGTGATGCCGTTTCTGATCAGCGACACGCTGCGCACCACCCTGCTGCTATTTTTTCCGGGAATTTCGCTTTGGCTGGTGAAGTACGTTTCCTAGTTGTTCTACAGCCAGATCAGGGGATTCACCGGTTCTAAGTCGTCTCCGATTCCGATAAATTCAGGTCGGTGATCTCAATGTCTTTTGGAGCTTCTCAATGATTCAACGCCGCACCCTGCTCAAATCTGGCGCTGCCGCTGCTCTGGCCGCACCGGCGCTGTCTGGTCTGGCCCAACAGGCTGTCACCCTGAAGTTTCACACCTTCATGTCGCCGACCTCCAATGTCTGGCTCGGCATGCACAAGCCGTGGATGGACAAGGTCGAAAAAGAATCGGGTGGCCGCATCAAGTTTGAAGCCTACCCGGCCATGCAGCTGGGCGGCACGCCGGTGCAGCTGTACGACCAGGCCAAAGACGGTGTCGTCGACATTGTGTGGACCTTGCCGGGCAATACCGCCGGCCGCTTCCCGCGCATCGAAGTGTTCGAGCTGCCCTTCATGATGAACAACGCCGAAGCGACGTCGAAGGCGTACTGGGAATACGTGCAGACCATGGCGCCGGACGAGTTCAAGGATACGCAGGTTATCGCCTTGCAGGTGCATGGACCGGGCGTGATCCATACCGTTGACAAGCCGGTCAAGTCGATTGCCGACATGCGGGGCCTGAAGCTGCGGGCGCCGACGCGTCAGGTCACCAAGCTGATGGGCGTGCTGGGCGCGACGCCGGTGGGTATGCCGCTGCCGGGCATTCCCGATGCGCTGAGCAAGGGCACCATCACTGGTTGTGTCATTCCGTGGGAGGTCGTTCCGTCGGTGAAGGTCAATGAACTCACCAAGTTCCACGCCGAGTTTGACCCGGCCGGCGGCAGTCTGTACACGACCACGTTTGTGATGGCGATGAACAAGGCCAAGTACAACTCGCTGGCACCCGACCTGAAAAAAGTGATCGATAACAACTCCGGCATGGCGACCTCGGCCTCGCTAGGCAAGATACAGCAAGGCAACGACGTACCGGGCCGCAAGAGCGCCAGCGACCGCGGCAACACGATCTACACCGTGAGCGCTGCGGAAGCGCAAGACTTCCGCCGCAAGGCGCGGACGGTGGAGGTCGAGTGGGTTGAAGACATGAACAAAAAGGGTTTCGACGGCAAAAAGCTGCTCGACACAGCGCGCAGCCTGATTGAAAAACATGGCAAAACCGCCAAGGCTTAGGCAGGTCATATTGATCTGCTGCTGAGCAGCCTCGTGGGCCTGCCAGCGAACTGCCGAAGTACCGTTTCTTCCTGATTTCTATGCTTTTTAGGCCGCCAGCCCACGAATAACGTGCGCAAGTAGCTATAATTTTAATAGCAACTAATCATTCTCCCTGCCCCTCCACGTGAAGGACATTTACCTTGCCAGCAGTCATTGAGCCGTCCGCAAAAAACTACCGCATTGGCCTGATCGTGCCGAGCTCCAACACCACGATGGAAACGGAAATTCCGGCCATGCTGCGGGCCCGTGAACTGCTACTGCCCGAACGGTTCACGTTTCACTCAAGCCGCATGCGGATGAAATCTGTCACCCAGGACGAGCTGATGGCGATGGACCGCGACTCGGACCGCTGCGCACTGGAGCTTTCCGATGCGCGTGTGGACGCCATGGGTTACGCCTGCCTGGTGGCCATCATGAGCATGGGCCACGGCTATCACCGCGAATCGCAGCGCCGCCTGCATGAAGTGACTGTGGCCAATTGCGCGCCGACACCGGTCATCACCAGCGCGGGCGCTCTGGTCGAAGGACTACAGGCCATCGGCGCGAAGCGGGTTGCGATCATCGCGCCGTACATGAAAGCATTGACGCGGCTGGTCATCGACTACATCGAAAACGAAGACATTGAAGTGATCGACAGCATCTCGCTGGAAATTCATGACAACCTCGCGGTCGGTGCGCGAGACCCGCGGGCGCCTGCCGAGTTGTGGAAGCAGTTGAACGTCAAAGGCGCGGATGCCATCGTCGCTTCAGCCTGCGTGCAGATGCCGTCACTGGCTGCGGTGCCGATGATTGAGGCGGCCAGCGGCTTGCCGGTGGTCTCCAGCGCAGTCTGTACAACCTATTCCCTGCTGAAAACCCTGGGGCTTGAACGACGGGTGCCTGGTGCGGGCGCTCTGCTTTCAGGCCGTTATTGATCCTATTCCCACCCAATTCCCCTTTGAAGAAACCTAGCCATGAACATGCCACCCAACCCCACCCTTCAACGCCTGCTGGCCTCCATGACATTGGCCCTGCTGGCTCCGCTGCTGGCCAGCGCCGCAGTGGCGCAAACCTACCCAAGCAAACCGATCAATCTGATCGTTCCGAATCCGCCGGGCGGCTTTGTCGATGCGTCGGCCCGTATCCTGTCCGATGCTCTGGCCAGGGTCATCGGCCAGCCTGTCGTGGTTGACAACCGGGGCGGCGGCAGCGGCAACGTTGCGTATCAAGCCGTGGCGCGTGCGAACCCTGACGGCTACACGCTGCTGAATTCGTATTCCGCTTATCACGTCGGCAACCCCAACCTGACACCGAAACTGCCCTGGGCTCAGAAGGACTTTGTACCTGTGGCGCTGATCACGGTAGCTACCAATGTGATTACCGTGCATCCGTCAGTACCGGCGAACAACCTCGGTGAGTTCATCACCTACCTCAAGGCCAACCCCGGAAAGCTCAGCTACGCGAGTCAGGGCAATGGATCGCTCTCGCACATCGGCACCGAGATGTTCAAACTGCAGACGCAGACCAGCATGGTGCATATCCCGTATCGCGGCTCTGGCCCGGCGCTGCAGGATGTGTTGTCGGGCCAGGTGCAGGTCTTCATCACCACGCCGCCTTCGGTGATGGGGCAGGTGCAGGTGGGCAAGCTAAAGGGCCTAGCCGTTGCTGGCAAAGTCCGCCATCCGGGTCTGCCTGCGGTGCCCACAACTGCAGAGGCGGGCCTCAAAGGTTTTGAACTTGAAGCCTGGGTTGGCATTTTTGCCCCGGCCGCGACACCACCTGACGTGGTGGGCAAGCTCAGCGCGCAGATCAAGGCGGCACTGGAGCTGCCAGAGACCAAGACCCGCGCCGATGGCGCTGGCATCGAGCTGCGTTACTTGGCGCCCGCAGCGCTTGATGCGCTGGTTAAAAAAGAAACCGAATTCTGGGCAAAAACCATCAAGACGGCTGGCATCAAGGCGGAGTGATCGACAGACGATGCGCCAAACTAATGACGCG
The DNA here is from genome assembly GCA_031365885.1 of Polaromonas sp. GTDB lineage: Bacteria > Pseudomonadota > Gammaproteobacteria > Burkholderiales > Burkholderiaceae_C > Polaromonas. The sequence continues at coordinate 16,358 of JANLYY010000101.1, read as the reverse complement.
AGGCCGGCTCCGACAATTGCTCGGCGCAAAGACCAATCAGGATCAGATGCGGCAGGGTCAGTGCTGCCAGCGCAACAATCAGCCAGCGAAGACTACGCGCTTCTGCCGAAAATAATGACGTGTTGAAGTCGAGCACGAGCAGGAGCGTCACACCGAGAACGAGCGTGGCTACGAAGGTGGCAGCCACGTTGATCAGACTGAGCGCCGGCGCCTTCCCGGGCGCGGTGACTTGCAGCGGTCGGGTACGCCACACGCGCCAGATATGGACGGGTGAATGGTAAAAACCGAAGTACAGCGCGAAAGCCATCAAAGGCGAAAAAATCAGATTGAGCGCGACAGCGCCAGCGAGCTCGTACCAGGCATGGCGCGCCGCGCGGTAACGCGGAACGCCGCACAGCACGAACCAGCCTGCAAAAAGCCCCAGCCATGAGTAGGCAAGCCATTGCCATGTCTGAACCTCATTGCCTTGCCACGACGCCCCCAGCAAGTCGGCCATGGCTCCGGGCGACAGGCACATTGGCAACATGACGGGCGCACCTCCGACGACTAACCGTGTCAGGGTTCTGGTGGCAGGATGCAAATTGTCCCATCGTGAAAAAGCTTCGCCAAAGTGCCATATCGATAGGCCCAGCAGCAGCCACAGCGCGATGCTCACGGCATGGCTTAGCGCCCACCCCAGCAAAACCACAATCACCAGATAAGCGGCAGCTACCGTCAACGCCTTTGCACCCGAAGGGAAACGTCGCAGCAAAAGATGTGCATCGAGAGCGCCGTGACCGAAGCCGACAGTCAGGCTGAGAATCATCAACAACCACAAACCCGCGTACTGGTAGTTCTGATCGATAAAAACCAACGCAGCAGCCATCAGGAGCAGGCTGGCCAGTGCTGCCACCAAGCCGAAGGGTTTAAGACTGTTCACGACGCCTCTTTGAGCGCGTAGCGCCCGGCAGCGCGTAGAAAATGCAGCTTGGGAAGTTGCATGGCTACTTTCAAGCGTTGCACGAACGCAGGTCGGCCTGCCAGAAACGCCACCAGCGTTTCCGCATCAAGCCCTTCGAACAAGGCCATGAAATGCTCTGGCGCACGCTTCCAGTCTGCGCTCAGCCCCTCGAAAAAGACCCTGTCCATCTGCAAATCGAGGGCGTCGCGTCGGTAGGGGGGAATACTTGCCAGGTCGTTGGCACCTGAGGCGAGACGCTTCGCAATGCGCTTTGCATCAGCAATCGTTTCAAGAAATGCGAATCCCGTTGAAGGTCGGAGTGTTCCTGCGGTACGCCCCAGCAGTACGATGCGCGCGCCGGACATTGGCAATGCCGGCAACTGCAGATTCAGGCAACCCTGTTCTTGGTAGACCTGACGGTGCCGTGTTACACCATAGCGCTGCTGCAGGTAGTCAGACAATTCGGCTTCGTAGTCGTGTTGATACGAAAAAGGCGACAGCCAGGTAGTTTCCACCAATGCATGGCGCGGCCCATAGGGCAGCACATAAAAAAAATGAAGGCCGTTGGACGCTCGCTGAAAATCCATCAGCTCTACCACGTCAGTGTTGAAGCAATCAGTCTCGGTGTGAATTTCCCAGCCCACAAAGCGCTGACACAATGCGTGAGGCAACGGTGTTCCGGGGGGTCGAGCATCCATCATCCATCGCGCGGACAAACGGCTGCCGTCCAACAAGCTGACCTCTGGTGCGGGTGCATCAATGACGTTGGTTGCAGTGACCCCCATTCGCAAATGCACGTTTGGTGAAGCAGCAATCTGCGACTGCGCAAACTTATAAAACGCGTCCGCATCAATCGTGCAATAGTCAGTGCAAGACCTCTGTTCGGCGCGACGCCCATCGAGCATCACCGCCCATTTGCTCCAGCGCCGGCGCTCAAGTGCGGTGTAGCGGTGTGGTTGCCTGGCCCAATAGCTCCAGGTCCGGTCCCTTTCATACTGCGTGCGCTTCTCTAGCACCAAAACTTTCAAGTGTGAAAATTCAAGCTGCGAGAGTTCTACAGCAAGCGACAAACCACCTAACCCACCCCCAACAATAATGACATCCCAGTCGGCGTTTTGCATCTGAGGCACCATGCAAGCTTAGGCAGGAAAGCCCGGTACGCCCCTCAAGTGCGACAAGTCGCACGTCACGACATCCCGCATTGGAGGCGCACCCGGCGTCTTCGGAAACAAAAGCGCACGCGACATCAGACTCCACTTTTCGAACTTGCCCAGATTCGCCCGACCTGTCCAGTACCTCGACGGGCCTTCTCGCTGTATCTTGCGGCCAATGCCGCGATAAAGCACAAGTGCGATTTGAATCGCCCTCCTGTTGCCAGAGGGAATGTAACGAAGGCCGTTTTCAGCATAGGCATAGAAGTCTTCCGCCAGCATCAGCAAACGCTCAAGCATGGCAAACGCCTCCCTTCGTTGCGTATCCGAAGCAGGCCTGGCCATCATCTGCAAACTAGCGCCCCACTGTGCAGGCAAGTAACAGCGGCCGCGCCCGGCATCTTCGATCACATCACGCGCAATATTTGTTAACTGCATCGCTACACCCAGCGCCATAGCATGTTGCTCCGCTTCTGCTGGAGCTCCAAGAATGGGCCGCAACATTTGTCCGACTGTCCCTGCGACACCGTAAGCGAATCGCAACAGCTCGTCCGTGCTTTTTATTTGCCGCGACTGGCTGTCTTCACACAGGCTGTCAAGGAAATACAAGGGGATGCAGAAGCTGACGCCGTGTTTCAACAGCATGACGCCCACCGTCGTTGCTGTCGGGTTCGACGAATTGACCGCGCCTGGCTTGGCGGCATTTAGCAATGCAAAGCGTAACGCGGAAAGCATTTGCATTCGCTGCTCGCGGGTGCCAAGTGACTCTTCATCAGAAAAATCGTCAGCGGCCCTCGCAAACGCGTAAAGAATCGCCGCGCTGCGCCTGGCATTCGGGGAAAGGAAGCGAGCTGCCTCCGCAAACGATCTTGCATGCGTATTCAACACACGCTGTGATCGCTCAAAGATAGCCTCGAATTGCTCATCAATCTCGATCATCGCGGCCAAACCCAAGGTATGAAAAAACTTTGACACACAAGAAATTGCCTCCTAGTTTCAGGAACTTGCCGGCAATACTCATGTCATCACTGGGCCACTCGATGAAGAAGATATAGAGTCCGGCAAAGTCAAACATCCGCTGCTGGACGCTCACACCATCTGCCCGATCAGAGCTGAGCCATGGCTTCACGAATTTTCTGTTCGCGCACAATTTGCCGTATCGTGTAAATCGCAACCATACCGAAACCTACTTTATTGAACAAGTCGGCGACGTTGTAGACAAGCTCGCGGCTAACGCGCACTTCAGGCGAGTTGGACATCAGCGTGAGCAGAAAGCCGAGCGGATAAATAGCCCATCCCAAAACAATAAAGAGTTTCAGTCGGCTCAGGCCTAATTTGACAGGGCCCAACTTGTTGGCTGCTGCATTGGTGACTGCTGTGTAGAGCACAAAAATTATAAACAACCATGCAAGGCAGCTGACGCCAAACATTGCCCAACCGACTACCGTTGCGCCTTTAGCTGCGTTGATCGATGACTCACCGGCCAAACCAAACAAAATCATCATGACGTCAGCAACAATCACTAGAATAGCGACTGCAGGCGCTTCATCACCGCCAAGCATTTCGGGAAATTTGAGTACCAGCAGCGGCGTGGTTACCAGCCAGTCGATATACCGAAGTACCGTCGGGTAGTCGCCTTTTGAGAGCGTATCGGTGCCGATGCCGTATTTGTAATTGATAATGCCGTACATGATGGCAGCCATCAGACAATAGACTGCAGAAGTAACCGCGTTGGATTGATGCTCAAGCGGCAGAGTGGACTTGATCAATGAAAAGTAGTAGGCCCCTCCCACCATGCCGATAAACCCCATTAAAAACGAAAATTGCGTTGCCATAATCAAATCGAACTGCATTTCTTTTCCTTGGTAGTTATTTAAAGACTGAGACCTTCGATGGCTAATTGGCCAGCGCGCCATACCGCGCACCGAACTTGTCGGCAGCATTGCGGTCAAGATAAATGGTGATAATTTTTTTGATGCCCATCATTGCGGCAAACAAATCGTCTTTTGTTTTGCAGGCCTGAATTTTCTGAAGTACTGGACCGGCATCTGTGCCTAGTAGCCCACTAACATCACGAGACATATTGCTTTTGTATATCTCAAGCTCCGGGAAATAGCTTGCGGGTGCTGGCGCGTAGGAAGGCGGTGACGGGGGTGCATACATCTGCGGCGGGCTGGAATTAGGCATGCTGGCGTTGCCATAGACATTATTCGCACCGTTACTCACTCGCGCCTGCGCAAGATCCACTACGTTTGCGGCAGTTCCAATAAACTCCAGGAATCCCTGATCAGCGAGGCCCTGCAACACCACCGCTATCGACGGCAATTGCGGATTGCGTCCGGCAAGCTGATCAACAGACGCCTCGCCATCAACGGCAATTAAATAACTTAATAGACGCAGCGGCAGACCTGTCGACTTAAAGGCGACTTCGTCGATTCCTTTGAGAGTTTTTCGATAAACTTTAGACAAAATTCATCTCCTTAGAACTGCAACTGAACGCAGAGAGCAATACCGGGCAGCCAAACCTGACCAGATTGCACATCTTCGTACCCTAACTCAGCCACGGAAAGCGTCAGGGTTTTGCCGCCATAAATATTTAAAAGTAGTTTCACAAGTTATCTCGCAAAATTTGTTTAATCTGCTCCAAATGCAGAACGCTCGGCTCACCGAGATGCGACACCATTTGCTGGTATCCGCTGAGAAGCACGGCGAGCATATCCAACGATGTCACTTCTTCAAGTTCCCGGAGAATCTGAAACGACCGCTCGGGAACATTCGCGAGTACGAAGCTGCCCATGAGGTCAGTGGCCAAATGAAGAGCCAGGGCACTTTTCAATTCCGACTGTAAATTTGAAGAAGCCGGTGAAGGCACGGTGTCACGGTCAGCACGCCCACTACTTTGGGGGGTTTGTAAAGTGCTCGGAGCATTTGTACTGCGTGTTGCAGACCAATCATCCGTTTTACGCGGCCGCATCAAATCAACGCGCTCCGCGTAAGAAACACCGTTATTTGAACGTACCTGAGGCAAACCGGACAAGACGGGTTGGATTAATCCACTGGTGTGCAGCGAATGGAGGATGCCGAGCACGTCGCCAAACGCATGCAGTTTCTCCAGATAAACATGTTGAGAGGTTTTACCGTCGATCACTCTGAGAATCGATTTGAGTTTGCGCGGGAGTTCCGACTGCGGGTCGTACGCAACGTAGTGCCCGCGCTCGGTTCTTGCATACACTGTCATTGCGTTCAAAAGCCACTTAAAAAGGTGTTGTACCGATCAACCAGCCGCACCCAACCGGCTGGGTGGGGCGTGAGAAAGATTCTGCGGGGGCAAAGCCGTAACTCGCCACAATTGTAAGAAGATGCAAACGACGATAGACGCCTTTTAATGACTGAACATCCAACTATTTCCGCTTAGTGTGGCGTTTCGCTTTGTGTGTTGTGATTTTGCAACGATTCATCAGAAAGTTATTTAGAACACGAGGGGAAATATCGTTTTCAAAGTGGATATCAGAGCCCAATGTCAAGATTTCAGCTTCATCTGGTCGTTTTTTTCCGACGAAGCTAAACTCGCGCAATGCTTCGCACGCCCCTCAAACACTGCCACGCGTGCGGGGCGTTTGTGGTCTACCGCCACCCTGACGATGGCGACTCGAAGGAGCGCGCTGTTTGTGTTGCCTGCCAAACCATTCACTACGAAAACCCGCTCAATGTGGTGGGTACAGTGCCCTTCTGGGGTAAGCACGGCGAACAGATCCTTCTTTGCAAGCGAAACATTGAGCCGCGTCGCGGGAAGTGGACTTTGCCAGCTGGATTCATGGAACTTGGAGAAACGTCATCAGAAGGTGCTGCGCGCGAGACTGACGAAGAAGCAGGGGCGAGTTTTGAGCTGCTCGGACTGTTTACCGTCATAAACGTCGCCAGAGTAGGACAGCTGCATCTCTTCTATCGCGCCCGGCTGTTGAGCAACCAGTTCAAGCCGGGTCACGAGACCATGGAGGCAAGGCTGTTTTCAGAGGAAGAAATCCCTTGGGACGATCTTGCTTTTAAAACTGTCAAAGAGACGCTGGAACGATATTTCCTGGACCGCCGGACAGGCGTTTTCGGCATTCATACCGTCGATATTGCGTGAACACCGGCGCCCGGTCAGAGCACACAAAAATTAAACGTAGCCTGCGTTGGGCAGTCCACCCGTGAGCTTGGGTACGTTGGCCTTGCGGGCAGACACTTTGCCGTCGCGCGCTTTCAGCCATTGCTCAACAACGTCCCACACCATCTTGTTTCCTGGCGCGGTGCGTGCCTCTTCTGCAACCGGCGCCCAGCCCGCTACCTTGTACTTGCGTGAAGCATCCAGCGGCTTGCCGTTCAGGCGCATGTCTTCAATACGCTTGCCCATGGAGGCGAGCGGGTTGCAGCTGTATTCCAGCCCGCCCACACGAACCATGTCGCCGCCTTGCTGGTAGTACGGGTCGGGGTTAAACAGGTTGTCACAAACATCTTCCAAAATCGTTTTGATCGTCTCACCGGTCATCTCGGTCACCGTGGTGAAAGAGTAAGTGGTGGCGGTCATGTCCATCAACCACTCGCGGGTGATGACCTGCCCCGCCAACAAGGACGTGCCCCAGCGGAACCCCGGCGAAAACGCGATCTCTGCGTCCAGCACGTCCATCAGTGCGTCCAGCAACAATTGGTCGCCGGTGCCGTTAAAGTTGCCGCGCCGGTACAGCGTGCCTTCGGTCACAGCGAGCTTTTCATTGAGCTTGGATTCATACGGCGCGCGAACATTTTTGATCAGCGCGTCCATCTCCTTGTCAGCCGGTAGCATGTTGGCAAAAATTGGCAGCAGCTTGTAGCGGAAATCAACGACTTGTTTGCCTTTGACATCGAAGTCCATCACCGCAAGAAACTTGCCGTTTGAGCCAGCGTTGGTGACCAAAGTCCTGCCGCCTTTGTTGCTGACAACACTCGCAATCGGCATGCCGTCGTGCGTATGACCGCCCATGATGGCGTCGATGCCGCTAACACGCGTGGCCATCTTCAGGTCCACGTCCATGCCGTTATGCGACAGCAGCACGACGACCTGCGCACCCTTGGCCCGCGCTTCATCGACCGCCTTCTGCATGCTTTCGTCCTGAATGCCGAACGCCCAGTCGGCAACCACATAGCGCGGGTTGGCAATCGGCGTATAGGGAAAAGCCTGGCCAATGATGGCGCAAGGCACGCCGTTGACCTCGCGCATCACATAAGGCTTGAAGACGGCATCACCGAAGTCGCTGGTTTTGACGTTCTGCGCCACGAATTCGATCTTGCCGGCGAAGTCCTTGTCGATAATTTCCTTGACGCGCTCCATGCCCAGCGTGAACTCCCAGTGGCCGGTCATGACATCGACGCCGAGCAACTTGCAGGCATCGACCATGTCCCGACCGTTGGTCCACAGCGCGGTGCCCGAGCCTTGCCAGGTGTCGCCACCGTCGAGCAACACAGCACCCGGCCGTGTCGATTTAAGCCTCTTCACCAGCGTGGCAAGGTGCGCAAAGCCGCCGACTTTACCGTAGCGATTCGCGGCCTTTTCGAAGTCAAGGCTGCTCAGTGCATGCGCCTCGGCTGTGCCCGCACGCACGCCGGTTGCCTTGAGCAAATGCTCGCCGACCAGATGCGGCAACTGGCCCTTCATGCTGCCGACGCCGAGGTTGACGCTGGGCTCGCGAAAGTGAATCGGCAGCAACTGCGCATGGCAGTCGGTCATGTGCAGGAAGGAGACATTGCCGAAACGCGGCGCATCGTACAGTCCGGCGCTGGCGGTTTGTGCATCGGCATCAGCCCAGGTGCCCAGGCCCATGCCGGCTGCGGCACCGGCACCGAGCACTTGGAAAAATTCGCGTTTGCTTAAGTTCATGGTATTGATCGACCGTGTTCAGGGTAAAAAAAACCCGGACTGGCCGGGTTGCATTTGCAGCGCAGAGCCGCATGGCGGGTTGAACCGGCTATTGATTAACCGGTGATTTTGGATCTAGCAACAAGCCGACGACGTGGCGCACCTGCGCCTCGGTCAGGATGCCCATGTGACCAGCGCGCGGCATGTTGGAGCAGGCGTTGTAAGCCTTGGAGTTCCAGATCTTGCCCCAGGTGTACTCGACGATGGGCTTGGCTGCGTCGCTCGTCGGGTCGGTGACGCCGCGCAGCTTGCCGTAGTTGTACAGGCTTGGCCCCAGCGAGCCGTAAGAAATCTCTTTTTTGTCGATCTGGTGGCAGTTGTAGCAGTTGCCGCCGTTGGCCTGCAGTGGATCGTCAGTCCAGGTCAGGCCTCGGCCGCTCTGCGCAATGACCTCGCCTTGCTTCCAGTCACCGATAAATTTGCCATCAGACGGCCATTTGACGGTTTTCAGGTTCGCCTCTTCGATGGCCTTGGCAAGTTTGGGGTCCAGCTGTTTTCCCGCTACGTCGGCATCGCTGCAGTCATTTTGGGCAGCATCGGGTTTAAAGCGCTCAGCCACCTTGACAGGGCCCTGATCGCGAAACGAGGATTTGACGACCTGATCGGTAAGTTTGTCGAGGTCGCGCGGGGAGCTAGTCATCGCGCAACCGGCCAGCGCGGCGACGGCCGTCAACGTGCCAAACACAGAACCGATTATTTTGTGGTTTTTGGTCATGGTTGATCTTCCGAAGGGAGTTAACGTTTCAGCGCAGGTGCAATAGATTGACCGCCGATGCTGTTGACGCCGAGGTACACGCCGAGCGCGACGGTCGCATCGCTGCCAAATCCCGGATACGGAAACCGCTGCTGGCGGTAGCAATCGTTCAGGCGCTGCTGCATGCCCCACATCTGCCCGCTGGACACGCGGTAAGCCGGCCAGGCACCGAATCCCTGCGCGGCGCCCGGGTTCTTTGTCAGGTTGGGCAGGTCTTGCAAACGGATTCGTTTGTTGTCTTCAGCGTGGCAGGAGGCACAGGAAAAATCGTGCGAGCCGCCACGCTGGAAGAACAGTCGTTTGCCGACTTCAAACATGACTTTCTCCTGCTCGTGCTTTTGCGGCAGATTGAACTTCATGTCTTTGGACTCAGCAGAAATCCAGGTTGCCAGCGCGGTGACGCTGTTCTGCTCGCCCCGGCCAAATGGCGTGTTGGCGATCTCGGCAGCATTGAAACCCTGTAGCGTTTCCATGCAGGTCAGCAGTCGCGACTCCAGGTCCTGCACGCGCTGCGTGTCGGCAAAGTGGCGCGGCAGCTCGACAAACACGCCTTTGACGACGCCAGGCCCCTTGCCCAGGTCGCACTTTTCAAGCGAGGCGACCTTGGGCCCGCGCTTTTGCTTCCACAGATCTTCGCCTTTGGCCTCGAACAATTCCGCCGGGTTGCCGTCTTGGAGCATGGCGCGGTACTGCGCAATACCGTCGGCGGTAGTAGATTGCGCCAGCGAGCTGCCCGCGCTCAAAAAAATACACAGGGCGAAAACGGCGCCTGCCGGGTAGGTTTGTTTCATCTTCAATGCCTTCTGGTCGATGCAGAAAAAGAACCGGGTCGCTGTGCCTTTTTTTTTCTTGCCTATGAAACAACAGCTTCGTCAGTGCGGGTATCGCCCTTGTTGTCTTTCCATGTCACACCAATTTTGTCACCGGCCTTGGCACCCCTGACGGTTAACTGCAGAAACGGATTCTTCGAAACCGCTGGACCCCACTCAGCCGTCATTACCGGCTTGCCATTGTGTGTGGCCGACACTTCGGAAATATGCCAGGCGGGAACAGTTTTACCAGCAGCGTCTTTACGCTGGCCAGACTCCATTTCGTGATTCATCAGCACGCGAACGGTGGCGTTGCTGCCAGCGACTTGGGCGCGAATGCGCATCGGATCAGCCATGTTGGAACTCCTTGAATGTCAAAAATAAGGTGAAAAAGTTAACCGCCGCAGCCGCCAAGGGTGACCTTGACTTCTTTTTTGGCAAACAGTGCCTTGCCGTCGTTCATGATGGCCACCGCGTACACATCAGACGACTGGCCCATCTTGGCTCGCGTTGCCACGTTGGCATCGATGCTGTCGGTGATGTTGAACACCGCGACCAATGCCGACGGGTTCTTCTCCACCAGCAGCAGCATCTGCTTGACGCCGGGCAGCGTTGTAGCCGCACCGAGCGGCACGACGGCACCGTTTTCGGCAATGTCAGGCGCGGTCAGCGTAATGTCTTTGCTCTCGACCGGCGCGCCCGTGGCACTGATCGCCTTGAGCACCTCAGCCAATGTTTTGGCCTCGAAAGCGGCCTTGTTGAAGTCAGCCAACGCAGTCAGCGGGTAGAGCCCTGCACTGGCAAGCAGGCCGGCCACGATGGCGCTGTGTTTGAGGGTGTCACGACGGGTTTTCATTTTGGTTTCCTTAAAAAGTGAATTGACGGTTAAATGCAGCGTGCGGGCGGGAAGGGAATAGGTTTCTAATTTCTGATTTCTGATTTCTGATTCCTAAACATTGCTTAAGGCGTCTACTTCACCGCAACGCAGCTAGCCAAAGCGCGATGGTTCTGGCGTCGGCCTCGGACAGCGGCTGGGCCGGCATTGGTATCGCCCCCCAGACACCGGCGCTGCCGCCTTTGATTTTCCCCGCAAGGTAATCAACCTTGCCAGCGTGCTTTTGCGTGATCGCGGCAAACGACGGCCCGAGGATTTTCGTGTCCATCGCGTGACAGGCGACGCAGCCACTGCTTTGCGTCAGCGCGATGGCAGCCTTGCCGTCTGCCGTCGCGGCACCGGCCGTGGACGGTGCCGATTTTGATACGGCGAGAACTGATGCCGCCGTGGGGGTCACCACGGCACCCAGGGTGCGCACTTCGGGGCGCGTCGTGTCAGTCCCGCGCTGCGGCCCGACCAGCCGGTTTTGTTCGGCCAGGTTGCCATGCTGGTTGCGCGCGAAGTCGGGCAGGAACGAAGCGACTTTCGGCTCGGTCGTGCAGTCCTTCATGCAGGCCACATTGGCGGTGTCAGGCTTTTTAACGCCCTTGAATTCATTGCCAGGCCACAGGCTGTGCTTGGTCGTCATGCCGTTGCGATTCGGCATGCGTTTTTGCACATCGGCAATGTTTTTGTCGGACATCACAAAGTTCTCGGGCACCACGTTGGCCAGACTCAGCATGAAGGCGGTAACGGCATAGACCTCTTCGACTGACAATGACTTGGGTTGGTTCCACGGCATCGCACGATTGATGTAATCCCACAACGTTGAAACGGTGGGCACCTTCATCAAGGTGGTTCGGCCACCGGTGGCGTCTTGCAGTTTCGACGCTCTGCCGGTCTTGATGTCCTCTGCGGTGGTGCCGCCAATCAGCGGGCTGAATACCTCATTCGAGTCGCCGAATACGCCGTGGCAGCTGGCGCATTTGGCCTCCCACACATCCTGTCCCTTGGCGACGCTGCCGGAGCCAGCGGGCAGACCTTGGAAGTCGGGCCGCACGTCGATATCCCAGGCCTGCACTTCTTTGGCTGTGGCGGTGCGGCCGATGCCAGGGTACTTTTCGGTCTGCTGGGCCAGCGCGGGCGCGCTGGACACCAGCAGTCCCATGGCCAGGAAAAGCAATTTAAAGCTGAACATTCTTGACCTCGCCATTTTCCTGAACCAGCCACGATTGAATCGCGTTGTTGTGATAAATCGAGCGCGTGCCACGCACAGCGCGCAACTGCTTGTAAGTCGGTTGCACAAAACCGGTTTCATCTATCGCGCGGCTTTGGATCAGGGCCGGCTTGCTGTCCCAAATCCAGTCAAGATTGAAGCGGCTCAGAGCTTTGCTCAGGACCGGTGATTCCAGCCGCGCCTGACGCCAGTTTTTTCCGCCATCGACCGACACATCAACACGCTTGACCTTGCCGCGCCCCGACCAGGCCAGGCCAGTGATGTTGTAGAAGCCTTTGTCCAGCAGCACCTGCCCGCCTGACGGTGTGGTAACGACGCTTTTGCATTCTTGCAGACCGGCGTACTGGCGATGCAGACCGTCGGGCTGCAGGTCAATGTAGTGAATCGCTTCATCTTTGGTGGCATAGGGCTGGTCGCCCACTTCGATGCGGCGCAGGTACTTGACCCAGCTCACGCCCTGCACACCCGGCACCACCAGGCGCAGCGGGTAGCCGTTTTCAGGCCGCAGCATTTCGCCGTTCTGGCCGAACGCGACCAGCACTTCACCCGACTGAATCAGGCTCATCGGAATCGTGCGCGTCATTGACGAGCCATCGGCACCTTCGGCCAGCACGAACTTGCCGTTTTTTAGATCGATGCCGGCCATCTCCAAGAGCGTGATCAGCGGCACGCCGGTAAATTCGCTGCAAGAGACCATGCCGTGCGTGTACTGCACCGTTGGCACCGCCACGTTGCCCCATTCGGCTGCGGTGTTGGCCCCGCACTCCATGAAGTGAAAGCGCGACACCGTCGGCAGCCGCATGATTTCGTCCATGGTGAAGACCTTGGGCGTCTTCACCAGGCCGTTGATCATCAGGCGATGTTTGGATGGGTCGATATCCCACCAGCCCTGGTGATGCCGTTCAAAGTGAAGGCCGCTGGGCGTGATGATGCCGAACAGCGACTGCAGCGGCGCAAATGAGACCGATGCCTGCGTGGTTTGCGTCAGGCCCGGGCTTTGGCGGCGCTGTACGTTGGACTCGAATTTGGACGGCTTGCCATATCCGTTGTCAGAAGCAACGGGTTGCCCCAGCCCGGTGCTGTGTGCGGGCAGCTTGAGGATGTTGTCGTCACCGCCATCCGCTGCCACCGGGTTGGCCTGCGCCAGCGCAGCCCCTCCAGCGGCGCTCGCCGCAACGGCTGCAAAGGCGTTCCGGATAAATCCGCGCCTACCCTGCCTGGCCTCCTCAACCACGGTACGGATATCAGCCCGCGACAAAAAGCTTTCTGGCGCCTTGCGCAGCCGGCCGGGCTCTGACTTCTCTCGAATCACACGAACTCCTGAGTTTGATTGGTGCGACATTGATGCGGACTTATAAATAGAAACATCAGCATGTACAAATATAATTTCAATTCAATGGTGCTTCCACAGGGTTTTCACTTATCCAGATTAACCTTTTCCCGAGAAAATTCTGCAGGGGCCTTGACCCTGTTGCGCAGCCCGGCAACGTCGCGGCGCCCTGGCAAATGCCCGCGCTTCAGAATTAGCTGCTCACGACTATTTAAAGTGGTGGTAGTCCCGCTTCTAAAGCTGCGACGATGGCTGTTACTTCATCAGGAAGCAGCGCAAGGTTGAGGTTGGGACTGCACTGCTCTACCATGCCGTTGATGCCAATTTTAATGGTCATGGGAACATTTTTATAGTAAAAAAGGCCGTCAGCCCACGTATTACCTGCGTAAGCAGCTATTAAATCAATAGCTCCAAACAATTTGCAATGATGCGATCCGGCGAACATTTTTCAATCGGCTGACCCATGTTGTAGCCATACGGAAGCAACCAGACGGTGACGCCGGCATTGCGCGCCGTGGCGACGTCGATGCTGGAGTCGCCGACGAACAGGGCGCGTTCCACAGGGACTGCAAATTGGTCCAGGCAGCTTTGAATGCCCGCCGGATCGGGTTTCTTGCAAGGCAGCGTGTCGCCGCTCACCACGCGGTCAAACAAGGGCGCCAGCTGGTGGGCATTCAACACGGTGGCGGTGTAACGCCCTTCCTTGTTGGTGACCACGGCCAGCTTCACGCCGCGTTCGCGCAAGGCGGTCAGCGCTTCGCGCACCTGCGGGTAGAGGTTGCTGCGGGTGCCACAGCGCAACTGGTAGTTTTTTTCGAACTCGGCAGCGATCAGCGGCAGGGTGTCACTGGCGCGCACCACCGACACATCGGTCTTGCCGGTCGTCGCCAGCGCCTGTATCAACAGCTCCATCGTGCCGTGGCCGATCCAGTCATTGACCTGCTGCTGCGTTACCTCGGGCAGGCTGAAGCGGCGTAGCGTGTCATTCACCGCATCGGCAATTTCTGGCGCTGTTTCAATCAGCGTGCCATCCAGATCAAACATGATCAGGTCAAAATAATTAGACATGTTGACGGGCTTTAATTTGCAGACAAAACAATTTGCTCGGACAGCGTGCCGTGCCCTCGTTCGTCGCTACCGACCCAGGTTTCACGGCGATGGGCTGCGCGGTGCGCCAGCGTGCGCACGGCCTCGACCACGCGTTGCGACGTGATGCCGAAGTGAGCGTACAAATCAACAGCCGGCGCCGACTCGCCAAAACTGGCGATGCCCACCACGACACCGGTGCGGCCGACGTATTTCCGCCAGAAGTCCGGGTGCGCGGCTTCAATCGCCACCGTCGGCAAGGCCAGCGGCAGCACCTGTTCCTGATAGGCCTCGGACTGGCGGTCAAAAATGTTGGTACACGGCATAGACACCACGCGGGTCGCAATGCCCTCGCTGGCCAGTGTGGCCTGGGCCCGCATGGCCAGACTGGTTTCGGAACCCGTTGCCACGATGATGGCCTGAATGCCCTCCATGTCAGACAGCACATAGCCGCCGCGGCGAATGCCCTCCGTCATGCCCACATCGCTCAGCTGCGGAAGATTCTGCCGCGACAGGCACAGCGCACTGGGGCCGTCCTTGCGCTCGATGGCGCAGGCCCACGCGACCGCCGTTTCCAGTCCATCCGCCGGCCGCCATACATCAAGGCCTGGAATAATGCGCAGGCTCGGAATATGCTCGACGCTCTGGTGCGTTGGGCCGTCTTCACCGAGGCCAATGCTGTCATGCGTGAACACGTGAATCACGCGCAGCTTCATCAGCGCCGCCATGCGGATGGCGTTGCGGCTGTAGTCGCTGAAGGTCAGGAAGGTGCCGCCGTAGGGAATGGTGCCGCCGTGCAGGGCCATGCCGTTCATGATGGCGGCCATCCCGAACTCGCGCACGCCATAGCTCAGGTGGTTGCCCCACTGGTCCCGCCCGGCCTTGGTGCAGCCCTTGAAGTTGGTGAGGTTGGAGCCCGTCAGGTCGGCGCTGCCGCCAAAAAATTCGGGCACCAGCGTGTTGAATGCGTCGAGTGCATTCTGGCTGGCCTTGCGGGTGGCAATGGCGTCCGGTTTGGCAGCAAGCGCGGCCAGCAGCTCGGGCAGTTTGCGGCCAAAGTCAGGCAGCAGCTCACCCGTCATGCGGCGTTCGAACTCGGCGGCGTCGTCGGGATAGAGCGTGCGGTAGGCCTCAAACCGGCCACGCCAGTCGCGCTCTGCCGCAATGCCACTAGCCTTTGCATTCCAGGCCGCAGCCACCTCGGCCGGCACCTCGAACGGCGCCGCAGTCCAGCCCAGCGACTCGCGCGTCGCGGCCACTTCGACAGCGCCCAGCGCAGCCCCATGTACATCATGAGTACCGGCCTTGTTGGGTGAACCCTGACCGATCACGGTTTTGCAGCAGACCAGCGTCGGCTTGCCGTGGGGCAAGGCCGCTTGCGCCCGGGCCGCGCGAACGGCTGCATCGACCGCAGCGCTGTCATGCCCGTCCACATTGGCAATGACATGCCAGCCATAGGCCTCAAATCGTTTGGGCGTGTCGTCTGTAAACCAGCCTTCGACATGACCGTCAATCGAGATGCCGTTGTCGTCGTAGAAGGCCACCAGTTTGGACAAACGCAGCGTGCCGGCGAGTGAGCAGACTTCATGGCTGATGCCCTCCATCAGGCAACCATCACCCATGAAAACGTAGGTGAAGTGATCAACGATGCTGTGTTCCACACCGGCTTCTTCGCGGTTGAACTCGGCTGCCAGCAGCTTCTCGGTCAGCGCCATGCCCACGGCGTTGGCCAGGCCCTGGCCCAGTGGGCCGGTAGTGGTCTCAACGCCTGGAGTCACGCCCACTTCTGGATGGCCTGCCGTTTTGCTTTGCAGCTGGCGAAAGTTTTTCAACTCTGACATGGGCAGGTCATAGCCGGTCAGGTGCAGCAAGGCATAGATCAGCATCGAGCCGTGGCCGTTGCTCAATACAAAGCGGTCGCGGTCAGGCCACTGTGGATTGGCTGGGTTGTGCTTGAGGTGGCGGTTCCACAGCACCTCCGCAATATCGGCCATGCCCATGGGCGCGCCGGGATGGCCTGACTTGGCTTTTTCGACTGCATCGACGGCGAGAATGCGGATGGTGTTGGCCATCTGTCGCGCCATTTCGGGCGTGGGTTGCGTTTTGTCTTCGTTCATTGCTAACTCCATCGTGCCAATCGAATGGCGCTAAAAAATGAAATGATCCTCAAGCGGAAACGCCGTGGAAACCGGCTTTGCCGGGCCACCAGCGTTGCTCCCTGGGGGGAGGTGACGCGGAGCGGCGC